>NZ_LFCV01000178.1 GCF_001037465.1 Xenorhabdus khoisanae
ACTATGATCTAAATCAAGTTATAGTGGAAGATGAGTGCCTACCTACATTATCAAGAGCCAAATTTTATTAAGATATTGGTAATTTTACTAAAGGAAAGATTTTTTATCGTTATTTTGGATTTATAAGTTTAATAGATCGTACAAAACAAAAAACAGTCCTTAATATTTTTATTTAGATAATTTAACTTATTAATTGTAGACTATTTCTCGTTTTTTGTTGCTTGAATAGTTAATGAGCTAGAATCATAATAAAAGCTGTTAGTTTTGTGATCAGGATCACATAGTATTTAAAATGACATATATTCTCCGTTGTATAAGTTGATGATTCAGGAGTAAAGTTAATTAGCATTAAGAATATTCTTAATCAATTGTGGCAAGTGCATTACCCAGATGACGCAATAATACTTTCACAACCCATTACCGAAATATTTTAGAAATTGGGCGATCCCAAGAGTAATACAAAGGACAGTTACTGCTCTGGCTAAAGATGTATATTTCAGTTATGTCGGAGATTATTGAATCTCATGCTACTGGTAATTTTGTCGTGAGTGATTCTTTGATCACTTAATTTAATTTTTTCATGTAATCGGACGGGATATATAAAATGAGTACGGTTGAATTGCTCAAACATATTTATGACATAAATTTATCGTATTTGCTTTTAGCACAACGGTTAATTAACCATGAGAAAGCATCTGCGATGTTCCGTTTAGGTATTAGTGAATCGATGGCTGATACGTTGGCCGAGCTGACATTGCCTCAGTTAGTAAAATTAGCTGAAACAAACCAACTGATTTGCCATTTTCGGTTTGAAGACCACGAAACTGTACAGCAGTTAACGAAGGAATCGCGGGTGGACGATCTGCAACAAATTCATACAGGTATCTTGCTGTCTACTCATCTTTTTCAGCAGTTATCCGCTCAGGATGACACTTCAATCAAGAAAAGAGCGTAAAGATGGTTGAAAAAAGTATTGTTCAGGAAGCGAAAGATATTCAGCTGGCAATGGAACTCATCACTTTAGGTGCGCGATTGCAGATGCTTGAGAGTGAAACGCAACTAAGCAGGGGTCGATTGATCAGGTTGTATAAAGAGTTGCGGGGAAGCCCTCCGCCTAAAGGGATGCTCCCCTTTTCGACGGATTGGTTTATGACTTGGGAACAGAATATTCATTCGTCAATGTTCTACAATGCTTACCGTTTTCTGTTGAAAAGTGGATATTGTGAAGGTGTAGAGGTTGTTGTAAAAGCCTACCGGCTGTACCTTGAGCAATGTCCTCCAGGGAGTGAAAATGGGCCTGTTTTGGCATTGACCAGAGCTTGGACACTGGTTCGTTTTGTTGACAGTGGTATGTTGCAGCCAACAGAATGTCGCTGTTGTGGTGGGACTTTCATCACACATGCTCATCAACCGGTAAATAGCTTTGTTTGTAGTCTTTGTCAGCCACCTTCACGGGCAGTAAAAAAACGTAAACTTTCCTTACAACCTGCCGATACTAATTCACAACTGCTGGATGGATTTGCTCAGCAAGCTATGTGAATTTAAATGAGAAAGTAAAATCTAGGTTACAGGTTTCACATCCAAACCTGTAACCTGCTTCCACACCCTTCTTCATTTATCAATTCGCCCTGTTCAAATCCCATCTGCTCACCAACTTAGCTAAAGGATATCGCGTGTTAGTACTTTTAGGATATATCGTGGTTTTTGGTGCGGTAATTGGTGGCTATCTGCTTGTCGGTGGTCGCATGGGCGCACTTTATCAGCCAGCGGAATTTTTGATTATTGCAGGTGCGGGAATTGGCGCTTTTATCGTGGGCAATAATGGCAAGGCGATAAAGGCAACACTGCGTGTCTTACCAAAAATATTGCGCAGATCTAAATACAACAAGGCGATGTACATGGATCTTATGGCGTTGCAATTCCGCCTGTTATCCAAATCTCGCCAGCACGGGCTTCTTGCTTTGGAAAGGGACATTGAAAACCCACAACAAAGTGACATTTTTACACAATATCCCCGTTTGTTGAAAGATCAGCATTTGATGGATTTCCTCACTGACTACATGCGCTTGATCATCAGCGGTAACATGAATTCTCATGAAATCGAAGCCTTGATGGATGAAGAGATCGAAACTTACGAACAAGAGAGTGAAATTCCTGCCACCAGTTTGGCGATGGTCGGGGATTCATTGCCCGCATTCGGGATTGTTGCTGCTGTAATGGGTGTAGTTAATGCCTTGGGATCTGCGGATCGCCCGGCAGGAGAACTCGGCGCTTTGATTGCACATGCGATGGTAGGAACGTTCCTTGGGATCTTATTGGCTTATGGTTTTATTTCTCCTTTGGCGACACTACTTCGTCAACGCAGCAGTGAACAAATCAAAATGATGCAATGCATCAAGGTAACGCTACTTTCCAGTTTGAATGGTTATGCACCACAAATTGCGGTTGAGTTCGGTCGCAAAACTTTATTCCTCACAGATCGTCCTTCATTCACAGAACTTGAAGAGCATGTTCGTCGGGTTAAATCCCCTGTACAACAAGAAGTTGAAGAATAATTATGAGAGCGAATAATGTTTCTGTCGTCAGAATAAAAAAACGCAAAAAACATAGTTCGGGCCATGGTCATGCTGGCGGATCATGGAAGATTGCATATGCTGACTTCATGACTGCAATGATGGCATTCTTTCTGGTTATGTGGCTGATATCGATCGCCAGCCCGCAGGAGTTGACCAGCATTGCAGAATATTTCCGCACTCCCTTACAAGTAGCGATCAACAAGGGGCAACAAAGCAGTGATAGCACCAATCCAATCCCGGGGGGAGGGGATGATGTTTTCCAGCAGGATGGGGAAGTTTTCCGCCAAACCAAGTCAGCTGAAGCTAATGAGGAAACTCGTCGCCTGAATCGGTTACGCCAGCAACTTGATCAACTGATTATCACCGATCCTCGTCTTAAAGAACTGCGTCCTCATTTATTGATCGACATGATGGATGAGGGGTTGCGCATTCAAATTATCGATCAGGCAAACCGCCCAATGTTCATGATTGGCAGCGCAAAAGTTGAGACTTATATGAGTGACATTTTGCGGGCAATTGCACCGATCTTGAATGGTATTCCAAACAAAGTCAGCCTTTCTGGTCATACTGATAATTTACAGTATGCCAATGGTCAGCGAGGCTACAGTAACTGGGAACTTTCTTCTGATCGAGCCAATGCGTCAAGGCGTGAATTGCTGATTGGTGGTTTGGATGAAGCCAAAGTCCTGCGAGTGGTAGGCATGGCATCCACTGTAAGCATGCAAAAAGGCATCGATCCGAATGCGCCAGTTAACCGTCGTATCAGCATTATTGTATTGAATAAAGATGCAGAAAAAAGGATTGAGCAGGAAAACAGTGGCGGCAACGCCATGACAGCCAATGATAGTATGGATATGCAAGAAGTCATCAGAATGGATTCGAATGAGGGAGCACCTGCTCAGCAACCCACCGAACAATCCCATGTGATCATAAAACATGAAATCACAATATCGGATCAGTCAGCGGCTGAACCGCTGAGTGATACTAAGATGACAGAGTAAGTAACGATGGATATTACCGCGTTTTATCAGACTTTCTTTGATGAAGCAGATGAATTATTGGCTGATATGGAACAGCATTTATTGCTGCTCAATGCCGACGAACCCGATCATGAGCAGTTAAACGCAATATTTCGCAGCGCCCACTCTATTAAGGGAGGCGCTGCGACTTTTGGTTTTGCCAAGCTGCAACAAACCACGCATGTTTTGGAGAATCTGCTCGACAGTGCCAGGCGTGATGAAATACGCCTGACCATTGACATTATCAACCTGTTTTTAGAAGCGAAAGACATTATGCAGCAACAATTGGATGCCTATAAAAGTTCTCAGGAGCCGGATGAAGATACATTCAATTATATCTGCGAAACACTGCGTCAGCTTGCACTGGAATTACAGGAAGAGCGACAGGAAGAGAACTTGTTTGCGGCAGCCTCTGCAACTCAGGCTGCAATTGTTACAGAAAACGTTGCAGATGAAGTTGAAGAAAAACAGGCGATAGAGGCAGCTCCGGCAAAAGAAAATCAGTCAGAAGAGAAACATTCTCCGGCAGACAAATCTCATCATGGTCAGATTCGTGTTCATTTGTCTGGGCTGAAAGAGCGCGAAGTCAGTTTAATGAAGGATGAACTGGGGCATCTTGGTGAGCTTTATGATGTTGAACAAACTTCAAACAGTATTGAAGCATCCTTAGTCACATCTGCGACAGAAGATGATATTACGGCTGTTTTGTGCTTTGTCATTGAGCCTGAGCAAATCACTTTTTTGCCTACGAATGAAGCTCATACAGAAACTGAAACAAAACAAGATGCTGGAGTAAAAACAACAGCAGAAGAGAATACGGCAGAAAGTACCACAACAAAAAGTACAGCGGCAGAGACTGCCGTAGCTGCAAACGCGGTGACTGCGGATAATCCGCAACCGACTAATGCCCAGAAAAAAACTGATGTACGTGAAATTGGGCGTCCGGCACCACGTCCAGCGGCGGGTTCACCACGCCAACGTGCGGAATCTTCCAGTATTCGTGTTGCCGTTGAAAAAGTTGATCAACTCATCAACTTAGTGGGTGAGTTAGTCATTACCCAATCTATGCTGGCACAGCACTGTAATGGTTTGGAACCGACAAAACACAGCGAATTGTTGAGTTGTATGGCTCAATTGCAGCGAAATTCCCGTGACTTGCAAGAATCTGTCATGTCAATCCGCATGATGCCGATGGAATACGTTTTCAGCCGTTACCCACGTTTAGTACGTGATTTGGCTGGAAAGCTTGATAAAAAAGTGGAACTGACACTGATCGGTAGCTCAACCGAATTGGATAAGAGTTTGATTGAGCGGATTATCGATCCTCTTACACACTTGGTACGCAACAGCCTCGACCACGGTATCGAAAGCCCGGAAAAACGCCTCGCAGCCGGAAAATCAGAAACGGGTAATTTGACGTTGGCGGCTGAACATCAGGGGGGAAACATCTGTATCGAAGTTATCGATGATGGCGCAGGCTTAAACCGTGAGAAGATCTTGGCAAAAGCGCAATCTCAAGGATTGAGTGTCAGTGAAAACATGAGCAATGAAGAAGTGGCTATGCTGATTTTTGCTCCCGGATTCTCGACTGCAGAAGTTGTAACGGATGTTTCTGGTCGTGGTGTCGGTATGGATGTTGTGAAACGCAATATTCAGGATATGGGCGGACAGATTCAGATCAGCTTTCAGGAAGGGAAGGGGACGGTCATTCGCATTTTGCTGCCACTGACACTGGCAATACTGGATGGCATGTCTGTCAGAGTTAATGATGAAGTTTTCATTCTGCCATTGAGTGCGGTAGTCAGCTCATTGCAGCCACAAGATGAAGATATTTACCCGTTGGCGGGTGATGAAAAGCTGTTGCAAGTGCGTGGTGAATATTTACCGCTGCTTGAACTGTATCGCATATTTGATATCCCGAATGGGGAAACTGACCCAACAAAAGGTATTGCTGTCATCGTGCAGAGCGCCGGTCGTCGTTATGCACTACTGGTGGATAAACTGGTTGGTCAACATCAGGTTGTTGTTAAAAATATTGAGAGCAATTACCGCAAAGTGCCGGGAATTTCGGCGGCCACCATTATGGGGGATGGTAGTGTGGCACTCATCATTGATATTCCTGCTTTGCAGACACTCAACCATGAACAATTGGCTGAGCGCAAAGTAGAGTTGGTGAATAACAAATAAGACAGTCATCTCACAGTAAAAGGTAACAGTAAAAGGTAACATCATGTCAGCCATAGAAGAATTCAATAAATTATCGGGGGAAACAGCCGGAAAGGAATATCTGGTTTTTACCTTGGGTGACGAAGAGTATGGAATTGAAATACTGAAAGTGCAGGAAATTCGTGGTTATGACCACGTCACCCGCATTGCGAATACACCTGCTTTTATAAAAGGGATCACCAACCTGCGCGGAGTGATTGTTCCTATCATTGATCTGAGGATCAAATTCTCACAAGAAGGTATCACTTATAACGATAACACCGTTGTTATTGTCCTGAATTTACTTAACCGTGTCGTTGGCATTGTGGTTGATGGCGTGTCTGACGTACTGTCTTTGAAAGAAGATCAAATCTGTCCTGCCCCAGAATTTGCGGTGACATTATCAACAGAGTATCTGACCGGGCTTGGCTCTCTTGATGAACGGATGTTGATTCTGGTTGATATCGAAAAACTTCTCAGCAGTGAAGAGATGGCATTGGTAGATTCAGTCGCTAAAGGCTGATGTCTTAGGGCTGTTGCAATAATTTTAAGGCTGTTGCAATAAAAAGCAGCAGCCTATTTGTTCTGGATCAAAAAAATGCTGCAAAAAATCAATTTTTAGAATTACGCGTAAAGTTCCCTTTCTGCCTGCCGATAACACTGGCATAGCAATTTATTACAAAAGGGAAGTCATGTTTAACCGAATGAAAATAGTGACGGGACTCATCTCAGTCATCATATTATTTGGTGCTCTGCAATTTATCTCCGGGGGATTGTTCTTTAAAGGGTTGAAGAACGATATAGAAGCCTTTGATTTAATAGATGAAATGCGACAGCAGCAAATTTATCTGGACGATAGCTGGGTTAACCTGCTGCAAGCCCGTAATAACCTGAATCGTGTTGGCATCATCTATATGATGAAAAATAGTGGTGTTGAAAGTAATTATAAAGTAGTAGATGATGCTCTGGCAGAGGCTAAGGCTAATATCGCCCGAGCCGAGCGGAGCTTCGAACAATATGAACAGACTAAAAGACTATCTTTCTATGATCCGGAGCGTCTTCAACGTTTGAAACAGACCCATCATGACTATCTTAATGCACTTAAAGATTTAGATAACATGCTGGCGAACCAAAAGTTTACAGAATTCTTTCTTCAAAAAACGACTGATTATCAGAACGCTTTTGCTGCGGAATTTAACTTTTATCTGTCCCAGGGCGAAAAACTTTATCTTCAGGTATCACATGAAGCTGACGCAGCTTACAGCAATGTCATTATTTCGCTGATATTTGTGCTGGCCCTGTTGATTGTAGTTATGGTCATAAGCTGGATCGGTTTACGTAAGGCATTGATCGATCCGCTGCACAAACTGCTGGATAATATCAAAGCGTTCTCGAAAGGTGATTTGACCCAGACGATCAGTGTATCTGGTACTAATGAAATGGGGATGCTGGCAGTCGGCCTGAGACATATGCAGGAAGAACTGATCCAAACCGTCAGAAGCGTCCATCAAAGTACCGAAACTATTTATACCGGTACCAGCGAAATTGCCTCAGGTAACAACGATCTTTCCGCACGCACAGAACAACAGGTGGCATCACTGGAAGAAACCGCCGCCAGCATGGAACAGTTGACTGCAACAGTAAAACAGAATGCTGACAACGCCCGTCAGGCCAGCAATCTGGCTGACAACGCTTCCGATATCGCTCGTCAGGGCGGCAAAGTAGTGGCGAATGTGGTGCAAACCATGCACGAAATTTCGGACAGTTCCCGTAAAATTTCTGACATCACTGGCGTGATTGATGCCATTGCCTTCCAGACCAATATTCTTGCCCTCAACGCTGCGGTGGAAGCTGCCCGTGCCGGTGAGCATGGACGTGGTTTTGCTGTCGTTGCCGGAGAAGTTCGCAATCTGGCACAGCGCAGCGCGGAAGCGGCCAAAGAGATCAAAGCACTGATTGAAGATTCGGTAAGCCGTACTGACACTGGTTCCGTGTTGGTGGAAAGTGCTGGCGAAACCATGAATAAAATTGTCGATTCTGTTACCCGCGTAACTGACATCATGGGGGAAATTGCATCGGCTTCTGATGAGCAAAGCAGGGGAATCACGCAAGTTGGTGTCGCTATCTCCGAAATGGATAGAGTCACACAGCAGAACGCGTCATTGGTTGAACAGTCTGCTGCTGCCGCTGCGGCATTGGAAGAGCAGGCTATGATATTGACCAAAGCAGTTGCGTTGTTCCAGTTACCGGAGCAGGCAGAAAGGATGCAGCCTGAAAAAAGAAAACATGACGTTTCATTGACGAGTAAATCGTCAACTCCTCCAGCTAATAAGACGAATTCTCCCGTACTGAAGAAAAGCAGTAATGTGGAAGACCCATCTAATTGGGAAACATTCTAAAAAAATAATAGCGATAATCACGGCTGCATTATGCAGCCGTTAAACGAGGTGATTACATGTTAGGCAGGTTTCGCATATCAACCAGTTTGTATCTGTTATTGATGATGTTTTGTGTTATGCAAATTATTTCGAGCGGTTTGTCTCTGGGAATAATTCATACAGACCAGTCATATATTGAAAGAATTGATCTGGGAACTCAACGGAGAGATACCCTTGGCCTGAGTTGGGCGGCATTATTGCAAACACGTAACACTCTGAACAAAATCGCAATTGCCCAAAAAGTGGGGCAGTCACAAACGCAGATAGACGCAATGGAGGCGTTACTTAAAAGCTCATTAAATGAAGCAGACAGAAGTTTTGCCAAATTCAGTGCGTTACCCCGGATGGAACAAACGGATAGTGGTGCAGAATTATTAATTACGGTTGAACATTCTTACCAAGAATATATCAACGCCTTGAAAGAGCTCAAAACTTACCTCTATGAAGGAAACCTTCAGGCTTTCCTTGAACAACCTACAGAAGACTATCAGCGTAAGATGGAAATTGCATATAACAACTATATGCAGTACCTCGGGGCTAACATTAGCTCAGCGGTTTCTGATGGTGCATTTTACTACAAAGTTTCCATTGCCATGTTCTTTGGCTCTATTCTAATGGTGCTTGTTGTTTCCATTTCAGCGCATTGGTGGCTACGACGTAACCTGCTAAGACCATTCTCAAACATGAGAGCCTGTTTTCAGGATGTGGCAGAAGGTCGCCTGGATAAGGAGGTTGCCGTTACGACCAATGATGAAATTGGTGATATTTTCAGAAAACTGCGTGACATGCAGAAATCATTAATCAAATCCATTGCTTCTGTGCGTGAAAATACCAACCAAATGTATTCGGGTATTCAGGAAATCACACAGGGCAATACAGACTTATCATCACGTACAGAAGAGCAGGCGGCATCATTAGAAGAGACGGCTGCCAGCATGGAAGAACTGACCGTAACCGTCAAGCAGAATGCTGAAAATGCGCGTCAGGCGAGTGAACTGGCAGTCTCTGCCTCCGAGACTGCTTCAAAAGGTGGTGAATTGACCACGAGTGTCGTGGCAACCATGGATGAAATTGCCAACAGTTCGAAGAAAATCAGTGCCATTATCAGTGTCATTGATGGTATTGCCTTCCAGACCAATATTCTGGCATTAAATGCAGCTGTTGAGGCGGCGCGTGCAGGTGAGCAAGGACGTGGATTCTCTGTGGTAGCGGGAGAAGTACGTGATTTGGCACAACGAAGTGCTGAGGCAGCAAAAGAGATCAAAACCTTAATCGATGAATCTGTCCACCGTGTTAATCAAGGCTCAGAGCTGGTGAATAACGCGGGCCATACCATGGATGAACTAGTCAAAGCGGTTAACCGCGTGACTGAACTGATGGCTGAAATCGCCGCTGCTTCTGATGAGCAAAGCCGTGGCATTCATCAAGTTGCCCAAGCGGTTAGTCAGATGGATCAAGTCACACAGCAAAATGCGGCCTTAGTGGAACAATCTGCGGCAGCGGCGGCGGCACTTGAAGATAAGGCAGACATATTGGTGAAAACGGTTGCTCAATTTGAACTGCCCAGAGGCTTGGAAGATGAGTATGATCATCAGGCCTCTTCTGCATCAAACATGACCGATGAGTATGTTGTAGGTCAAGTACGCTGAGGTCAGATGAAATCCAACTTAATAGCTTCAGTTACTGATGCTACTGCACCGCTGAACTTTATGCTTCAGCGGCATGCTTTGTCAGATGCGCAATTTGAGCGCATCTGCCAGTTTATCTATCAACAGGCTGGCATTGTACTGGCAAAAAATAAACGTGAGATGGTTTACAACCGCTTAGTCAGGCGGCTTCGTGTATTGGGACTCGATAACTTTGGTGAATACCTGTCGATTCTGGAACAAGATAGCCACAGCAGGGAATGGGAACTATTTATCAATGCGTTGACCACTAATCTCACGGCATTTTTCAGGGAAGTCCATCATTTTCCCATTTTGGCAACACATGCCAGCAGGAAAAATGGAGGAACATACCGCGTTTGGAGCGCTGCCGCTTCAACGGGGGAGGAGCCATATTCTATTGCAATGACCTTGTGTGATGCACTGGGGCATCGGTCAAATCGGATAAAAATCATTGGCAGCGATATTGATACCAGTGTGCTGGAAAAAGCACGGCAAGGTGTTTATCGACTGGAAGAATTACAATATCTGAGCGAGAGTCAAAAGAAAAAATACTTTTTCAAAGGTGTTGGTCTCTTTGAAGGATATGCTCGGGTTCGCCCCTTACTGGCTGAAATGGTGAGTTTTCAGCACCTGAATCTCTTGGATTCAGAGTGGGCACTCGAAGGTAAATTTGATGCGATATTCTGTCGCAATGTCATGATTTATTTTGATAAAAAAACGCAGGAACGGATCTTGCGTCGTTTTGTCAATTTCTTAAAACCGGATGGTTTGCTCTTCGCAGGGCATTCCGAAAATGTCACTCAAATCAGCCGAGAGTTCTACTTGCAAGGACAGACCGTTTACGGTGTAGGTCGGGCAAGGAGGGGTCATGAATAAAATAACTGTTCTTTGTGTGGATGATTCGGCGCTGATGCGTCAAATCATGCGGGAAATTATTAATAGCCACCCAGATATGGAAGTGGTGGATTGCGCGCCGGATCCATTTGTTGCCCGTGATTTAATAAAAAAACACAACCCGCAGGTATTAACATTGGATGTTGAGATGCCGCGTATGGATGGCATTGATTTTCTGGAAAAACTAATGCGATTACGTCCTATGCCTGTCGTGATGGTGTCTTCTCTGACAGCAAAAGGTTCGGAAATTACATTGAAGGCACTGGAACTGGGGGCGGTGGACTTTGTGACCAAGCCCCAGTTGGGCATTCGCGAGGGCATGTTGGCCTATAGTGAGATGATTGCCGAGAAAATCCGTGCTGCGGCGCAGGCAAAAGTCAGTACCATGACACCTGAACCTGTGAATACAACGCCATTGAATTTCAAGCCGTTATTATCCAGTGAAAAACTGATCGCTGTCGGGGCTTCGACAGGAGGAACCGAGGCCATCAAAAACCTGTTGCAATTCCTGCCAGTCACTAGCCCGGCGTTGCTGATTACACAACATATGCCTCCAGGCTTCACACGATCATTTGCGGAAAGGCTCAATAAACTGAGCCAGATCGCGGTTAAAGAAGCAGAGGATGGTGAGCGTGTTCTGCCGGGACATGCTTACATTGCCCCGGGGGATTGCCATATGGAACTTTGCCGCAGTGGTGCCAATTACCAGATCATGATAACCAATGCTCCGCCGGTTAATCGCCATCGTCCTTCCGTTGATGTTTTGTTTCGTTCTGTCGCCAAATATGCGGGGCGCAATGCCGTGGGGGTTATCTTGACTGGTATGGGCAGTGACGGTGCCGCAGGTTTATTGGAAATGAAACAGGCAGGTGCCTATACACTTGCTCAGAGTGAGGCGAGCTGTGTGGTATTTGGTATGCCACGTGCCGCAATCCAGCTGGGAGCGGTGGATGAAGTCATGGACATGCAAAAAATCAGTAAAGCTATGTTGGCAAAAATCAGCGCAGGGCAGTCGATTCGTATTTAGTAGTTGTTATTTGATATTAATTTTTTGCAGTGCAGTTTTTGCAGAACGGTGCTGTCGGATAAGTGAAATTCCAAGGAGTTTTTATGGCAAGTAAGGATCTGAGATTTCTGGTAGTTGATGACTTTTCAACTATGCGCCGAATTGTGCGTAATCTACTGAAAGAATTGGGCTTCAATAATGTCGATGAAGCGCAAGATGGGGCTGAGGCGTTGACCAAACTTCGTACTACTGAATTTGATTTCGTTATTTCTGACTGGAACATGCCAAACATTGATGGTCTTGAATTGCTGAAAACGATTCGCAGTGAAGAAAAACTGGCTGCCTTACCTGTTTTGATGGTGACGGCAGAAGCGAAAAAAGAAAACATTATTGCAGCAGCGCAGGCCGGAGCCAGCGGTTATGTCGTGAAACCGTTTACTGCGGCTATTTTGGAAGAGAAACTCAATAAAATATTTGAAAAATTGGGGCTCTAAGGAGACAAAATGAGTGAAAATCCAGTCATGCCGAGAGATGAGGCGATCTCTACCAGCGAAATAATCAGTCGTATCGGGCAGTTAACGAGAATGCTGCGCGATAGTCTACGTGAACTGGGATTGGATCAAACTATTGCTCAGGCGGCTGAGGCGATCCCAGACGCGAGGGAGCGATTGAATTACGTTGTCCAAATGACAGCACAAGCGGCTGAAAGGGTGCTGAACTGTGTTGAAGTAGCACAGCCCCGTCAGAACGAATTGGAGGCGTCGGCAAAAGATTTGTCCCAACGTTGGGATGAGTGGTTTGCAAACCCAAACAATTTGGAGCTGATGGATGCCCGCTCATTAGTCACAGACACGAGAAATTACCTGAATCTCGTGCCTGATTATGCCTCGTTTACCAATGCCCAATTGCTTGAGATCATGATGGCGCAAGACTTTCAGGATCTTACTGGGCAGGTAATCAAGCGGATGATGGAAGTTATTCAGGAACTGGAAAAACAGTTGGTCATGGTATTAATGGAGAATATGCCTTCTGACCAGATGGCTAAAGCGAAAAAAGAGAACGATAGTCTTCTTAACGGCCCTCAAGTTAACCAAAGTGGTACTGGTGTTATTGCCAATCAGGCACAGGTTGATGATTTGTTGGATAGTTTAGGTTTTTGATAACGAGTGATAGTGACTTAACGAACAGAATTTTTAATAGAACTTTCATCTTTTGATCGCGTTTGGGTGAGTCTGATGGCTGACCCAAACGCCTGCTTCGAGATTATTAGATTAGCTCACAGCGTTATCCTATTGTTCTAGTGTATAAATATACAATAGTCCAAATCATGCAGAGGAAAACATTGTGATGTCGATAAATAAAATCATTAAGTTGAAAGATTCATTTGTGTCTTACCGTAAAGAATTCGGAGAAGGTCAGGAAAACAATAAAAATACAGTTGTTTTTCTGCATGGTACAAATAGCAGTGGCAGTAGCAGTTTTGGCGAAATAAAAAAAGCATTTATCGGTGATCGAACGGTAATCATTCCTGATTATGCAGGTTGTGGTCATTCAGGATTACCGTCAGAAACTCTGACTATTGAACACATTGCAGAGCAAATCGCTGTTGTGATAGAAGACAGCGGTGAGGTTCCTGTTGATTTGGTGGGTGTTTCTTTGGGAGCTGTAGTGGCTGCTGTTGTGGCCGCAAAGTATCCGCATTTAATCAATAAATTGATATTGACTGCGCCGTGGGCAACAAATGATGATCCTCGCCATCAATTGATATTCAATACTTGGTTGCATCTGGAGCTGAATGATAAAGCATCAGCAATGGCTTTTGGTTTATCCCATGCCTTGAGTCCAGAATTTATTTCCTCACTGGGGCATGAAACGATACAGAAAATCTGTTCTCAACCCGCAGAAAAAGAGATAGAAAAACGAATTACCTTGGGATTAAGCATAAATATAAAAGACTATCTTAATCAAATAGATAAAGATACTCTGGTTATTGGATTAAGTAGAGATACGTTAATTCCACCTTATTTGGTACGTGAAGTTTATAACAATGTGAAAAACAGTATCTATAAAGAAATTAATAGTGGTCATGCTGTGCACATTGAAAAACCAACAGAATGGATTGATTTAATAAAAGACTTCACTCTTTCAACATCGCGGCTTTCTAATCAGGTAAATCATGGAATGGGGAATTAACCACTTTTCCCACCGGTAAATATTTATAAATCGTTGATAACGACACATTGTAAATAATCGACAACTGTTTTCGGGTATGTCCTTTAATCAGTAACCTGGCAGCTTGTTGTCGATCTTCCTCAGTAAACACCACTGGCCGCCCACCTATCCGCCCTTGTTCCCGCGCTGCTGCCAAGCCTGCATTGGTTCTTTCTACAATCAATTCGCGCTCCATTTCTGCCAAGGCACTCATTACATGAAAGAAAAATCGTCCCATTGCAGTACTGGTATCGATACTGTCAGTCAGGCTTTGAAAATGAATACCGCGTTCATGCAGCTCTGAAATGAGTGTCACCAGATTTTTCACACTGCGCCCTAGTCGATCTAACTTCCAAACCACTAACGTATCACCGGATTCAAGATGCTTTAAAGCACGTTTTAGCCCCGGACGATTAGCGGTTTTCCCACTGATTTTGTCTTCAAAAATCAACTCACAGTTGATACTAACCAACGCATTTCTTTGTAAATCACTATTTTGGTCATTTGTTGACACTCTGATATAACCCACTCTTGCCACTGAAAATCCTTTAGTTATCTAAGAAACTATTATTTTATAAATAATACCTATTTAATCGCTATAAAAAACCTTTAATTTATTTAAAGAAGAGATAACAGTTTGGTTAAAGAGGATTAATATCAGAACGAGTGATGTAAGAGGGATTGTTATCAATAACATTGATAAAAAGTAACCAGAACGAGTGACCAAACTCACAGTATCAATTTTTTCTTGCCAGTGATACTCAATTAGTCCTCGCTTATTTCTCCAAAATGCTCTTTATTTAATTGAAACAATTTTGTTGCTAACTTGTTATTCTAAATGCCGAGGGTGTATATGGAATTGATTACACAATGGTTAGGTGCGGTAAACGGGGTAGTATGGGGAGTTCCCATGCTCGTCGGGCTTCTGGGTATTGGCATTTTCATGCAAATTCGTCTGTCCTTTTTACCGATCCGTAAATTGGGCACAGGGTTCAAATTACTCTTTCAAAAAAATGAACAACGAGGTGAGGGACAAATCTCACCTTTTAATGCATTAATGACAGCCTTGTCAGCGACGATAGGGACAGGGAATATCGCAGGTGTAGCAACAGCTATTGTAATGGGCGGGCCGGGTGCGATGTTCTGGATGTGGATGACCGCACTGGTCGGCATGGCGACGAAATATTCAGAAGCAGTACTGGCAGTGCGTTTCCGTGAAACCGATAAAAATGGTAATTACGTTGGCGGTCCGATGTATTACATCAAAAATGGTTTGGGAAAAAAGTGGGTTTGGCTGGGAACGCTCTTTGCCTTCTTCGGTAGTATTGCGGGCTTTGGTATTGGCAATACAGTACAAGCTAACTCCGTTGCTGATGTCCTGCAAAGTAATTTTGGTATTGAGAAAACCATAACAGCCGGAATTTTGGTTATTTTGGTTGGTGCAGTGTTGATTGGTGGCATTAAACGTATTTCTGATGTTGCAGGTAAACTGGTACCTGTCATGACAGTGGGTTACTTTGGTGCGGGAATTGTCGTTCTGGCACTCAATGTTACGGCTATTCCCGATGCGATTACTTTAATCATCAAATCAGCGTTCACGCCTGTTGCAGCACAAGGCGGATTTGCTGGGGCAGCAGTTTGGGCAGCGATTCGTTTTGGTATTGCTCGTGGAGTATTCTCTAACGAAGCGGGAATGGGAAGTGCGCCTATCGCACACGCAGCGGCAAAAACCCAAAACCCAATTCGTCAGGGTTTGATTGCCATGCTGGGAACCTTTATTGACACGATCATTGTTTGTTCCGTTACGGGCTTAACTATTATTATTACCGGTGGCTGGCTGACAGGTGAAACAGGTGCAACACTGACCGCATCTTCCTTCTCAGCTGTGATCCCGGGAGGTAACTATATCGTTGCCATTGCCTTGGCTATTTTCGCCTTCACAACTATTTTGGGCTGGAGCTTTTACGGTGAGAAATGTATCCAATATTTATTGGGGCCAAAATCCATAGTGCCATTCCGCATCGCTTGGATTATCGCGTTGCCGATTGGTGCTACTCAGTCGTTGACCTTTGTCTGGTTGCTGGCGGATACCCTTAATGCCATGATGGCAATTCCGAACCTGATCGCGGTTGCTATGCTCAGCCCGGTTGTCTATCGTTTGACGAAAGACCATATCCGTGATGTTAATGCCGATAGTATTGATATTAAACCAGTGGTAAAGGTGGATTAATATTGGCTGATAAAGGGCAGGAGAGATTAAAAAAAGTTATTCTTGCGGCAAATTTAAGGCATATAACCTGTTCCGATCATACCGGAGGCATCCAGCCTCCGGCACTCTCATAATTCCCCAAATACCCCTGCAAATTTCGCAGTGTTCCCGCCATTGAATTTCTGGGCTTTTGTCATGCTTAACACAATTTTATTTGCCCTTTTCCAAAGGCAAATTTTCTGCATGCAATAACGAACGCTCACCAAGGAAAGCTGTGGCTGAAGATAGCGATCTCGAAAAAACCGAAGAACCCACGCCCCATAAACGGGAAAAAGCTCGTAAAGATGGGCAAGTTGCGCGTTCCAAGGAACTCACTTCTATCCTGATGTTAGCTGGAGGCGTAAGCCTGCTCTGGATGAGCGGCCAATCGATCACCTATGATCTTTCCCTGATGGTGTTTGAAGGGTTCAATTTCGATCACAATATGGTCAGTAATGACAAACAAATGGTGCAGCAAGTTGGCCGATTGCTGAAACAGGCGGTCTGGGCATTGTTGCCGGTTTTTGTCGGATTGGTTTTAATTGCGCTCAGCGCACCAACTTTAATGGGCGGGCTGATATTCAGCTCAAAATCCATCAAATTTGACTTGACTAAGTTGAATCCCATTTCTGGCTTGAAGAAAATCTTCTCCATGAATGCGTTGGCAGAACTGTTCAAAGCCATCCTGAAAGCATCATTGGTGGGAAGTGGTGCAGCGCTGTTTATCTGCTTGAACTGGCCTGCCATGCTCAACCTGACTGCCCAGCCTCCGCTGTTGGCGTTGAGTGATGCGATGATGATGCTGATTTTTGCCGGCTATATTGTCTTATTTATGCTGATACCGATGGTGGCGTTTGATGTGCTTTATCAAATCCGCAGCCACCTGAAAAAGTTGAGAATGACCCGCCAGGAGATCAAGGATGAATTTAAGGAACAAGAAGGGGACCCCCATGTAAAGGCAAGGATCCGTCAACAGCAGCGAGCGGCTGCGCGTAAGCGCATGATGGCGGATGTGCCAAAAGCTGATGTCATTGTCACCAACCCAACCCATTACGCTGTCGCCTTGCAATATGACAGCAAAAAGATGAGCGCCCCTAAAGTGTTGGCAAAAGGGGCAGGGCTTATTGCCTTGCGCATTAAAGAAATCGGGGCGGAAAATCGCATTCCGTTACTGGAAGCTCCACCTTTGGCGAGGGCGTTATTTCGTCATGCTGAGGTAGGCGGCTTTATTCCTGCGGCGCTCTATGCTGCTGTCGCAGAAGTGCTTGCCTGGGTTTACCAATTGAAACGTTGGAAACAGGAAGGTGGCCTGAAACCGAAAAAACCTGAAAATCTGCCAGTGCCGCCAGCACTGGATTTTGCTGGAGAAAATAATCGTCATGGCTAATCTGGCCTCATTACTACGTTTATCGGGAAATCGTTTACCGGGGAATATAAAAGGCTCCCAGTGGCAAATGCTTGCGGGGCCTGTTTTAATTCTCATGATCTTGTCGATGATGGTACTGCCGTTGCCACCATTCCTGCTTGATCTGCTATTCACTTTCAATATTGCACTTTCCATCATGGTCTTGCTGGTGGCGATGTTCACCCGTCGGACGCTGGACTTTGCCGCATTCCCGACAATTCTGCTGTTCTCAACTTTACTGCGTCTATCACTAAACGTCGCTTCCACGCGAATTATCCTGATGGAAGGGCATACTGGCTCAGCGGCCGCGGGGCAAGTCGTGGAAGCCTTTGGCCACTTCCTTGTCGGCGGTAATTTTGCGATCGGTATCGTGGTTTTTGTTATCTTGATCCTGATTAACTTTATGGTCATTACCAAAGGTGCAGGGCGCATAGCAGAAGTCGGAGCGCGCTTTGTGCTGGATGGAATGCCCGGCAAACAAATGGCGATTGATGCCGACCTGAATGCCGGATTGATCGGCGAAGATGAAGCGAAAAAACGTCGTGCCGAGGTAACACAGGAGGCGGATTTTTACGGTTCAATGGACGGTGCGAGTAAATTCGTGCGCGGCGATGCGATTGCCGGATTAATGATATTGGTGATCAACATTGTCGGTGGTTTGATTGTCGGTGTTGCCCAACATAGTTTGGCTTTGAGTGATGCGGCGGAAGCCTATACTCTGCTGACTATCGGTGACGGATTGGTTGCCCAGTTACCTGCCTTGATCATCTCTACTGCGGCGGGTGTTATCGTAACTCGTGTAGCGACTGATGAAGATGTTGGTCAGCAAATGGTGACCCAGCTTTTCAATAATCCTAGGGTGTTGATGTTAAGTGCCGGTGTACTTGGCTTACTCGGCTTGGTGCCGGGCATGCCTAACTTTGTCTTTTTATTGTTTACGGCAGCATTGGCAGGCTTGGGTTATTTCCTATTGCGTAAGGACAAAAATCCGCTTATAGCACAACATGAAGAGATGAAAGCGGTAGAAGAACAACAACAAACCGCAGAAGCATCATGGTCTGATGTGCAATTGGAAGATCCGCTGGGCATGGAAGTTGGCTATCGTTTGATCCCGATGGTGGACTTTCGCCAAAATGGTGAGTTGCTTGGTCGTATTAGTGGTATTCGTAAAAAATTCGCGCAAGAAGTGGGATATTTGCCGCCTGTCGTGCATATATGTGACAACCTTGAATTGGCACCAGCCAGTTACCGTATCATGATGAAAGGCGTAGAAATTGGTCGTGGTGAAGCACATCCGGGTCGCTGGCTGGCGATTAATCCGGGCGGCGCTATAGGTGAACTGCAAGGGGATTTGACGACAGATCCGGCCTTTGGTCTGGCGGCAGTCTGGATTGATGACAGTTTAAGAGAACAGGCACAGGTACAAGGTTATACAGTTGTAGCCGCCAGCACTGTTGTGGCGACTCATCTTAACCATTTGCTTTCCCAGCATTCCAGTGAACTGTTTGGAAGACAGGAAGCTCAGCAACTGTTTGAGCGCGTCAGTCAGGAAATGCCGAAACTGACGGAAGATTTCATCCCTGATGTCGTCAGCCTGACAACGTTGCATAAAGTTCTGCAAAACCTATTGTCAGAACAAGTACCGATTCGTGATATGCGTACCATTATTGAAACGCTGGCAGAACATGCTCCGGTACAGAAAGATCCGTATGAATTGACGGCGATGATCCGAATTGCACTGGGCAGGGCGATCGCTCAGCAATGGTTCCCGGGAGCGGATGAGATCAAAGTGATTGGCCTGGATGCCGGGCTGGAAAGAATACTGCTGCAAGCACTGCAAAATGGTGGTGGATTGGAGCCGGGCTTGGCTGAAAGCCTTGAACGTCAGGCGGCAGAAGCGTTGGATCGTCAGGAAATGTTGGGAGCTCCGCCAGTATTATTGGTTAACCATGCACTGCGCCCGCTGTTATCTCGCTTCCTGCGCCGTGTATTACCGCGCTTGGTGGTGTTATCTAACCTTGAAATCACCGACAATCGTCAAATCAGAATGACGGCAACGATTGGTGGTGCGAGGTAGTATTGGCAATCCTCTGTTTTGAAGTGAAATAATAATGAATATAAGGTGATCCTTTGTGATCACCTTATTATAGAATGATAATCTATAATTAATCTTCAGGACCTGACCATTGTAGCTGCTTTTTCATTTCATCTGGAGCCAGATCAAAAAGCATTTTGATTCGTTCTTTATGAAATTGATAATTTGCGCACATCTTACTATTAGCATTTTCTAAATAATATCTGGCCTGATTATTTAAAAAATAAATATCGTGACGACTCATTTCTGTTCAATATATATATCAACACGGTTCATGATGCTACCTTAAGCATAAAAATTATCTTCTCTTGAGAAAATGTATGTTGTACAGTTAAATAACTATAATAGATATTCCTATAAGTATTATAGGATTTTATGATCAAATATAAAAATAAGGATAATATGTTTTCATATAAAAATAATTCAATCAGAGCAAATTACACTGATGAATATATCAGAGTATACCAAGCTTATTCCGATTCAATCGCTGACAGTGCTATCCAAAACAGTACTTTTGTTTCCCCTCCTTTCAGTATGACCCGCATGACATGGATTAAACCTTCCTTTTTATGGATGATGTACCGCTCCGGTTGGGCAAAAAAAGATGAAGGGCAGAAACGAATTCTGGCGATTGACCTGACACATGAAGGGTTCAAAGAAATTATCCAACAAGGTGTGGTCAGCCATTTTGATCCTAAACTGTTCGGTTCAACGGAAGCATGGAAAAAGGAAGTGCAGAGCAGCGATGTTGTGATTCAGTGGGATCCAGAACGGGATATTTCATTGAATAAATTGGAACAGAGAACGATACAAATCGGTTTGCGTAATCAAGCCGTTGAAAGCTATGTCAATCATTGGATTATTAAGATCAGCGATGTGACTGAACAAGCACATGAAATTCATGATCTAGTGAAAAAGAATAATCTGGATATGGCTAAATCATTGCTACCGGAAGAGAGAATATATCTGGGGTAAAATCAATAGATTATTTATTCAGTAACAAAAGTTGATGGAACAATGAATTAGAATTATTTCCCATGTTCCTATGGGAAATAATTCGTATAAAACAGTTCTCAAGTTTACTATAGAATTTGATTGGGAAATTCTAATAAATGCGTTCCTCTCTGATATTGATATTGATATTGATATTGATATTGATATTGATATTGATATGGGTATTCATTTATCATCCAAGTTTGTATCAAATAGCATTATTAAAAGTGTGATTATTGCTGTTGTTGTACACAATATGGTTAATCTGAACTAATACAGGCTCATTACTTATAATCGACAGTGAAGGTGGCTGTGGCATTAACGCTACCGGCAATAACGATATTACTGGTTTGGTAATACTGTGCCTTATATGACAATGGCTTAGAGGAATTTATCGTACCAAGAGCCTGCTGTTCACCAAACTTCACAGGATTGCCTTTGTCATCTAACACCTGAATGCCGATCCCTGTTGCTGATGAGGTTGAATCAGCATTTATCACTCCATTTGTATTAGTCTTTCCCGGCTCCCAGGTAATATTCGCGTTAGGGGATCCTTTGCATTGCACATTAATCTCGAAAGAACGTCCACCGGCGGTATCACCTATGTTTTTAAAGTGACTTTTTAATACGGCTCCTATCTGAACACTAACAATCGGTGTGGTTATTTCACAAGATCTTGCCGTGATGTTAAAAGAAGGGATTTTATAAGTGAAAACCGTATTGTGTTCTTTATCAGCAGCCATCGTTATTATTATTTCATTGACTGTTCCTGATTGAACATCTTTATCGATCTCTATATAAAATTTACTGCTCAATGTTCTTCCTCTTGCTCCGTAGCCGATCCCTCTTGAGCTGTTCAAAACCATAACCTGACTCACTACACCATCAGGTTGGAGTGTCCATTTAAATCTGACACCTGGAAGACTGGTTTCATAAGAGCCATTTTTGAGGGAACCTACATTTACTCCAGTAATGGATTTTACGTATATATGCTGCTCTCTTACGTTGCACTTTATCTTAGTCCCGTTATTGGAGGCATATTTTGTTTTTGGCAAATTTTTATAGTCAACATAAATATCATCAAATTTGACTATTTTCTGCGTACTATCAGCTTTACATACTGCTATAACCCGCGTTGAATAACTTCCCGAGACAATAACAATTAATAATATCAATAAAAAGTTATTAGCTTTAATTTGAAAGTGATTATTACGTTCAAAATTAAACATGATAAATTCCTTTTAGTTGCGGCAATCAGCAATCAGGCGTAATACACCTGACTTTTCGGGCAGCACTGATAAATCTGTTTTTGCATGACATTGTTGACCCTTATTTTTTCCCCATTGTACTTTTATTTCTGTCTGCTCGGGGACAGCATTCAAATACAACTCACCGTCATCACCAACAATTCCGCTACTGTCACTGTTTGTTAACGCTGCGCTGGCACCGAAAGGTACAGGTTTGCCGTTGTAACGTAATGTCACCAATATACGGTGTCCTTGACGGACGCGAAAATCGGCAGCAACCACGGCACCGCGAGTCGGTACAATGTGTTGCACTGAATTGTCAAGGTCAACGCCATCAGCCAGCATTTCAGTATCCAGGGCAATCCGGTTGTAGGTATAAGGTTCGATCGACGGGATTACGGCATAGCCACGTGAATCCGTTTTAATTCCACTGTGATTTAAAATTTTTGTTTCTGCTGCACCAGCTGCTTTGACCAGTGCTACGGTCTCACCCAATGCTTGGGAAAATGTAATGCCGTTTTGATGGGCGACAATACCGCCAGACAGCCCGTAGTTAAGCGATTGGCTATTATCACTGTAGCTGTAGCCCAGATTCACACGGCCAGAAGAATGACTATATTCCAGCGAAGCACCACCGCTCGCCCCTTCCATATTATTGCTGTGCTCTCCGTGGATACTATATGACAAGGCATGATCGTCCAATGCGCTGCCACTCATCATCAGTTGTTGGTTTCCTCGGCTGTGGCCATTTCTATTAATGCTGTAAGTTACCCATCCATTAGGCAGCCACTGATCCAGTGGAATAGAAACGTTAAACGATACCTGTGTATCCTTACTCTTAATGGAGTCATGATTGGCATCGTAGGAAAGATTCAACCCATAACTGATCCCGGCAAGGTTAAAGTTATAACCTGCGGATAATGATTGGTTGGTGCCTTGTTTTCCCCAGTAATCTTGCTGATAGGCAGACACATAAATATTGCCAAAATTCCCCATCCCTTGGTTTAGGGTTAGCTGCAATTGGCTACGCTTATTTTGTGCGCTGCTGGCTTCTTTTCTTACTGAATATTCATTCGTCTCTGCAAATGAATAGTATTCTGGTGTGGAATAGCGATACCCGGCCAATGTCAGGGATGTCCCCGTTGTCTCGATACTTTTCGTATATTGGATTCGATATGATTGCCCTTGTTTATGTTCATTTTCCTGCAACCAGGCATCTGCTTGTGTCATATCCAGAGAGATCGCACCAAAATTACCTAAACCAATTCCCAGGCCAGCGTTAAACGCCCGGTAGTTTTCTGCTACCTGCATACCAGATAGCAAACTTAACCGATTGGAAAGTCCATAGATAAATGTCGCTTCGCTAAAATAAGGTTTATCAGTGTTGGTATTGGAATAACGGTAACGCCCTAGGGTAAGCTGATATTTTAATTGTCCTTCTCGCTGCATCATTGGTACTGATGAAAATGGTTGCAAAAATTTACGCTGCCGTCCGTCCTTTTCGGTGATCGTGACATCCAAATCACCGGAGCCGGAGGTTGAATAAAGATCCGTAATAACGAAAGGCCCCGGTGGAACATAGCTTTCGTAGATGACGTAATTATTTTGGCGAATCGTTACGCGCGCATTGGTTTGAGCAATACCACGGATAATTGGCGCAAATCCACGCTGGCTGCTGGGCAACATTAAGCTATCGGATGTTATAGAAGCACCGATAAACGGCACGCTTTCAAATATATCTCCTTCAGTAAAGGTTTCACCAAGAATTATTTGGCTTTTTAGTTCTGGAATGTCCCGTTGGATATAGCTGTTAATGGATGAAAAACGACTCTCACTTTTATTTTTTCCAGAATTATAGTCATAAACTGACTGATTCCTTATACGCCAGGCTCCGATATTTATTCCGCTTTGTAAGTTTAAAAAATAACTTTGGTTTTTTGTGTTTTTATTATAATTCTCCGATCCACTAAAATTATAGTCCATTAAAAATGCTGTCTCTCCATGTTGCCATAAATGTGGTGCCACAGTATCTCTGGCTTGATTATCCAATGCTGCTTGTGGAATACTGATATCCAGACGTTGCTCATAGAAATCAAATGAAGTTGATGCCTGTAGGATATACTTGCTAATATCATCAATAGCTTGTTCAGGAGAGAGTTTCATCAGCGCGGGAAAAGCTGACATTTTCACACCAAACTGTTTTAAATTATTGACCGTGAGTTGTGGAGACAGTTTTCCGTTTTTCAGTTTAATAAAATTAACCTGTTTTGTTTCTTTCTCTTTCCCGTTAAGAAATATGTTCACCTGGTACTGACCCGGTAATTGACCCCCGGGGGATGAGAATACGCTTAAATCAATCACCGATTGAGTATCATCTAATTCTAATGCTGATAATCGAAAATAGTCCTGTGCCGTGACGGGCAATGATAACAATACGAAAAAACATAAAATAAAGACTGAAAGCAAACATGTTGGCATAATTGTGCCGCCACTCGTTTTATATTTAATAAATATGATGTTTTGTCCCAAATATTTATCTTTTATCTTCTTTTTGAGGTAGGTTTTTACTTACCTCTTTGCTTATGCCACCATGACTGTTAATGCTATTCCAGCTGACTAAGCCTGATGATTCAGATGGCAGGACGAAATGCGCTACACCTTGTGGAGCGATCATGTCAGTACCTGTCAGGGTTTTCCCGGCTACTTTGAGCTGCCCGATGGTTACATAATAATTACTGGGGTTTTTGACCTCAAGTTGGTGACCAATACGACAAAACGTCAGCGTCTTATAAGCTTCTTCAGAATCACCTTCAATGCCTTCAGGCCGATAAAACAATTTGATTCGGGTTTTCACCGCAATCAATAAAGTATTCTGTTCGTTTTCTTGTACGGAAGGGATAGACTTCACATTAAGGTAAAAAACCGATTCCCTATCCTCAGGTAAATTACCGCCGATACGGACAATACGAAGAATATTTTCTTTGCCAGCATCCAAACGAAATAGAGGCGGCGTCACAATGAAAGGGGCTTTTTCTCCTTTTGAATCAGTACTGATAAAAGACTGAATTAAATAAGGCCGGCTTTCGTCAGAGTTTTTCACTGAAATTGAAGTTTCTTTTTTATTTCCTTTATAAATAACACGGGTTCCACCAATAGTTACACCCGCCCAGGATGGAGATATAAAAAACAATAAGAATATAAGTGTTATTTTTTTTGTTACCATATACGATGTAAACATTTTTTATTTTATCTTTCACTATTACATGATTATTTATGATGTAAATAGCTCTTGGCCGCAGCCATAAAAATACCTCTGCGGCTAGGGAATAAATATTTATAAATAATTAATTTTTATTTGTAATTTATCTGAAAATTAAGTGTGGCCTCGGCCTTTCCGGATTTAGTTGGTTGTCCATTAGATACATAAGCCACTTGTAAAGGTATTTCCATATCAGTCTTGTTGATTGGAATTCCTGGCAGCGTAGGAGAGGAAGAAAGATCTATCTGCTGACCTGTGCTGTTATAAATACCAATGCCAATTCCGGTTGCGCCTGTTCCAGAAAGTGTATCTAATGCTAATAGCTTTCCATCGGTGGTATCCGCTGTATTCCCAGAAAATGTGGTTTCCATGGTAAGAGGTGTAGTAGTAACAGGGCACCCAGTTAAATTGATCTTAAAAGGCTTTTTGCTCCCCGTAACTTCCTCTCCTTTTTTTAGTATATTACTTCTGAGATATGTCCCCATGTCCACAGCATTGCTAGAAGCTTGAATATTACAAGTGGATTCTACAATGTTCCCGGAGAATTTTACTGACCCAGTTGTTACCGGAAGGGCCGCATAAGAAATACTACTTACTGAAACCAATATTACAGCAATAAAAGATGAAACTAAAATATTTTTCATTTACATATCCATAACAATCATAATATAAAACTACTTATTATGTATAACGCAAAATAATAACGCGTTATAATAAAAAGATTTCGTGCACAGTATCCTGTGTGCAGAAGAAAAATTTACCTTATGAATCAAAAAAGATCAACAAAACAATCGATATTTACGATCAATTAACAATATATTGATAGGAATTATCAATCAAGAAAAGTTAAAGAATTTGAGAAGACCATTGATACTCATTTTATGATTCTAAAACCACCTCTCAAGAGGTAGGTAATAATAATTATCACTAATATAATGAGAGTTATTTTCGTTTTGTCAGGGTGGGAAAAATACAGATACACAGAAACAGACCCCTTATCATTACCAATAAACCAAGAGGTCTGTAGAGCTTACTGCTTAGGCAGTAACCGAATGATCAAACGCTAATCTTATGGCCTGATAGCGCTGAATTATGACGTGCCTGCCCATCAGCACCATAAAGAGAAGGGCTGTGGTGACTTTTCAGAAAAGCAATTGCCTTACTATTCAGCTCAATATGCTGATCCAGCAAAAATCCATTGTGTGCATTTAAATCATGGATACGTTCAACCGTCTGACCAATTTGCTCCCACAATATCGCCAGTCTTTCATGGTCAGCATAAGGCTCATTTATTTTCAGCGTTTCGTTTAGTTGCTGGCGCTTTCGTTCTGCGTGATCAAGTGCTGAAAGCAAAAATGCCTTTTGCTCCGTGACTCGATGTAAATGATTCGCTTCAATAAAACCTTCGCTTAATATGCGCTGTTCTTCTGCCATCGTTTGCGAAAGCGAATTTAAATGCGCACTTTGCTGTTCAAGCAAGAGTTGAAGTTCTTCCATTTATGGCTCTTTATGAATTTGATGGTTTATTTATCATATTCCATATTTTCAAGGGCTTCTCTGAGTAGGGCATCAGCAATTTTACCGCTGTCCATCGTCAGTGTTCCCTGTGCAATGGCTTCTTTCAGTTGTTGTACTTTCTGGATATTAATATCCTGGCTACTTGGCTGGACGAGCTTTTTTTGCGCTTCGCTCAGTTTGACTTGCGTATCGGCGCTTTTTTCTGCGACAGCCACAGTTCTTCGAGTGATCTGAGCCCCTTCATTGGCATTGCGTTGCTGTAAAGCAGCCATAGCCAGTAGAGGTTGAGTGCGTTCAATACTCATAATCGTAATCCTTTAATCAGGCATTATCTATTTGTCTTAGGTAGCAGGCGATATACCGCTGGCATGCCTGTAAAATCATGGTCTGTTGGTTATATCGGCTTGAAGAAATAAAACTTTAGCCATTTATAACATCATTTTTACACTACCATTTTCTTGGGCTTTACCAGTAATAACCTGCCCAGAATCTAAGCGGACACGGATATTATCAAAACTCGCGGCGTTGTTAATCGCTTTTCCTTCGTAACGCACCTGAAAATGGTGTCCATCTACGGTGACGACCACATTTTGTCCAGCTTTAATCGCCCATGGACGCCGAATCATATTGCGTGTGATGAATTGTCCGGCAGGTATGTTGCGGATAGCAATACCATTTTGTATGGCCTTACTGTTACGGATTATGTCGTTTGGCAGCTTATCTAAAGATCCCGTTTTTATTTGAAAATCTTTTTCTGTCAGTACTGTATTACGATTAATGGCTCGCTTAGAAACTAAATAAGGGCCAATGACGTTGACGTAGACCTGAATAAATCGGCGTTGTTGACCACAAGTCACCGGGATAGAAAGATTGCCCCAATTTTTGTTGCCAAGTGACGGCTGTATTTCAGGAAATTCACAAGTCGGCCAATGTTGCTCAGGCGTTTTGATTTCCACCGTGATTTTATGACCCGGTGTGTGATGAATCTGCCTGAAATAATCATTTATTGATTGCGGTAGATTGCTCCCCCAAACTAAAGATGGACTAAAAAATAAATTAAGGAAAATGGCAAGGAGTCCGATAAGTTTTAATGCCGACATGTCATCACCTTAACCCGGTTAGCGAACCATGATTTCAAAAAATATTCAGTACCTGTTGGATGTTAATAGTGTAACTCGATTGATTATTCGTTAATGGGATAAATAGCAATTCAATTTGTTTCTATTCTTCGAATCACCTTTTTCTTCTGGGTTTATTCTGTTAGCTGCTTAGAGCTTATACCTGGCAGATTTCACGAACAAACCCGAGGGAGGAATATGCTCGATAAATTAGATGCCGCCTTTCAATTTCGACAAGAAGCGCTGGCACTCCGCAACCAGCGGCAGGAAATTTTGTCTGCCAACATCGCCAATGCGGATACCCCTGGCTATCAGGCGCGTGATATCGATTTTGCTGCTCAACTGAAAAAGGTAATGGCACATGGTCGTGTAACGGGGAATGGAATTGGGCTAACTCTGACTTCCGATCGACATATTCCCGTTCAGCCTCAAAAACGTCTGGAGATGGACCTGCTGTATCGGGTGCCATACCAGACGGCAATGGATGGAAATACCGTTGACATGGATATGGAACGCAGCAATTTCGCAGATAACAGCCTGAAATATCAGGCCGAACTTACTATGACGAATTCGCAGATTAAAAGCATGATGTCAGTTCTACAGTCACAAGGATAATGGGAATGTCTCTACTCAGTATTTTTGATATTGCCAGCTCTGCGCTTTCCGCTCAGTCCCAGCGACTGAACGTCAGCGCCAGCAATATGGCGAATGCCGACAGCATCGTAGGGCCGGATGGCGAGCCTTACCGGGCCAAGCAGGTTGTATTCCGCGTTGCTGCACCAGCAGGGCAGGAAATAGGCGGCGTTCGTGTCAGTGAAGTGGTGGATGATCCCACGCCTTTCCGTCTCGAATATCAACCGGGCAACCCGATGGCCGATGAAAAAGGCTACGTTCGTATGCCGAATGTGGATGTTGTCGGGGAAATGGTCAATACCATCTCCGCTTCCCGTAGCTATCAGGCGAACGTTGAAGTGCTTAATACCACTAAGTCCATCATGTTGAAAACGCTGACATTAGGCCAGTAACAGGAATGTCGTTATGGGAATCACCTCTTCAATTAATGAATCATTGGATAATTCAACAGTAGGCGAGCTCGCTTCCAAGACTCAAATAAAGCAACAAAGCAGCGGCGATATTAAAGATAACTTCCTGAAGATATTGGTCGCACAGCTCGAGAACCAAGATCCAACCGAACCAATGAAAAACAGTGAGTTAACCTCTCAGATTGCACAGATCAGTACCGTTCACGGTATAGAAGAACTCAATAAAACACTGGGAACCGTTGTCGGGCAGATGGGCAACAATCAGGCAATGCAAACAACCATGCTGATTAATCGTGGTGTTATGGTACCCGGCGATAAAATTTTAGTCGGCTACAGTGAAAAAGACATCAGCACATCGCGAATTGGCTTTGAGCTGACCCGACCTGCCGATAACGTAAAAATAACCATCAAAGATAAGAATGGGGCGGTAGTTCGGGAATTGGACTTCGGTAAATGCAATGCCGGTGTCCATAATTACAAATGGGATGGTAAAGACGCAGATGGCAAGGAGGTGGAAATCGGTGCTTATAGTTTCACTGTTTCCGCAAGCTATCAAGATCAGGCGTTAGTGACACATCCGCTGAATTATGCCGTAGTCAACGGCGTCATGCGGGGTGAGGATGGCACTAAATTAGATTTAGGGCTGGCGGGAACGGTAACCATGGATCAAGTTCGTCAGATTCTTTAATTAAACGGAGGACATATGTCTTTTTCACAAGCGGTCAGTGGCTTGAATGCCGCAGCGAGTAACCTGGATGTTATTGGTAATAACATTGCAAACTCAGCGACATTTGGCTTTAAATCCAGCTCCGCTTCCTTTGCGGACGTTTTCAGCGGCTCAGAAGTGGGCTTGGGTGTTAAGGTTTCTGGCATGGTTCAGAACTTTAAAGACGGCTCAACCACCACAACTAACCGCCAGTTGGATATGGCAATCACACAAGGCGGTTTTTTCCGCATGGAAGATTCCAACGGTAATATTTTCTATTCCCGTAACGGTCAGTTCAAAATGGATTCAGACCGTAACCTGATCAATATGCAGGATATGAAACTGACGGGTTATCCGGCGGTGAACGGAGTCATTCAGCAAGGTGGCGCAGTGGGGCCGATTTCGATTCCAACGGCAATGATGGACGCGAAAGCAACGAGCAAAATTTCGTTGTCGGCTAACCTGAACGCAACGGAGAAAGCCATCACAGAAAAACTGAATCCAGGCGAGAAAGATACGTTTAATTTCGGTACGCCCGTGCCAGTTTTCGATAGCTTGGGTAATCAGCACGATCTCAATGTGTTTTTTGTTAAAACAGAAAATAATAAATGGAAAGTTCATGCCCAGGATACTTCTGTAGTAGGTTCTAAAGCTCAAGAATTGGGTGAGTTGTCATTCAATACAAGTGGTCAAATGGAAGCTATTGCTCCATTCACATTTAACATGCCAGCACTGAATGGTTCTGCTGCTTCAGACATCACCATTGATTTAAATGGAAGTAAGCAGCAGAGTCTTGCACAAAATTCTACCAACAATCCAAAACAAGATGGTTATGCCGCAGGTTATTTCACCAAGTACAGTGTAGATAATGACGGTAAAATCTTCGGTACTTATTCCAACGGAAAAAATCAGGTACTGGGTCAGGTGGTACTGGCAAACTTTGCCAACCCTGAAGGTCTGACTGCACAAGGCGATAATACCTGGGCAGAATCCGGAGCATCAGGCAGCCCGGTTGTGGGACTCGCAGGTTCAGGCAACTTCGGTAAGCTGTTAAGCGGTGCGCTGGAAGCTTCTAACGTAGATATGAGCCAAGAGCTGGTCAATATGATCGTCGCCCAGCGTAACTATCAATCCAACGCCCAGACCATCAAAACGCAGGACCAAATTCTGCAAACACTGGTCAGCATGCGTTAATAAGCTCAGGCGGATAGCTTTATGGATCACGTCATTTATACCGCTATGGGAGCTGCGCGCCAAACGCTGGAGCATCAGGCTGTCACTGCCAACAATCTGGCCAATGCGTCAACACCGGGCTTCAAGGCCCAGCTTGCTGCATTGCGTGCTGTACCGATTGAAGGTGAAACCCTGCCAACGCGTACATTGACCGTTGCCTCCACCCCCGGCATGGATAGCCGTCAGGGACCCATGAATTATACCTCCCGCCCGTTGGATGTGGCTGTCGGACAAGGTGGTTATCTGGCCGTTCAGCTCGAAGACGGGACGGAAGCCTATACCCGCAACGGTAATATCCAAATTTCACCTGAAGGGCAACTGATGGTGCAGGGGCGCATGTTGATGGGCGAAAACGGGCCGATTGATGTTCCGCCACAGGCTGAACTGACCATCGCGGCTGATGGTGCCATCTCTGCTTTGATTGCCAGCGATCCGCCAACCTTGTTGGGACAGATTGGCAAGCTGAAAATCGTCAAACCGGAAGCCAGTCAAGTGGTGCGGGGCGACGATGGATTGTTCCATTTAACGCCAGAGGCGCGGGAACAGCAGGGCAATGAACTGGCGGCCAGCACAGAAGTGAAAATCATGCCGGGTGTACTGGAAGGCAGCAATGTTAATCCGGTGGAAAGCATGGTGAACATGATAGCCAACGCGCGTCGCTTTGAGATGCAGATGAAAGTCATACACAGTTCCGATGAAAACGCACAGCGGGCTAATCAGATTCTCGCTATGAGCTAATCGGGGGAGGATAACTTCATGATCCGATCTTTATGGATTGCTAAGACTGGGCTGGATGCTCAGCAAACAAATATGGATGTCATTGCCAACAACCTGGCAAACGTCAGCACCAATGGTTTTAAACGCCAGCGCCCGGTATTTGAAGATTTGCTCTATCAAACTGAACGTCAGCCGGGCGCAATGTCGTCTGAACAGACTAACCTGCCATCGGGATTGCAGATTGGTACGGGTGTGCGTCCGGTGGCAACTGAACGTTTGCACAGTCAGGGCAATCTGGCGCAGACCAATAACAGCAAAGATGTAGCCATCAAGGGACAGGGTTTCTTCCAGATCCAGTTGCCTGATGGCACAACCGGCTATACCCGTGATGGTTCATTTCAGAAGGATCAGAACGGTCAGTTGGTCACTGCTGGTGGTTTTCACGTCGTACCTGCAATCATCATTCCGGACAATGCCACCAAACTCAGTATTGCCAGTGACGGGATCGTCAGCGTAAACGTGCAGGGGCAAAATGCACCGCAGCAGATTGGGCAATTGACACTGACCACGTTCATTAATGAGAGCGGTTTGGAAAGCATCGGTGAAAACTTGTATCTGGAAACCAACAGCTCCGGTGTTCCCGTGGAAAATGCACCGGGCATCAATGGCGCCGGATTGCTCTATCAAGGCTACGTTGAAACCTCTAACGTCAATGTGGCGGAAGAGCTGGTCAATATGATTCAGGTTCAGCGAGCCTACGAAATCAACAGCAAAGCGGTATCAACGTCTGATCAGATGCTGCAAAAACTGACTCAGTTATAACCTAATCATTAATAGTGGAGGAATGTATTCTTCCACTATTTTTGCGATCAACTTAAGAGCATAGAAGATGGATACAATGCCTGTTGCCAAGAACTATTCCGGAAACCATGCTAAAAACCATGTCGCTTATGACTCCGTCGGTTTACGGAAAAACCAGGGAAATAAGTGGCGCATCAGCATATCTGTGGCGGTATTAACCCTGACGACCCTGACATTAGGGGGCTGCGCTTATATACCGCACAAACCGTTGGTGAAAGGGCAGACAACTGCAAAACCCACCGAATCACCAGCTCCCGCGCCAAATGGTTCTATTTTTCAGGTTGTCCAGCCGATCTATTATGGTTATCAACCCCTGTTTGAAGACCGACGCCCACGCAATATCGGTGATACGCTGACCATTATCCTGCAGGAAAACGTCAGTGCGAGCAAAAACTCCTCAGCCAATGCCAGCCGCAATGGTAAAACGGGTTTTGTTGCTGCTTTGACCCCTCGTTTCTTACAGGGATTGTTAGGCGGTGAAAAAACCGATTTGGGCATGGAAGGTAACAACGAGTTTGGTGGCAAGGGTGGGGCAAATGCCAACAATACATTCAGGGGCACGATCACTGTGACCGTGAATAACCTGCTGGCAAACGGCAACCTGCATGTCGTAGGGGAAAAACAGATCGCCATCAATCAGGGAACAGAATTCATTCGCTTCTCTGGCGTGGTGAATCCGCGCACTATCACCGGCAACAATACAGTGAGTTCCAATCAGGTTGCAGATGCTCGTATTGAGTATGTGGGTGATGGCTATATCAACGAAGCACAGCATATGGGCTGGTTACAACGTTTCTTTATAAATATCTCACCGTTTTAAAAGAGGATGGTTAGGATGAAAAAATTAGTCGCCAGCCTTTTTACGCTCTTGCTGGTACTGTTCAATACGTTTGCGTCTGCCAGCGCTTTTGCGGAACGCATTCGTGATCTGACGACCATTGAAGGTGTCAGGGATAACGCACTGATTGGCTATGGTTTGGTCGTCGGATTGGATGGAACGGGTGACCAAACCATGCAGACGCCTTTCACAACCCAAAGCTTGAACAATATGTTGTCACAGTTGGGAATTACTGTGCCGTCCGGTACTAATATGCAGCTTAAAAATGTGGCTGCCGTGATGGTGACAGCAAAGCTGCCACCCTTTGCGCGTTCAGGACAAAACATTGACATTGTGGTGTCCTCATTGGGGAATGCCAAGAGCTTACGTGGCGGCACATTGCTGATGACACCCTTAAAAGGGGTGGATAATCAGGTCTACGCGCTGGCTCAGGGAAATATCCTCGTGGGGGGCGCGGGGGTGAGCGCCGGTGGTAACAGCATTAAAATCAATCAGCTTGCAGGTGGGCGCATCTCTAATGGTGCAGTCATTGAACGGGAATTGCCGACCCAATTCGGCCAGAAAAGCACGTTGAATCTGCAATTGAATGATGACGATTTCAGTTTGGCTCAACAAATTAGTGATGTAATCAACCGGTTGAAAGGAACAGGAACAGCAACACCGCTGGATTCTCGTACCGTTCAGTTGCGTCTGCCAATAGAAAACAGCGAGCAGGTTAAATTTCTGTCACAAGTTCAGAACTTAAATATTCGTGTTAATGATGGCGATGCCAAAGTGATTTTCAACTCCCGCACCGGTTCAGTGGTCATGAACCGCAATGTGACATTAGATAGCTGTGCGATTGCTCACGGTAGCCTGTCTGTCACTGTTGAACGTCAAACAGCGGTCAATCAGCCTGATACGCCATTGGCGGGGGGAAGTACCGTCGTGAGCCGTAATACGGGCGTTGGTATTCAGGAACAGGGTGGTGCATTGCAGAAAGTCAATGCCAGCGCGAACCTGACCCAGGTTGTACGTGCGTTGAACGCGCTGGGTGCAACACCAACCGATTTAATGTCGATTTTGCAGGCGATGGAGAGCGCAGGCTGTCTGCGTGCGAAACTGGAGATTATCTGATGAATGACTTTCTGACGATGCCCAATGCTGCTTACGATGTTAACTCGCTGCATTCACTGAAAGCGAAACTGTCACAGGAACCACAACAAGGGCTACGTCAGGTAGCCCAACAACTTGAAGGCGTTTTCGTTCAGATGATGCTGAAAAGTATGCGTTCCTCGTTGCCGCAGGATGGCATTCTGAGCAGCGACCAGACCCGTTTTTATACTTCGATGTACGATCAGCAAATTGCTCAGGACCTTTCCCAGAAGGGATTGGGGTTTGCTGACATGATTGTTAAGCAGTTCTCTGACTCGAATAATATGCCCAGTGAATTGGCGGGCACTACGCCGATGCCGCTGGATAATGAAATTCTGCACACATTGCCGAGGCAGGCATTGGAGCAGTTTATGCGCCGGTCGATACCTGACAATTCCTCTTCGGCCTTCTCTAATGGCTCAGTTCAGTCGAAGCCATTGCCAATGAACAGCGCCGGCTTTGTTTCCATGCTCTCCTTACCGGCACAGTTAGCAAGCCGGCAAAGCGGCATTCCTCATTTATTGATTATTGCACAGGCCGCGCTGGAATCCGGTTGGGGGCAACGAGAAATTCTGACCGCAGAAGGCAAGCCGAGTCATAACCTGTTCGGCATCAAAGCGGGCAAGCACTGGAAAGGGCCTGTCACTAATATCATGACGACGGAATACATTGATGGTGAATCGAAGAAAATGCAGGACAGCTTCCGTGTGTATGGCTCTTATGTCGAAGCGATAACGGATTACGTCAAATTGCTGACGGAAAACCCCCGCTACGCGAAAGTAGCGCAATCCACGACGGCAGAACAGGGCGCGTACTCCTTGCAGGATGCAGGATATGCTACCGATCCCGGCTATGCGAAAAAATTAGTGTCACTGATCCAACAGTTAAAAAATACCGGTAACCAAATGGCAAAAGCCTATGCCTATGATTTCGACAGTCTGTTTTAAACGATAGTAGAAAAATCAAGCGCATTTGTGCTCAAGGAACAGTGAGAAGTGCCGATAACTGTAACAGTGAATGACCTCCCATAGATGGAGGATTAAAGAAAACGTAAAAGGATCTACACATGTCCAATAGTCTTATGAATACTGCCATGAGTGGTATTAATGCCGCGCAGGTGGCAATGAGTGTAGTGAGTAATAACATTGCCAACGTTAAAAACACGGACTATAGCCAACAGACTACCGTAATGACTCAAAATAATGGAACCATGTCGCCAGTGGGTTTTATCGGCAATGGTGTGGTTGTCAAATCCATCAATCGTGAATACAGTGACTTCACCACTAAACTACACAATGAAGCACAAACGAAACATGCTGCACTGAAGTCTTATAACGAGCAGATCAAAAAAATCAACAACTTGTTGGCAGATAAAGACACCAGCCTGTCCAACTCAATCGAAGAAGTTTTCAAAAATATGAAAGCGGTTGAGGGGGGGGCGGAAGACAGCGCTGCCAGAACAACTGTGCTGGAAACAGCAAAAGGTTTGGTCAATCGATTCAAAGAAGCCGATGACTATTTGCGTCAGATAGACGGCAGTATCAATTCTCAAATTGAACTAAATGTTCAAGATATCAACAAATACGCGGAAGAAATTGCCAAGCTGAACAATGAAATTACGCGTATGCGTGGTATAGGCACGGGTGAACCGCTGGCATTGCTGGATAAGCGTGATGAAGCCGTTAGCCTCTTAAACCAACTGATCGAAGTCAATGTGGTTCAGCAGGATCGCGGAATTTATAACGTCTCATTCGGTGGCGGTATGACACTGGTATCGGGCAATAAATCCTACCAACTGGAAGCTATTCCTTCCGGCACTGACAGCGGCCGCATCACACTGGGTTACAATAATGGCGTAGCGGGGACCAAAGAGATCGATGAACGTTTTATCTCTCAAGGTGCACTGGGCGGCGTATTACAAGTGCGCAGGGAAGTGGTGGATTCAACGCGCAATGAATTGAACCAACTGGCGCTGGTGATGGCGGATCAATTCAATCAGGTACAACACAGTGGTTTTGATCTGGAAGGCGAGAAAGGTGTTGATTTCTTTACCTTCACTAAGCCTGAAGTCATTGCCAACAGTAAAAATAAAGGTTCGGCTGACATTACAGTGGAATATGCTGATACCACTAAGGTCAAAGCCAGTAACTACACCCTCAAATTTGAAGGGGGAGACTGGAAAGTTCAGCGCGCCTCTGACAGGGCGATTATCCCTGTGAAAAAAAACGGCGATACGCTGGAATTCGACGGTCTGAAAGTCAAAATTGATTCGGCTAAGGCAGAAAATAACGACAACTATATGCTGAAAACGGTCAGCAACGTTGTGACATCCTTAGAGGTGAATCTGAAAAATGCCGCCCAATTGGCGACTTCCGATGCCGAAAATTCCGGCCAAAGTAATAACAACAATGCGAAAAAATTCCTTGAATTGCAGGATAAACGTTTAGTTGATGGCAAAGCTTCCCTTGCTGGTGGGTATGCCTCACTGGTCAGTAAAGTAGGCAGCGCGGCGAATAAAGCTCAGGTCAGCACAGAAACGCAGAAGCATATTGTTAAGCAAATTAATTCAGATCGTGAATCGATTTCTGGCGTCAATATGGACCAAGAATACGGCAAATTGCAACGTCTACAACAATACTATTTGGCAAATGCTCGCGTGATCCAAACCGCAAATACTTTGTTCGACGCGATTTTGGGTATTCGCTAATCACTACTTGGTTGAAGATAAAAAGGAAATAATATTGTGCGTGTAAGTACGAATCAATTATACACTCAGAAAATGAATGGGATCTTTGATGCTCAATCTAAGTGGATGAAATCGAGTGAGCAGTTGTCCAGTGGTCGCCGGGTAATTAATCCGTCTGATGATCCTCTGGCGGCTTCGCAGAGTATCATGGTTTCTCAATCTGAGTCGAAAAACCAGCAGTTTGCCACAGGCCGCAACTTTGCCAAAAACACCATGTCTGCACAGTTGAATATTATCGACAATGTTGTAAACGTTACCAACAGTGTTTTTGAAACATGGGTGGCAGCGGCAGATAAGCAGAGCGATCAGGATCGTGCATCTTATGCAGAGCAGTTGAAAGGTCTTAAAAAAGAGTTACTGAATTTGAGTAACAAAACTGATGGCAATGGTCGTTATATTTTTGCTGGCTATAAAACGGATGTTCCTCCTTTCGTGGAAGATGAAAGTGGGAAGGTGAGCTATGTCGGTGGTGATCAAGAAATTACCCAGAAAGTAGACGATAACCGCTCAATGATTGTCGCCCATACCGGGCAGCAGGTATTCTTATCTCAGCCCAGCAACCCTATCAAAGAACCTGATGGTAAAACCAACAGTGAATCAGATATCTTTGCTTCTATTGATATGGCAATCAAGGCACTAGAGGTCTCGTACAGCACGGCGAGTGAGGACGAGAAAAAAGAAGCCGAGGAATTGATGAATAAGGCGAACCGTGGTATTCGCAATAGCCAGAACAACATTAATACCGTGCAAGCCGTGTTGGGTTTGCAGCTTCAGGAAATGGATAGGTTGGATGCACTTAGCAGTGAACGTAGCATGGCTAATAAAGTACGTCAGGGAGAATTAGTTGATGCTGATTGGGTAGCCACTATCTCTGATTACCAACAACAACAGGTGGCACTGCAAGCTTCCTTTATCGCGTTTACCAACTTAAAAGGTATGTCTCTGTTTGAGATGCAACGCTAATTAAGATTGGTATACTGTTTCCATTTCAAGCCCTTAGCTTCTTTTTCTGTAACATGGGGGAAGATAAGGGCTTATTTGTTTCCTTTATTTTGTCATTTTCCACTTATCCCACTTATCCCACTTATCCCACTTATTTCATTTATTCCACTTACTGGCAGTGTGCTCATTTCTGTTTTCTTTTTTTCTTTCATTTCCCTTCATGATTCAAGAGCCATTATCGTATTACTTCAATTTGTTGTTATCAGATTTGGCAGTTTCTCTATATTTTCAATATGTCTTCTGCATGAAACCTGATATTTTAAAAAGTCGCAAAGTGCAATTATTAAACAATTTTTGTATGGATAATGACTTGTAAATAAATAGCAATATAAAATAGATAAAAAGAATAAAAATTCTAAAATTGTAGTTTATGTCAATGAATTTTCCTTTATTTATAATTATGGTGAATGATTTGATGGAATATGCAGTAATCGACACGATTAAAACCAATTGTTTCCATGGCCCACAAAGGAAAGATGACCCGTTCTATAAGGCGTAAAGCCATCCTCATCCCTGATTAATTCCGATTTTTTTATTTAGGATATTATTTTATCTTGTGATCGAGATCTTATCTTTGATAGGAAAGAGAAATATCACATTAGCTTTTTTGATATAAACATTCTTGAATGTGCATTGGTGGCTTTTTGTCTAGGGATAGATCTCGTCTTACTATTGATGATAAGAATAAGTAAACATGAAAACTATAAGTATACTCTTT
>NZ_LFCV01000179.1 GCF_001037465.1 Xenorhabdus khoisanae
GAAATGGGGTGAGATTAATGGTTTCTGTTACACCTTGACTAATCATGCCAACTATCGAAGCACCTGCGAACCCACTAATTAATGCGCTTATTGTCGATACAAGCAATAATACCCAGGATTGACGATATAAATAAGCTATTAGAGTCATAAAAAAAAGCCATTGTCGAAGGTTATAATTTATATGAAAATTCATATATCTGTTTACTCAATCCACTATGGTTGTTTTTTTCTTATGAAACTGCAAGCGTGATTTATGGCATGGCAATATTAATAAATATAACTGTGATAAAAATCACTGGTCGTGTAAGTGGTCACTTTACTTAATTAAAGGGTAAGATATGTGAGTAATATTTCTTAATAAATAATATCCGACTAACAGGCTGAATCCTATAGGACATGGTGATCAGTTCAAACATCCGGCTGCTATCTTGTTTCTCCGGGAGCAGTAGAATCGATCGGAAATTAGCCGATGTTACAGGTTGCCTGTAAAAGCAAGCTGAGAGCCCCATGCCTCTTAGCCTGAGAGTTTGTCTGAGTGAACTTGCAATAAGGTGGAAAAAATAGGTGTATTATTTTTTAATAGTTTGATTTTAAATAGAATTATTGATATTTAGGATAAAAATTGTTAATTGCAAATATATTTTTTAGAGTATGGGTATAATTTATACTCATTCTCTGTGAATAATTATTGAACAAGAATATCTCAATTCCGTTATCTTCAATTCTATACTTCTTTTTATTTATTTTTTGATGCATAAATGGTGCATAAATTGACAATAAATCCATTTCTATAAATTGTGAAAAACATCATAAAGTAAATTTATTGTGATTTTATTGTGTTGACTTTGTTAAATCACGAAGAGATTATGAGATTAATTGCTAATCAAAAAGGATGAGAAAGATACAGAGATAATGTCATTGGAAACTTAACGAAAATAATAAATAGATAAATTATGCGAATCTATTAATTAAAAATTAACTTCAATGATATATGAATTTATTCTTCTCTTTATATCCTAATTAATTGAGGAAAAAAACATGTCGGGCACGATTCAACGCAATTGGTTTGACCAGTATATGGTTCCCTGTTTTTCACCTGCTAAATTTATCCCGGTTAAGGCCAAAGGCTCGCGCGTATGGGATCAGGAAGGTAAGGAATATATTGATTTTGCAGGAGGAATTGCGGTTAACGCATTAGGGCATGCCAATGATGAATTAAAAGATACATTAATTTCTCAAATAGAAAAAATATGGCATATTGGTAATGGTTATACGAATGAACCTGTTTTAAAACTTGCAAAATCTTTAGTTGAGAACACGTTCGCAGATAAGGTTTTTTTCTGTAATTCTGGTGCTGAGGCTAATGAAGCTGCATTAAAAATTGCCAGAAAATATGCCTTGGATAAATATGGCAGTCATAAAAACGAAATTATTTCATTTGAGAATTCCTTCCATGGTAGAACATTATTTACTGTGACTGTCGGCGGTCAACCTAAATACTCTCAGGACTTCGCTCCACTGCCGCAGCAAATTACCCATCTTCCATATAACGATATTGCCGCCATTAAAGCCTATATTTCAGAAAAAACCTGTGCCGTAATCGTTGAACCCATTATCGGTGAAGGGGGAGTTATCCCTGCTGACCCGGCATTTTTGAAAGCATTGCGGGAATTGTGCGATCAGCATCAGGCATTGCTGATTTTTGATGAAATTCAAACAGGAATCGGGCGGACTGGGTATTTGTATGCCTATGAAGAAACAGGCGTGGAACCCGATATTTTGACCACGGCTAAAGGGCTTGGCGGTGGTTTCCCGATAGGGGCCATGTTGGTCAGGCAACATATCGCAGAAGTCTTCCAGCCGGGTTCACACGGTACGACATTCGGTGGAAATCCATTGGCAGCCGCAGTCGCCAATAAGGTGATTGAGTTGGTGCATCAGCCGGAGTTTCTGGCGGGAGTAAAAGAGCGCCACCATGAATTTCTTCAGCGGATGTCAACACTCAATCAACGTTATCAGGTATTCAGTGAATTACGCGGTAAAGGGCTGTTGCTGGGGGCTGAACTGGATAAAAAATATCAAGGCAAGGCGAAAAACCTGACCAATATCGCAGCAGAAGAGGGATTGATTGCTTTAATAGCCGGTCCCGATGTGCTGCGTTTTGCGCCTGCATTAAATATTGAACAGCAGGATATTGATGATGGTTTCAGCCGCCTTGAAAACGCCCTCAAGCGATTTGTTCAGGAATAAAACCGATTTGAGGTGCTATCATGATGCTATTTAGATCCGTTCAACATGAAGATTTAGGCGATATCCTTAATCTTTCGTCCCGTGCTGGCGTTGGCCTGACGACGTTACCAAACAATCAGGAGTATCTGGCGGCACGGATTTCACGCAGCATTGATTCTTTCAACGATGCAAGGGGACGAGCACAGCAAGGTTTTTTGTTTACCTTGGAGGACACGGAAAAGCATCGTGTTGTTGGTGTTAGTGCGTTGGAAGTTGCCGTTGGGCTGGAAGAGCCTTTCTACAACTTCCGTGTGCAGAAATCAGTGCGTTCTTCCCGGGAATTGGGCATTTACAACACCTTTGAAACGCTGATTGTCGGGCAGGATTATACCGGATGCAGTGAACTGTGTACGTTGTTCCTTGATCCCGATTATCAAAGGGGACGCAATGGTGTTTTCCTTTCCAGAAGCCGTTTTATTTTTATTTCCGCATTCAGGCATCTTTTCCCGAAATCCATCATTGCGGAAATGCGTGGGGTCGTGAATCAACAAGGTGAATCGCCATTCTGGAATGCGTTCGGGCAACACTTTTTCAATGTTCCCTTTGCAGAAGCGGATTATTTGACTGGTACTGGCTCAAAAACGTTTATTGCGGAATTGATGCCATTCTATCCGGTCTATGTCCCTCTGTTGCCTGAAGATGCCCGTCAGTCGATTGGTCAGGTGCATGAAAATACCTTGCCTGCCCGCGCTATTCTGGAAAAAGAGGGTTTTGCTTATCACAACGCGGTCGATATTTTTGATGCTGGTGCCATTTTAGATGCGGAAATTGACAAGATACGCACAGTCAAAGACAGCCGGCTCGTACATGTCAGGAAAAGCACCCATGTTTCTCGGGCGCAGGATGGTGTGCCATGCATTGTTTCTAACCTGCATTTTCAGGAGTTTAAGGCGCTACTCTTGCCCATCTCTGATCCTCTGGATAGTGATGAACTGCGGCTTACCCCCGCAGAGATGGAGGCACTTCAGGTGGATGAGGGCGATCCGGTACGCTTTGTTTCTCTTCTCTCTTAAGGGATTTAACAATGAATCATCAAGCAAATTATATTGGCGGTGAATGGATAGTTGGGCAAGGTCTGCCTGTTATTAAGTACTCTCCTATTGACCAACAGGTGTTATGGCAGGCAAACGGCGCTTCTGCCCGTCAGGTAGATGAAGCGTGCCAATCTGCCCGCAAAGCCTTTCCTGCATGGTCAAGGTTGGCGGTTGAAAAACGTATTGCAGTTATTCAGACATTTGCTGATTTGTTGACACAGGAAAAAGAAAATATCGCCCGTGTAATCAGTGAGGAAACCAGTAAACCGTTGTGGGAAACGCGAACGGAAGTTCAGTCAATGATTGGCAAAATTGCTATTTCCATTGAGGCATGGGAACAACGCACAGGATATTCTGAAACGTCCATGCCTGATGGCAAAGCGATATTGCAGCATCGCCCTCACGGTGTGATGGCGGTTTTCGGTCCCTATAATTTTCCCGGACATTTACCGAATGGGCATATTGTACCTGCATTGATCGCAGGTAATACGTTGGTGTTCAAGCCCAGTGAACTGACGCCGATGACGGCAGAAAAAACGGTTGAGCTGTGGATTAAGGCAGGGTTGCCTGTTGGTGTGCTGAATCTGGTGCAGGGCAGTAAAGAAACCGGCGGTGCGTTGTTGGACAGCCGCGAAATTGATGGTGTGCTGTTTACTGGCAGTGCGGCGACAGGATTCCATTTCCACCGTGTATTGGCAGGTCAGCCAGAAAAAATGCTGGCGCTGGAAATGGGAGGCAACAATGCCCTGATTGTAGACGATTATGATGATATTGAGGCCGCCGTTTACACCATTATCCAGTCTGCATTTATCTCCGCAGGGCAGCGCTGTACTTGTGCCCGTAGGTTATTGGTGAAGCAAGGGGAAAAAGGGGATGCGCTGATCCAACGGCTGCTTGATGCTGCGGGTCAAATTGTGCCTGCTCACTGGAATGCAGAGCCACAGCCTTTTATCGGGGGCGTAATCTCTCTGGCTGCGGCAGAAAGTTTGCTTGAGGCTCAATCCAAATTGCTGGCATTGGGTGGTGTCTCTTTGCTCGCCTTAACGCAGCCCGATCCTAATTCAACCTTTATGACTCCGGGCATTATTGATCTGACCAATGTCAAAGAGGTTCCTGATGAAGAATATTTTGGTCCTTTGTTGACCCTGAGTCGCTATGACACTTTCGACGAAGCTATTTCTATCGCGAATGATACGCGGTTTGGTTTGGCGTCCGGCTTGATTTCTCCTGATGCTTCCCTGTTCGAGAAATTATTGCAGGAGGCGAGGGCAGGGATCGTGAATTGGAATAAACCACTGACAGGCGCATCCAGCAAAGCACCGTTTGGTGGCATTGGGGCATCGGGTAATCATCGACCCAGTGCGTATTATGCGGCGGACTATTGCGCCTGGCCGATGGCTTCTTTGATGGCTGACAATTTAGTTCTGCCTGAAACACCTGCGCCGGGGCTTGATTTCTTTCATTCATGATTTCGTTCGCCCGTGATTTTTCCATTAATAAATAGGATGTTAGAGGTGATTATGTCGGGAATTGAAGCAAATTTTGATGGTTTGGTGGGAATGACGCACCATTATGCCGGACTATCAATGGGTAACAAGGCTTCCATGACTCATCGGGGGAAGGAGTCCAATCCCCGCAAAGCCGCACTTCAAGGATTGATGAAAATGAAGGCATTGTCTGATATGGGACTGGTGCAGGGGGTATTGCCTCCACAGCAGCGCCCCAATCTTCCGGCATTGCGCCTGCTGGGGTTTACGGGCAGTGATGAGCAGGTATTAAACAAGGCCGCACAGTATTCACCGTTATTGTTGTCCAAACTGAGTTCAGCTTCTTCTATGTGGACAGCCAATGCGGCAACGGTTTCTCCTTCAGCGGATAGTGCGGATCAGCGCGTTCATTTCACAGTTGCCAACTTAAATAAAAAGTTACATCGTTCTCTGGAAAGTGTGACGACTTCGCGGGCATTAAAAGCCACCTTCTCTGATCAGAACCACTTTGTTCACCATGATCCTTTGCCGCAGCATGTGGATTGGGGAGATGAAGGGGCGGCGAATCATAATCGTTTTTGCGGTGAATATGGTGAAGCGGGTGTACAGCTATTTGTCTATGGACGCGAAGCATTGCAAGAAGGTATTGCGCCCGAACGCTATCCTGCACGGCAAACGCTGGAAGCGAGTCAGGCAGTGGCCCGCCTGCACCAACTTGAGGAAGCAAGAACCGTATTTGCCCAACAAAATCCGGTTGCCATTGATAGTGGCGTGTTTCATAACGACGTCATCGCGGTCAGTAACCGTAATGTGTTTTTCTATCACCAGCAGGCTTTCCTGAACCAGCAATCGGTACTGGCTGAACTCAGGGAGAAAATGGCCCGGCTCGGGCAAACATTGATGACGGTTGAGGTGCCTGCTGAACAAGTCACCATTCAGGATGCAGTTGAATCCTATCTTTTTAACAGCCAATTATTGAGTCGGCCTGATGGCAACATGACGCTGGTTTTACCGGAAGAGTGTCATCTTAATCATAACGTTTCGTCCTATCTGCAATCATTGATTGCTGAGGGAAATTCTCCCATCAATAAACTCCACTTTTTCGATTTACGGGAAAGTATGCGCAATGGCGGAGGGCCGGCTTGTCTGCGTCTTCGGGTCGTATTGAACGAAAAAGAGTTGGCGGCGACCAATCCGGCTACCTTGATGACACCGGAGCTATATCAGCGGCTGACGGCATGGGTAGAACACAATTATCGGGATTCTCTGTATGTGGCTGATCTGGCTGATCCGCAATTGTTGGAAGAAGTTTATGTTGCCCTTGATGAACTGACACAGATCCTCAAGCTCGGTTCAATCTATGAATTTCAACGTTAATCAGGAGAGACGATGGATTTATTGACTTTACTGCTTGAAAACAAACTTGAGGATAGCCTGCATTTTCCGCCAACGATTAAGTCATCATGGTTGGCAGAAGGCGTATTGCAGTTATTGCCACAAGACCTTCCGCAAGAGAAAAAAACCGATACGCTGATTATTTCAGTGGGAATACATGGTAATGAAACCGCTCCCGTAGAAATATTGATCCAGATATTGTCGCAACTGGCACAGGGCAGTTTGGCATTACGGCATAACCTCTTGTTGATTTTCGGTAACCTGCCCGCCATGCGCGCAGGACAACGATACCTTGATCATGATCTTAATCGTATGTTCGGTGGTCGCCACCATAATTTTCCTTTGGGGAATGAATCGGGCCGTGCAATAGAGCTGGAATCGGTTGTCCGCCAGTTCTTTAGTGAACCGGCAGTTATGGCCTCAACCAGACATCGGCACTTGGATCTTCACACCGCGATTAGGGGATCTTGTCATGAACAGTTTGCGCTGTTGCCGTACCAATCCCGTGGCTATGCGGCTGATTTTTTACAATGGCTGGAAGAGAGTGATATTGACGCCTTGGTATTTCATAACTCGGCGGGAGGCACGTTCAGCAATTTTACCAGCGAACATTTCAATGCAGACAGTTGCACATTGGAGATTGGTAAGGCACGGCCCTTCGGACAAAACGATCTGGCAAGGTTCAGTAATATTGCGGCAGCCTTGCAGGATTTGGTCGCAGGTTTATTTTCAGTCAAACGAAATAAAATGGCGCTCAAACGTTATCGTGTAGTGGATGCCATTATCAAACAGCATGACAATTTTAAGCTCAATATCCCAGAAGATACCAAAAACTTCACTGAACTGCCGGAAGGATTCGAAATTGCCTGTCAGCAGAATCAAACTTGGAAAATCACATCTCCTGCAAATTTAATTCTGTTTCCTAATGCCCGTGTTGCCATTGGTCTGAGGGCAGGTCTATTGCTGGCGCAGTTAACATAATCAATTCATATAAAAAAGCTGTGGAGGTTATTGATGACGGAATCATTAAAAACACCTGTGGGACAATCCACAGGTGCGCAGAAGCTTCACCGTGGATTAGGTAAACGTCATATTCAGCTGATTGCAATTGGCGGTGCCATTGGTACGGGTTTGTTTATGGGAACAGGGAAAACCATTGCAGTATCAGGCACTTCAATTATCCTGACTTATTTGTTGATTGGTTTTTTCGCTTTTATGGTGATGAGGGCAATGGGAGAACTGTTGCTCACTAAACTGGACTATCGGACTTTCGCGGATTTTGTGGCGGATTATCTTGGAGATAAAGCCAGCTATTTTCTGGGCTGGACTTATTGGATGAGTTGGATCGTCAGTTGTATTGCCGATGTTGTTGTGTGTGGTGGCTATATTCAGTATTGGTTTCCTGACAGTTCGCTTTGGTTAACGGCCCTGTTTATTTTAGGGTTAATGTGTTTATGTAACTTTTTCTCAGTACAGTTATTTGGTGAAACAGAATTCTGGTTTGCCATGATTAAAGTCGTGGCGATAGTTGCCTTGATTATCGTTGGCATTGGTATGGTATTGGTGGGATGGACTTCACCCAATGGCGTAACCGCTTCTGTACGTCATTTGACGGAGCCTGAAGTCTTCCTGCCCAACGGGGTATTTGGATTTTTAGCGGGTTTTCAGATTGCTATTTTTTCCTTTACGGGTATTGAACTGGTTGGCACAGTAACGGCGGAAACCAAAGAACCAGAGAAAATCTTACCGAAAGCCATCAATAGTATTCCGATCAGAATCATTATCTTTTACGTGCTCTCCATGATGTGCATTATTGCCGTGACCTCATGGGCGCATATTTCACCGGAAGTCAGCCCATTTGTGACGTTGTTTGCACTGGCCGGTTTGCCGGCAGCGGCAGCAGTCATTAATTTTGTGGCTCTGACTTCAGCGATGTCTTCGGCAAACAGTGGGCTATACGCTTGTACCCGCATGCTTTATGGCTTGTCTACGGAAAAGCTGGCACACGATAAATTCGGTCAACTTTCAGTGAGCAGCGCGGTTCCCATTTTTGGTTTGATATTCTCTGTTATCTGCATGGCGAGTGGTGTATTCCTGTTGTTTTTCATCCCAGATGTCATGAAATTATTTACGATTGTATCGACTGTGGCGGCTATCATGGTTATTTACAGTTGGTGCATGATATTGTTTGCTTATCTGGCTTACCGGAAAAAACGCCCTGACCTGCATAAAGTATCCGTCTATAAAATGCCACTGGGCATCCCTATGACATGGTGTACTTTGATATTTTTTGCCTTTACGGTCGTGATCATGATATTTGATTATGATACGCGTGTAGCGTTATATGGCACTCCGGTTTGGTTTGTGATCTTGGAAGTCTTCTGGCGAATGAGAAAGCATCGGGAAAAACAGCAAACCCGGAAAGTAATGGTAAATTGAATTAACCAAATTCTCTGAATATATTTTTTATATTTTTATTGGGAGGTATATCATGATACTTAAATCAAAATTTTTTAGCATCCTGGACTCAGATATAGCGGGGCCATTGACGCGCAATGAATCAAATTTAATAAATATGGCTTCCAGGGTGTTTAATGTTAAAAATTTTATCACTATCAGAGAAGTTGGGCTTCAAGATGCTTTATGTATTGCTAATCGAATAAGAACGAACATGATTAATGGTGATTGGTTCATAGGTTCTAATCAGAGCAGACAATTAAGTCAGGATCAGGAACGGTGGAATTCAAGATATAAGGCTACGTATGGAATACTTACACAAATTTCTACTATCTTAGAAAGTAAACTTGAGGGTGTTTCAGCCTCAATAGAACATTATTTCTTTGTTATGTTTTTTCAAGAAACACCAATTGGTATGTTGATATTTTCCAATAACAAGGCGAAAGCCACAGAACCTTCCAGTATTGTAGAGTTCGTTACTCATATAGGTGTAAGAAATTGTGGGTTTTTGCTAATGGAATATGCGGTAAATAAATCAAAAACACTTGGTAAAAATGGGAACGTCAAACTAATACCCGCACCTGCTGCGAGAGGTGTTTACTTCCAATATGGATTTGGATATCAAGGAGGTTACATGGTATTAGAACCAGCCAAAAGTGATAAATGGGGGTTTTGGGCGGGGGAATACTATTTTAAGGCAAGTTGTGTATGATTATTGAATATTTTATTCATTAATCTGATTTAATCTTTAAATATATCTGTGGTAATGCTTTTTTATCATATCTTGGTATTACGATGTTATATCAGGTCCAGGTATTGTTATATAGAGGTATGTCATGATACATAGAACACAATCATTCAATAGCAAT
>NZ_LFCV01000180.1 GCF_001037465.1 Xenorhabdus khoisanae
TTCACCGGTTGAATATGAAAAGCAGTGGGAAGAGGCTAAAAATGTGTCCGGTATTTCTTGACCACTACAGCTTTCACGGTAACTATGCAGATAAGCACAGTTCAGCATTAAACGCCCTGTAGTAAAAAGTCTACCCATTGCCCGTGTACTGCATCTTAAAATTCATAAGGAACTATTTGTTATTGCTTTTTATTATATAATAAGTATTGAAATAATTGTCATTTAATACTATTAACTGTCATGGTTATTTTCTCTAACTGACAAAGGCATAAATGTTTATCTAGTTATCGAGTAAAAGATGAATTTATGGTTTATCAATAAGTTGGGTTAATTTGTCACTGTTATGGAAAATAATGTTAGTAATAACAGAGGACAAACAAGATGAAAAAATACTTGGTTGGCGCGTTATGTGCCTCTTATTTTCTACTTGTTCCTGTTCAAGCAACTGCTTTTATTTGTAGTCCTTATCAAACAGATGCAGAGTGGTTGGCTTGTGTAGGCAAGTGCGCAGCGGATAATTGGTGGGCTCCAGCATGGATGTGTGCTTTACTCTGAAAATTATCGTGGATAACTTAGGTTACGTAGGCGGCTTCGATGATACTCAAATCAACATGGGGTCGCCTCATTAAGTATACACTCGGTATCTGACTGATTATTTTCTTGGGTTTGTCTTGGGTGTCTGGAGGCATTAGATGAACCTTTGGAAATCGACTTGATCTATGGCTTCCACGGAAACTATGCAGATAAGCACAGTTCAGCATTAAGCGCCCTGTAGTAAAAAAACTATCACTTGCCCGTATACCTGCGCGAACGGTACAGAGTTAACTGGCCTAATTTGTCCAGTTAGCTAAGGCAGAATCCCGCCTTTGGTCAATCCGACCACCTCCACCAGCTCACAGGGCAAATCTCAGGTATTACGGGCAATACTAAGCCCCATACAAGGCTTTGCTCACACGCTCTATAACCAATTGATAAAGCTCAAATACCCTGAAAAAAGGAGTTTGAACCGTTATGGGAATCCCCATATCGCCCGGCTTTCCCCATTGGTGATTGCTAATATTATCAAAGGGTTAGGTTTAATTCCGGCGCCTTACCGGAATATAGCCACACTGCAAATACGCAGTCTGGTCTAAAACCCTTTACATTAGGTAAAACCTGTATACTCTGTTTTTAGCATATTTTTACCCTTAACTTTTTTGACGTAGACCAAACTCATAGTGAATGGGAGATATTTAAAGATGTCTTTATTAGATGCTGATAGATTTGGGGGAAATTGGGTATTTCGCTTTAATCAAACTCTACATTTTCCCCTTAAGTTCTCTTCGACTATGCAAAATGGGGCTTGTAGTAGTTTGGTAATGGCTTGGGTAAAGATGCACAAATTAGGAAAGTCTCATCTATTCCCCGGAAATATCAAACTTCCTAGCTATATAAAAATAGTTGAAAACCTTAAAGCTAAGAGCATGGATGGCATGCGCTTTATTAATGAAAACGGATTATCTTATAGGGGGATAAGCCGTTATGATGGCGATAATATCGTGGAAAATTTAGCTACTATTCATGAAGGTTATGAAGCTTTGGCATATGGAGATCATGCTATTGGCCTAGCAGTAACTGCCCAGGGGGTTGATTGTTTCGACCCCAATTTTGGTTGCGTCCATTTCCCGACGCGTCAAAATTTTATAACATGGTTTGAGAAAAGATATTGGCCTAACCGTGATGGAATAGGGACGATGGCGAGGCCATGCTATTACATTCTTGTACATTCAATTGCATCAACCTAGAAGCCATGATCGTGCATAGACGCCAAGCTACATATTTACATCTTGCCCGTAAATCCACCAGCAAAGTGATTTCGTCTACTAAACGGAATTAAACCAATTCAAGGAGTTAGAATCTTTCTTTCTCCCGTCAACTTACTCCAATGCAGGAAGTTAGTATCAATCAACAAGTTATATGAAAAATCACCATAACCCCTTGATTGAGCTTAATTGTTCTGAAACAGCGCGATTAGACTTTGGACAAAAACCACCAGCTATAGCGCAATGTTATTCGATGGGGCTATCTCGACGGAGAGAAAAGCGGTACGCCTTACCGCCTGCCTCATCACCTCTATTGTTAAGGCACAACGTTATAAGGCGGACGTTATGAGCGACGTATCTTTTAATCTTGAATACTATCCTTTAGATTTAGCTACAAAGACTATTAACCGTTCTGAGATGGAGCTATTACTTTTAGCCCAAGCAGGGGAAATCGAATTCCGTTTATACCCCGATCCAACTGGTGGCATTCTTGAGTGGGATTCAGTCACCAGTTGGGAAATTGGTGTAATTATTTCCCGAAATAGAAAAATAACTAAGAAAGATTCGCCATAGCTAACAGAGGCTACCTTAACGGTTGATATAGAATTAACCGATTTAGTGATAACACAGTCAGAACTGATAAAGGCGCACAATATTCTTACAGCCTATTCAGAATCTTTTTCAAACGTGACTATTTTTCCTGTATCCCATCGGAATGAGAAAAGCCTATGTTAGTGATATCAGTCGAGAAGTTTTTCAGGAAATTGAACCTTTGTTGTTCAGCAGTCGAAAACGCACACGTCCCCGAAAAGTCGATGTGTATGACGTGTTTTGCGCACTGCTGTATCTACTCAAGAGTGGTTGCCAGTGGGATATGCTCCCCAGTGATTTTCCCAGTAAGAGTACCGTGTACTACTATTTCAAACTTTGGAAAGAGAGACCGTCAGAAACGGAGCCAAGCCTGCTGGAGCAGGCGTTAAAAAATGCGGTTGGCGAGGCCCGCATCAGCAATGATCGGAACGACAACACCACTTTCGTGATCATTGATTCGCAAAGCGTTAAGAACACGGATACGGCCCGTGAAAAAGGCTATGATGCAGGTAAAAAGATTTCTGGCATCAAACAACACATCGCGGTAGATACGCAGGGTTTACCTCATGCAATGACAGTAACAACGGCCAATATCACGGACAGAAAAGGCGCTTTGATGGCATTTACCCAGCACAAGAAGTCGCTTTCCTGCGTGAAGAGTGTGTTAGCCGATGGAGGTTATACCGGAGAAACCTTCGCGGAGGGTGTGCATCATATATTGGGCGCGACGGTCGAAATAGCCAAACGCAGTGAACTACATATTTTCAAGGTGATACCCAAGCGGTGGGTCGTCGAACGTTCATTTGGTTGGCTAGAAAAATGTCGACGATTGTGGAAGAACTGTGAGAGGCATTTGAATACCAGCCTTCAGTTCGTCAATCTAGCATTCCTTGTCGTGCTGTTGCGTAGAAAAAATACTGAATAAGCTCTAAACACTTATCTGGCAGAGCTAATGATTTTGCATGATAAAAAAAGGTGCTTTTAGCCATATTAGCAACACGCAACAAAACCTTTAGTGGATAATTTTGCCTTAACTCATTAATTAGCTTTACTTTTGCTTTTGTTGTACATTTTCTGGCTGAATTAAGGCATTGAGCTTTTTTAAGTAATCAAGTTCGGCTCTTAAATAAGTAATCTCTTCAATTAATTCTAACTGAGTTTTCTTATGATCTGCTTTGTGTTGGGTTTTGGGTTCGCTGCTTTTCTTCATCTTAACTGGATTTGGTTTTCTTGCTAAAGCTGCTTTACCTCCATTCTCGTACAATTTATCCCAGATAACCAAGGAATGAGCACAGCGAAGGTTAAAGTATTCTGCAGCTTGTCTAAATGAAAGGTTATTATCTCTTCTGTATAAGATGATAAACTCTTTTCTTTCAACAGAATAGTGTTGTTTTGAGTGTTTTAAACCATCATCACCATGTAATTTATATAAATTAACCCAGTTTCAGACATTGCTCTCATTAATGCCAAATTTGGCTCCTGTTCGTTTTTGTCCGTCAGAAGTATTTAAGAAATGTGTAACAACCTTTAATTTAAATTCAAATGTTCTTTTTTTTCTTTCCATTGATTTGCACCCTTTAAGTTGGAGTTAACTAGTTCAACTTTTGGGGTACAGTTCATAAATAGGGACTCCTTGAGTTTAAGGAGTCTTCAATCTCAGAGGCTACCCGATAATTTCGGGTTGGTTATAAATTACTCATTAATTTTAAACCAAGTGAATAATGTTCACTCAGTTCAATCAGCCGAACTTTCGTCCGGTTACTCAGCGAAACTTTTCGCTCAGTCATTGGCTGAAAATTTAGCCTGTGGGTATGCGAAAAATTTCTCACACCTCAATAACTCATTGATTTATCCGAGGCCGTCACTTTGGCCGTGTTGTTTTATAAGGCTTTTACCGGACGGCTTAGATTCAAGCCCTCCTGTGTTGTGATTTCCTGATTTGAAATCGGAAAACTCCTTTTCATCCTTACTTTGGAATTGACCCTAACTTCTTTAGCAAAAAAATCATTCGCTAAATAACATCAAAAAATTTGAATATTTAAAATCACTGTTTATATGTACAGAAAGGCATTATTTCAGAGAGGAATTTTGACAGTGAATTTTTCGGATAAAATAATAATGTCCGTTCTTCAATATTTGTTTTGGAGGGAATGATCTGACGGGTAAATCAGACCCAAGACAGACAAAAATGGCGTGTATTTTTGTTACACTTTCTTACAAATAGAAATACATTCGTTACAAATAAAAACACCTCAGAGGGGGATTCTGAGGTGCTTGGAAAAAAGAGCCGCGTATCTTTTGCGTATCTTTTTAAGTCCTTTTACTGTCATGACAGTGACCTACCAACTTTGCTAACTTCTTGTTTTTCAAGTTGTTGTCCTTACACTGTCCTACCAAATTTGGTGGAGCTGGCGGGAGTTGAACCCGCGTCCGAAATTCCTACATCCTCGGTACTACATGCTTAGTCTGGTCTTTACATTCGCTTGCCAGCTGCGGACAGACACGCCACTAACAAACTAGCCTGATTGGATTTAACGCTTCAACCCCAGGCAAGGCATCCACGCGATCTCTTTTGGGTTTGACCTCTCTTGATCCCCGTCCTAAGAGCGGAGGCTAGGGAGAGAGGGCTCTGCGCAGGTTATTAAGCTGCCAGTGCGTAGTTTTCGTCGTTTGCGACTATTGTTTTGCGGCTTTTTACGAGGCCAACCGCCCCTCGGCATGCACCTTGGGTTTCGCGAATCCCGTCGAATCCAGAATCAGCCCCAAAAGTGTGTTAAACGCAAGTATATCAGAATATTGAGCAAGAATGCCAGTAATTAACGCCCTGAATTCTTCATAATTCGCGCTTTGTCTAATTTCCACTCACGTTCTTTAATGTCTGAACGTTTATCGTGCTCTTTTTTACCTTTTGCAACGCCAATTTTGATTTTGCACCAAGCATTTTTCCAATACATGGAAAGCGCAACGATGGTATAACCTTCGCGATTGATTCGACCATATAATGAATCAAGTTCACGTTTGTTCAGTAGTAGCTTGCGTGACCGTGTCGGATCGCAAACTACATGGGAAGAAGCAACATTCAGTGGCGTTATTGTGGCACCAAAAAGATAAGCATCGCCATCTTTGAGCAAAACGTAACTCTCACTGATGTTAGCCTTGCCAGCGCGCAGTGATTTGACTTCCCAACCTTGTAGGGATAAGCCTGCTTCGAATTCTTCTTCGATGAAGTATTCGTGGCGGGCTCGCTTATTCATGGCAATTGTTGCCGAACCGGGTTTGTGTGCTTTTTTCTTTGTCATAATGCGTTGTATTATACTGTATGCGTTAGTGAAAGAAATCTCTTCTGTATGATATTTAGCGATGAATGCACATTTATTGTTCTAAATGTCATCAGGTTTTTATTTAATCACATTTAAGTGGTATTATTCAGCGCTGTTACGTTTTACAGGAAATGATATGCCTCAGATTAGTCGCTCTGCGCTAGTGCCTTACAGCGTGGAACAAATGTATAAATTGGTCAATGATGTGACTTCTTATCCGGATTTTTTACCGGGGTGTGTGGGTAGCCGTGTAATAAGCAGTAGTAATAATGAAATGACGGCTTCGGTTGAGGTCTCTAAGGCAGGGATCAGTAAGACGTTTGTAACGCGTAATACGTTATTCGATAATCAAAGTATCAAAATGCAGCTTGTTGATGGACCTTTCCGTAAGTTGATGGGAGGGTGGCATTTTATTCCACTAAGTGAGGATGCCTGTAAGGTTGAGCTGCACCTCGATTTTGAATTTACCAATAAGTTGATTGAATTGGCCTTTGGTAAGGTATTCAAGGAATTGGCCGGTAATATGGTTCAGGCTTTTACCCAACGCGCACGTGAGGTTTATAGTGTCTGAGATCAATATCGAAGTCGTTTATGCTCTGCCTGAACGGCAATATCTGTGTAATGTGAAAGTACCGCAGGGAGCAACGGTTGAACAAGCGATTGTTGCGTCTGGTCTTTTGACATTACGTAATGATATCGATTTGACTAAGAATAAAGTTGGCGTTTATAGCCGACCAGCCAAACTGACAGATATGCTGGAAGAGGGAGACCGTGTAGAAATTTATCGCCCTCTCATTGCTGATCCCAAAGAAATGCGGCGTAAGCGAGCAGAACGCGCTAAAAATAATGCTCAATAATACCAGTCAAAAGTCTACTTATTCGCCAGCACTATATTGGAATTGGACTGGCGAATAAATAAAACCCACATCTTATTTATTTTCAGGTAGTGATTTTTCGTTCTTGATATCGGTCAGCACACCTTTGCCATCAAAGGTAAGTGTTAAGGTTTCCTGAGTGGCTTTTTCGTGCCCCGGTTGCTGGCGGAAAATGTAATACCAAGTCTGGCTTCCAAACGGATCAGTTAGCATTGGGGTTCCCAAAGTGTAAGCGACTTGCTGCTGAGTCATCCCTTTCTGGATTTTTGATACCGCAGCCGGCGTCAGGTAATTCCCTTGATTAATATCAGGATGATAAACAATTCGCTCAAACGTAGAGCAACCCGCAGTCAGCATAACAAGTGATACAGTAGCGGCAGTCAATAATTTACAGCGCATAGTGATTACATTCCTTTAGGAGTTAAGCCGTCGATGATAATAAACATTGAAGAGATTGAAAACCTCTACGCGTTTACCTATGACTTCAATTATACAAAAAAGTTGTATTAATTTATGCCGCTAACAGCTCTTTTGCATTGGCCAGTGTATTTTTTGTCACTTCACTCCCCGCCAAAAGCCGCGCCAGTTCTTGGAGCCGTGCTTTTTTATCCAATAGTTGCATTTGGGTTTCTGTCTCTTCTCCATCAGTCTGCTTACTAACGTAAAAGTGTTGATGCCCACATCCTGCCACTTGCGGTAGGTGGGTAACGCACATAACTTGGGTTGATTCTCCCAATTCACGCAGTAGGCGACCGACGATTGTTGCCGTTGGGCCACTGATACCAACATCAACTTCGTCGAAGATGAGGGCTGGTGTTTCCATTTTCTTCGCGGTAATCACCTGAATAGCCAGTGCAATACGGGATAGCTCACCGCCCGATGCCACTTTTGCCAATGATTGGTGAGGTTGGCCGGGGTTGGTTGTTACATTGAATTCAACTTTGCTGGCACCATCAATGTTTAAATGCTCCGGTTCAAAGGTGATATCAATCGTGAAACGACCATGAGGCATGGAAAGCTGGTGCATGCTACTTGTTATCAGTTGGCTTAATTCTATAGCATATTTCTGGCGGATATGGTGCAGTTTTTCTGCCACGGTCAGAGCCTGCTGGTAGTGCAGGCTGACAAGTTCACTCAGATGAGCGCAATCATCTTCTTGTTGGGATAACTGATGCTGTTCTTCCAACAATTGCTGATGTAAGGCTGGCAGCTCTTCCGGTGCAACGTGGTGTTTACGTGCCATGCTGATTTGCTGGGAAATTTTTTGTTCCAGCTCGAATAAACGGTTAGGATCCAGTTCCAATTGATCACTGTAATGACGCAATTCATCACTGACTTCATTGATTTGGATAGCAGCTTCTTCCAGCATGTTAAGTAAGTTACTGAGCTTGTGATCCATGCCAGCAAGTTCTGTAAGTTCACTTCGTGCATAGCTGAGAAGGCTGATAATGTTTTGCTCATCATTATCGCTTAAGATCTGGAGAATGTTCTGGCTGACTGACAGGAATTGCCCACAGTTTGCCAGCCGTTTATATTCGCTGTCTTGTTCTTGATAATCCCCTTGTTGTGGTGACAGTTCGTTCAGTTCTTTCAGATGATATTCCAGCAATTGCTGACGTGACCGACGCTCAAGGGCTTGTTGTTGAAATTGTGAGAGATCCTGACAACTTTGTCTCCATTGTTGGTACGCCTGTTTCATTTCATGATGGAGTTCAAAGTCGCCCGTATAGATATCCAGTAAACGTCTTTGATGACGGTTTTCTAACAGTAATTGATGGGCATGTTGCCCGTGAATTTGAATCAGATGTGAACCTAATTCACGTAACTGGGAAAGTGGCACGGCAGTACCGTTGATGAAACCCCGAGAGCGCCCATCCGCAGTAATCGTGCGACGCAGAAGGCACTCATTGTTGTCATCAAAACTTTCATCAAGCTGATGGTCTTCAAGCCACTTACGTGCAGAAGGGGCATCTGTCAGTGAAAAACGGGCACAAAGATCGGTACGGGGAGCACCAGAGCGAACCATATTGGCTTCGCCACGATTGCCAAGACATAAACCCAATGCATCGATCGCGATAGATTTACCGGCTCCGGTTTCTCCTGTAATTGCCGTCATTCCTGAGCGGAAATCAATTTCAAGTTCGCGAACGATGGCAAAATTACTGATGGTCAACTGAGTCAGCATTGTGCTCCTCCTGCTTTACTGTGTATAAAAACACGTTCCTGTGTATAAAAACACGTTCCTGTGCATAAAAGCATGTCTGTGCTTACATACAGTATAAACTGGTTTTTTATACAGTAAAGTAGGGAGCAGTGTTTTTAGAACATTTTTTTTGACCACCCCAGTTTTGTGCTCAGCGTATTGAAGTAGTTGTAATCTTTCGGGTGAATCAAATGCAGATTATATTCGCTGCGTTTGATAATGACTTCTTCACCGTCTTGGATAGGCAGAACAATTTGGCTGTCACAGCTCACTTCGTAATCATTACTGTTTTGAGAAAATTTCAATCGAATGCTACTTTCGCTGCTGATCACAAGAGGGCGTGCTGAAAGTGTGTGCGGAAACATTGGCACCAGCACGATGGCATTTAAGTTTGGTGTTAATATTGGCCCTCCGGCAGATAAAGAGTAGGCGGTGGAACCTGTAGGGGTTGCTATGATTAAGCCATCTGAACGTTGGGAAAAGGCAAAACGTTCATCGATATAAACTTCGAACTCAATCATATGGGCAACTTTACCCGGATGTAATACCACTTCGTTCAGGGCTGTGCTGTGCCGGGGTTTTTGTCCTTTTTTTGTGACCTGAGCTTCAAGTAGAAAACGTTTTTCATCCCGATACTCGCCGTCCAAAACTTCAGAGAGCTGTTGTAAAGCATTATCGGGATCTAAATCAGTCAGAAAACCTAAATTACCCCGATTGATACCAATGACTTTGATATCATAGCGTGATAGCACTCTGGCAGCACCAAGCATGTTGCCATCTCCACCGACAACAATCACCAGATCGGCAATTTTACCGATTTCGGTCAGCCCTCCGGTTTGAGCACCCTTTAAACCAATATCTTTTGCAACTTGTCTGTCCACAATAACGCAATAACCTTTAGATACTAGCCAATGGTAAAGCATTTCATGGGTGGCCAGTGCTTCAGGATGACGTGGACGACCGACAATACCGATGCATTTGAATTCATTATTCATTGCTGTTATTTCCTTCAGCATATGGTTTTGCCCTCACAATATGATGTGTTCCCTTGAATCCCGCGTATTGATCCCCATAATAAGCTGGAATGGCGAAGATAATACAAAATACGCGGAGATATTCATGAGTAGTAAAGACCAAAAAGTACCTGACGAGCAAGTCTCAGAAAATACAGAAAATGTATTAGAGGAACAAATTAGTACAGCACAGGCAGACGCGCCAGAGACTGAAAATGTTGTTGACCCGCGTGTTGCCGAGCTGGAAGAACAGTTGAAACAGGCCCAGGTTAACGAACGTGATGCTATGCTACGTGCTCGTGCTGAAGTGGAAAATATTCGCCGTCGTACCGAGCAGGATGTAGAAAGAGCACATAAGTTCGCATTAGAAAAATTTGCTAATGAACTCCTGCCTGTAATCGACAATCTGGAACGTGCGCTAGATGTTTCTGATCGTGCCAATGAATCATTGCAACCTATGATTGAAGGTATTGAACTGACGCTGAAATCTTTTATTGATGCAGTGGGTAAGTTTGGTATTGAAGTTGTTGGTGACACCAATGTGCCTTTCAATCCTGAAGTACATCAGGCGATGACCATGATGGAATCTGATCAGCATGAACCGAATCACGTCATGTTGGTGATGCAGAAAGGTTATACCTTGAATGGTCGTTTACTGCGTCCTGCAATGGTTGCAGTTTCTAAATAAATTACGGTATTCCGTGATGTAATGCCGCCATCTAGAGGCGGCATTTTTGTAGGCAGAGCACGATTATTGAGGTAACTGAGGTGTCCAATCGATTGGGGACAATCCTTGTGTTTCCAACAAACTATTGGCTTGTGAAAAATGTCTGCAACCTAAAAAACCGCGATGTGCTGACAATGGTGAAGGATGAGGTGCTTTCAGCACATGATGGCGTTGGGTGTCAATAAAATGGCCTTTTTTCTGGGCATGAGAACCCCAAAGCAGGAAAATAACCCCGCTACGATGTTCGTTGATTGCTGCAATGACTTTATCGGTGAAAGTTTCCCATCCCAAATTCGCATGGGAATGTGCGTTGCCGCGCTCAACAGTCAGCACGGTATTGAGCAATAACACACCTTGTTTTGCCCAACTGATCAAGCAACCGTGATTAGGGCGGGTAAATCCAGCAATATCCGATTCCAGTTCTTTGTACATATTGACAAGAGAAGGCGGCGCCGGAATGCCGGGTTGTACTGAGAAAGCCAGTCCATGGGCTTGATTCGGGCCGTGATAAGGATCTTGTCCCAAAATCACCACTTTTACATCAGCCAATTCGGTATAACGGAATGCGTTGAAAACATCCTGCTGTGGCGGATAAATGGTTTTTCCAGCCTGACGTTCGTTGGCAACATAAGCCAATGTATCAACGAAATAAGGCTGTTTCTTTTCATTGCCGATGACATCGTGCCATGTGAGAGGTGCGGACATAACCAATCCCTTTCTATATGATTATCAGATGGACTTAAGCTTACCGATTCCCTTGGCATAGGGAAACCCTAGTATCCCAATCCAAGTTTAATTTATAGAATGAAAA
>NZ_LFCV01000181.1 GCF_001037465.1 Xenorhabdus khoisanae
ACGAAGTATTGAATGTAATTTTCTATACCTTAACGTGTCAGGGGCGATAACTATTACTCTTTATAGGGTTTAATTATAACGAATTATCCAGAAAGTAAATTTGATATGAATGCGGGTTTTGCAGGATTTTGCTGACAAAATGTGATCTATCGCATGTTTTTTGCTCAATCGGATTGAGCCATCGACAACATTTTCTACAAATGAATAAGCGCTTATATAAAAATAAATGATAAATATAACGATTGAATAATATTTATTGATTTATGGATGGGGTTTAATTTATTTATACTGCAAATAAATAATTCATGATTTTTCTAAATTTATTTTTATGAAGATGACATATTTTGTTATTTATATTTTGAATGAAAAATGTATGCTGGCATCTTAGCCGGGTTGATATTAATGGTGTTAATTATATCAAGCCTGATAAAAGTGTTTTGGATGAGTTTAGTAAGTTCAGGGTAGTGACATTGGTTGAGTGATTTTTGTCTTTGTTATTAATTGGAATTATCATCTGAATAAATTTAGTGGCCACATAAACTGGCCACTTTTTTATTGTAATATCAATAAATTCTATCCATCCTTATTTTTAAGACTCTCTTCTATATCAAGAAAGAAAATATTTTTATATTTATCTATTGGTATAAGATTTGTTTATAACTCACTTCGTTAGAAGATGTAATCTATTTTCAGTTAAATTTTTATTGTTCTTCTTAATCAATTATGATTGCATATATATTAACCCTACCATAGGGCAAACATGGCTATCATTAAAATGATAAGTTACCAGCAAAAGTTTCAAGTTTTATGCAATGCAGACAATGATTTGTCTGGCAGGCTTGATGCGGGTAAACTGCGCGTTTTGTTTTATTTTGGAGTCATTGGAACATGAACGAAGTCGCGAATTGGCAGCCAAGTGCCCCTATCGCCAATTTATTGAAAAGGGCGGAGATTTTAGCAGAAATACGGCGCTTTTTCGCAGATCGTGGGGTGTTGGAAGTTGAAACACCTGCCATGAGTCAGGCGACTGTGACTGATGTCCATCTGGTTCCCTTCCAGACTCAATTTGTTGGGCCGGGAGCCGCAGATGGCCTGACTCTATACCTGATGACCAGCCCCGAATATCACATGAAACGTATGCTGGCGGCAGGAAGTGGCTCCATTTATCAGATGGGAAAAAGTTTCCGTAATGAGGAAGCGGGTCGTCATCATAATCCAGAATTCACCATGCTGGAGTGGTATCGTCCGCATTTCGACATGTATCACTTGATGAATGAAGTGGATGATTTATTGCAGCAGATCCTGGATTGTGAAAGTGCAGAATCACTTTCTTACCAACAGGCATTCATTCGATATCTGGATATCGATCCTCTTACTGCGAGTAAGGAAAAATTGCGTGAGGTGGCGGCAAAACTTGATCTCAGCAATATCGCTGATCGAGAAGAAGATCGTGATACCTTGTTGCAATTGCTTTTTGTGATGGGTGTGGAAACGCAGATTGGTATTGAAAAACCGACATTTATCTATCACTTCCCTGCATCTCAGGCGTCGTTGGCAGAGATCAGTAAAGAAGATCATCGAGTTGCACAGCGTTTTGAAGTTTATTTCAAGGGCATGGAGTTAGCGAATGGCTTCCGTGAACTCACTGACAGTAATGAACAGCGTTTGCGTTTCGAGCAGGATAACCGTAAGCGTGAAGCAATGGGATTGCCTGTCCAGCCGATTGATGAATATTTGCTTGCAGCGCTTGCTCATGGAATGCCAGATTGTTCTGGTGTTGCATTGGGCGTTGATCGCCTGATTATGCTGGCATTGGGTGCTGAGCGGATTAGTGAAGTTATTGCTTTCCCGGTAGGGATCTCGTAATTGTGATTGGGGCAGTTCAGGACTGCCCTTATATTTTTGCAGACTATCTACGCTCGTAGTTTATCTATATTTGTAGATGAATGTTCGTAGATGAATGTTCGTAGATTATTTGTGTTCATGATGCTTTTTCAGAAACTTCACGGCTAAATCAGGGAAGTCAGTGAATGCGCCATCAACATTCGCTTTATCGAAAACGATATCAAATAATTGATTGCCGCTGGTGGCATATTTTGGTAGTTGATCGATACGGATAGTATACGGATGGACTGCCAAATGGCTGGCGTGAGCCTCTTTCACCATACCGGTCAGCTTAATGTTATTTGGCGTAGAATCATTGTCGATAATCATGTGGTAATCAGGGCCAATACCGTCAGCATATTTTGCCACTTCTTTCATCGCACCTGGCTTAAACATCCATTCATAGCTATAGTTTTGCCATGTACCATCTGACTTTTGCTCGTAAGTTTCGTTCCAGTCGGTGTAAGCGATTAGCTGAATCAGTTTCAGATCCATCCCCAATTTCGGTTCCAGCTCATTTTTGATGCGTTTCAGTTCATTGGCATCAAAACATTGCAGATACACTTTATCGCTTTTCTTGGTGTAGCCATATTGTTTCAGCACTTCCAGCACCTTGGTCGTGATATCCTTGCCCTCTTGGCGATGGAACCACGGGGCTTTGATTTCAGGATAAATACCAATGTCTTTGCCGGTGGATTTATTCAAACCTTGGATAAATTCCAACTCTTCCTGAAAGGTATGAATGTGGAAATCTGATTTCCCCATAGGAAAACGCCCCGGATAGCTTTGGATTTTTTTGCCATCTTTGATATCAAAACCTTCGGTGAATTTCAGAGAGTTAATTTCTGGCAAGGTAAAGTCTATTGCATAATAGCGGCCATCGGCACGGGCACGGTTTGGAAAACGTTCTGCAACATCGGTTACTCGATCCAAATAATGGTCGTGTAGCACAATGAGCTGGTCATCTTTAGTCATTACCAGATCTTGCTCAAGGTAATCAGCACCTTGTGCATAAGCCATTGCTTTAGCGGGCAGGGTATGTTCAGGTAGATAACCACTGGCCCCACGGTGGGCGATAACAATCTTATCTGCTGCATGTGCAATGCCTGACATTGATGATGCTAACAGAATACCTGCCATGATTGCCTTAATAGGGGTCTGCATCGGGATTCTCCATTTATTTGTAATAAAAATCTTAAACAAAAATGATGTTACTTATTGTGTAGCTGATTTTTAGCCAACAGCCAGAAGAAATAAGGTGAATATCCAAACCGCTTTTTATATAAAATACTGACATAACACAATCCTGCATATTGATTTTACTAGCAGTACATCACAGTTTTATGACAGAAAAATTGTTATTTAAGTTCTGTTTATCTCTAACCTCATTTAGTCATGTTATTAAATGAACAAATCTATTAAAGCGTCCGGAAAGATTTTAATTTAAATAAGAATAAAATGGTAAATGATATAAATGAATCATAATAAAACATGAGGTGTTTAAAATTAAATTTTTACTGCTAATGAAGGATTTACAGGAAGAGTATTGGGTTGCAAGATATAAAAATAGAGTATTTCATTCAGAAGAGCTTGGAAGTCTTATTTAGACGGTCAGTATCCTTTTCATCGGCATACATCATCTTGAGAAGATATTTGATAATTGTTTATGTCAGGAAAATTCCAGAGTTGATTTGCATCTCAATAAACAAAGATAAAATGTGTCTGAGAAAATCGCAGTACAAATTTATGTTGTACTGCGATTGATATCATCATTAATCAGCGCTTTCAGTCAGTGTTATTGACCCTGACGCGCCATTTCCTGCTTGTGTTTATTTTCACTCAGCATGACAAACAAAAGCAGAACAACAGAGAGTGCGCTGCCGCCGATCATCACCATAAAGCCACCGTCCCAACCGAAGAAGTCAACGGTGTAACCAACGATGGCGCTGGCTGCTACTGAACCACCCAGATAGCCAAACAAACCGGTAAAACCTGCTGCTGTTCCCGCTGCTTTTTTCGGTGCCAGCTCAAGTGCGTGCAGACCAATCAGCATGACAGGGCCATAAATCAGGAAGCCGATAACCAGCATACAGAGCATATCGATATTTGGGTTTCCTGCCGGGTTCATCCAGAATACAACAGTGGCGATAGTCACCAATATCATAAAGAATACACCGGTTGCACCACGATTGCCTTTGAACACTTTGTCAGACATCCAGCCACACAACAGCGTGCCTGGAATACCTGCGTACTCATACAGGAAATAAGCCCAGGAAGATTTATCTAACGCAAAATGCTTCACTTCTCTCAAATAAGTCGGTGACCAGTCGAGAATACCGTAACGCAACAGATAAACGAACACGTTGGCAACCGCGATCATCCACAGCAATTTATTAGGCAGGATGTACTGCATAAAGATCTCTTTTGCAGTCAGTTCCTTTTCATTTTTTTCTGTGTAATCAAGTGGATAATCATTTTTGTACTCTTCGATTGGCGGTAAACCACAAGATTGTGGAGTATCACGCATCAAAACGAAAACGATCATTGCCACAAGGATAGCGGCAAATGCAGGCATATAGAGTGCTGCTTTCCAGTCATTGAACCAAGCCATACCCAGCAGGAACAACAATGGAGGCAAACCCCCACCAACGTTATGAGCACAGTTCCAGACAGAAACAATTCTGCCACGTTCTTTTTGTGACCACCAATGAACCATGGTGCGTCCGCAGGGAGGCCAACCCATACCCTGGAACCAGCCGCAGAGGAACAGCAGAGCAAACATGATAGCAATGCTGGATGTTGCCCATGGTACGAAGCCCATAAACAGCATGACAGCCGCCGCCAGTATTAGACCAGCAGGTAAGAAAACACGCGGATTCGAGCGGTCGGAAACGGAACCCATGATGAATTTTGAGAATCCGTATGCAATTGAAATTCCCGACAGGGCAAAACCAAGCTCACCTCTGGAGAAGCCTTGCTCTACTAAATAAGGTATTGCCAAGGCAAAGTTTTTCCTTACCAGATAGTAGGCTGCATAGCCAAAGAAAATCCCCATAAAAATTTGCCAGCGCAAGCGACGATAGAATGGATCTATTTCTTGCGCAGGCAACCGAGCTTTATGGGGAGCTGGTTTGAAAATACTTAACATGTTTGTCTCCACATGATTTTTGTATGAGCGCTTTATCACCGCTGGGCAGTGATAGGGTTAAACGAGCATGATTATGTTAAACGAAAAATTTTGACTAATTATTTTCTATATCGAAGAGAATATTAGCTAAAACAACCTAATATATCTATGAGGTATCGCTAACATATAGATATAATTTCGTAAAAGGGCGATTTTGAGTGATTTTCTGGTTTTTTTAAATACAATTTATTTATATTATCGTGATGAATATCACAATAAATAGCTTTGCTGGTTATTTTTGTACGTTTAAAGTTCGTTTATGTTCCTTATCACGCAAAGGCTCATTATTTTTATGGGGATTTTTCTGGCGCAGTAATCATAAAGTCATACGAATATAATCCACATAAATATAACGCTATATAAACGTAATTTAATAAATTAACGGTCACATTACTCTGGCAAAATTTTAGCTAATGTTGCTATTTAATTGATGGTATCATTTTAAATGACGTTTTCATTTATTTATATGGTTTGCCTTTTATTTACCTGTTTGGCGTTTTTTATAACAGGATTACAAATAAAATGTTTGAAATTAAAATCCAAAATAATAGATATTACTACAAATGGTTATCCATGCTCACGATAGCGGTTTTCATGCAGTATCGGATAACTGTTTATCTGTCTCTTATACACATCTTACGCTGCCTACC
>NZ_LFCV01000182.1 GCF_001037465.1 Xenorhabdus khoisanae
TGTTGCTATTATCAAGCGTTGAGGACTCATACTTATAAGAAGCGTAAGAAGACTGTATAGATACAGCACTAATTAAAGCCAATAAAATCTTTCTCATTATTTCACCATAATAAAAACAAATAAATTTTTTATCAAAACAATTAATTACTCAGTGAATAAAAAACACAATTAAATTCAAGTGATGTTAATTATTGCTTTGCAAAAAAATATCTTTTATATTTATAAAAAAATAAACACAGCGACTATTTTGTGGATTAGCCATCAGTCCCTATATAGAAACTGATATTTAAGCAAGAAGTTAGGATAGTTAATTTTATAAATTGCTTGAAAGAAGGTGAGAAAGTAAATATTAAATGCAAATGAAATGCAATATTTTTCATCCATAGGAAATTAATATATCAGACTAATCCTATCATTATACATTATCTGCCATCACTAACCCCCTGATTTTACCAACCATTAATAACACCTCTAAGATTACTCCGATAACAAACTTAAAGTTAACAATTAGACTCACCACTATATCTTACATTTATTTCCCTCATGATTTAGATAAAAATCTTTATTAAAAAACATTCTAAAAACCAATTAATAAAGTTATTTATTTAAAATAAGCTTTTAAGAACACAATAACATCACTATTAATTATTAATTCAACTTTTACCACATTTACATATATCGCCAACGCACCCTAAAGTTCTAAGCTATAACTTTATTGTATATAACGATATCCTTTTCTTGCCATATCATCATTAAAACAACCTTATAAAAAATAAACATATTTTTAATATCAATCTATTAGGAAGATTCTATGACCCCAGATTGGCTCAGTTTAGCGCTGGATTCCCTGTGGCCGATGCTGTACGCCGGCCTGACATTCACCATTCCCCTCACGTTGATTACTTTCGCACTTGGGATCTCGTTGGGGTTTATCGTTGCTTTAATCAGGCTGTATGGCCCTAAGCCACTGGTTGCTGTAGCTCGGTTTTATGTCTGGTTAATCCGTGGCACCCCTTTATTGGTTCAGCTGTTTTTGATCTTCTACGCTCTGCCCAGCGTAGGGATTACTCTGGAAGCCTTCACCTCCGCAGTTATCGGATTTACCCTGAATGTTGGCGCCTATACCTCAGAAGTGATCCGCGCAGCATTGGTTTCGGTTCCTAAAGGGCAATGGGAAGCCTCTCACTCCATCGGCATGAGTTGGTGGCAATCACTGCGTCGGGTTGTTTTGCCACAGGCAGCACGGTTTTCAATTCCCCCTCTGTCCAATACCTTTATTTCACTGGTAAAAGATACTTCTCTGGCTTCAGTTATTACTGTGCCAGAAATGTTTCTGGCGGCACAGCGCATTGCTGCTGTTACCTATCAGCCGCTCATTCTGTATACCGAAGCCGCCATTCTCTATCTACTCTTAAGCTCGGTGCTGTCAGCACTGCAAGTCCGGTTGGAAAAGAAATTCGCCCAACAAAACAGCAGCAATAATAAGGAAGCCAAAGATGATTCAGCTCACCAACATTGAGAAAAGTTTCGACGGACAAAAGGTGCTGAAAAATATTAGCCTGACCATTAAAGAAGGTAGCCTGACGGCGCTTATTGGCCCTTCCGGTAGTGGGAAAAGTACCTTGCTGCGTTGTATTAATCTGTTGGAGATCCCGCAGGCCGGCAAGCTGGAAATTGGCAAGGAGCTGATTATCTTTAACGGTAAGGAAAAACTGCCACACCGTGAAATCCAGCGTTTTAGCCTGCAAACTGGCATGGTATTCCAGAATTTTCAGCTTTTCCCGCATCTGACGGTGATTGAAAATATTATGGAAGGGCTGATTTGGGTACAAAAATGGCCCCGCGAACGCGCCAGAGAACGGGCTATGGAGCTGTTGAAAAAGGTAGGCCTGTCCCACAAGGCCGATGTCTGGCCGAGCACACTATCGGGGGGTCAGCAACAGCGTGTGGCAATCGCCAGAGCAATGGCACCTTCCCCCAAAGTACTGCTGTGTGATGAGCCAACATCAGCGCTTGACCCTGAATTATCCAAAGAAGTCGTTTCCGTTCTGAAACAATTGGCGGGAGAAGGCACCACCATGTTAATGGCAACGCACGATTTACGTCTGGCCGCCAATCTTGCCCATGATGTGGTCTTTCTGGAATCCGGCGAGATTATTGAAGCTGGCCCGGCAAAAACCATTTTTACCCGCCCCAGTAAGGTGCGCACTGTCGAGTTTATTTCAACCCTGACAGAAACCTTGCCGGATTGGGAAATATAGCGAGCAGTCACGTTTGACATCAGCAACATTATTTATTCGGAGAAACGCAATGAAAAAAATTTTGAGTCTGTTACTGGCGGGCGCGACTGCCCTTGCTATTTCTGCCCCCGGTTATGCCGGCAAAGATTTTGACGCCATAAAAGCGTCTGGCGTCTTTAAGGTTGGTACGGAAGGCACTTATCCTCCTTTTACCTATCACGATGCCAGCAACAAATTAACTGGCTTTGACGTGGACATCGCACGGGAAATTGCCCAGCGTTTGAACGTTAAACCTGAATTTATGGAAGTCAAATGGGATGGTTTGATCGCAGGATTGGATGCCAAACGTTTTGATGCCGTTATCAACCAAGTCGGTGTTACACCAGAACGTGCAGCGAAATACAGTTTCTCCATTCCTTACACAACCTCTCAGGTCGTGCTGATCACCCGTAATAATAATGGTGATATTAAAACCTTTGCGGATATTAAAGGAAAACGTTCCGCCCAATCACTGACCAGTAATTACGGGCAACTGGCAACGTCTTACGGGGCTAATCTGGTCAGTACAGATGGTTTTAACCAAGCCATTGATTTGGTCGTCACCGGACGTGCTGATGCCACATTGAATGATCGACTGTCATTCCTCGATTTTAAAAAACAGCGCCCTAATGCGCCGGTTAGAATCGTCGCCCAACAAGCTGATGCAAGTAAATCCGCCGTTTTACTGCGCAAAGGGGATGCTGAATTGGTAGAGGCTGTTAATAAAGCCCTGCAAGAGATGAAAGATGACGGTACATATGCCCGTATCTCCGAGAAATATTTTGGCGTGGATATTTCTAAATAATTTTTCTTTGCTTAATAAGGTGGCGGTATTTTTATAAGGCCGCCTTATTCGCATTTCAATCCTCTACTTCTCTGGATATTCATTCTCTCTATGGCAAACCTAATCCTATTTGATTAGGTTTGTCAGAAAAACAAATCCCATGGGAACCAAGATCTTTTCCTTAATAAAAAGGATATGATTTTTATTTAAGTTGAATTTTTTTCTCCGGTACTGCTTTACGGTTTTATGTATTTATCTGAGTTCTCGTATAATGTCATAAATTAAATACCCAGCCTTCTGAACGCCTGTATTATGTCGTGCATTCAGTGCATGACAATAACATTCTGATATTATTTATCAATTACTTGAAAGACGACAAGTATAATAGTTAAGTATGTATTAGTCAGTTTACATTATAATTTTTCATATCAATATTCTTTATTAATGACAATTAATATATTTAAACACACTAAAAACATTTAACCCAGCGCTATAAAAATTTATTATTCATCTTATTCTCACTAAAACCAAAAACACTAACAAAGGAAATTTATAGATAATCCATTAACATGTTGAGAAAAGGATAATCAAAAAAAATACCTATTCAGTAAATAACTTACCTACAAAAAAGAAGCTGTTTATAAAATTGTAATAAGGAAAATAAATAATGCTATTTGAAATGGCCACTGCTTATCGTAAATCTAATGCATTGTTTGCTTTTGTGGAAAGCAAAGCACCACTATATTTAAGCACCCAAGATGGCAAAACTGTGGAACAACTTGCTCAACTATGCCATGTTTCTCAAGATAGGTTCCATCGGTTATTGAATTATATGCAATCACTTAATGTGTTAACAAAAAAAGATGATAAATTTTACCTTACTGAGCAATGTTCATCACTAAGTGATCCAGACAGCCTTGAAACATTACATATCAAATTTGAATTAAGTCCAATCTGCTGGGGCGCTTGGTCACAATACGCTGCATCCTTCAGTAAAATGAATAGCAAATCTGCTTTTGAACTTAACTATCATGAGAAATTTTTTGATTATTTCAGTCATGAGCATAGTAAAACCCTCAAAACGACTTTTGATAATTTAATGTCAAAAGCGACCGATGTAATGAATGAACATATTATTGAGCATATCCCTCTAAATGGCATTTCTTCAATGATTGATATAGGGGGAGGACAGGGTTCTTTAGCACAAAATATAAAAATGCACTATCCACATATCCAATGTCACGTCATGGATCAGTATGATTTTACCAGACAAGAATCAGAAGGGATCACGTTCATCAATGGCGATTTCTTTTCCGCTATTCCATCAGGATATGATGCTTATTGTATAAAAAGTGTTTTGCATAATTGGCCAGATAATCAAGCCATTGATATTCTAAAAAATTTCCATAAAGCAATGAGTGAAGATTCCGTTCTATATGTTATCGATATGATTAAAGAGCAAAATGATGCAAATGCAGAATCATTTGATTTATATATGGATGCCCTTTTGTTAGGTAAAGAACGATACCAGTCAGAATTTGAATCTATCGCAAAACAAGCTGGATTCTCTATCACAAATACATACAACTTGAATTTTTCCCTAACGGGCAGTAACCAGTACATTATTGAAATGAAAAAATAAATTATCAATAACCCGTGGATAAGAAATTGAACTAAGTGCCTGTTCCGAGATCTGAGTCTTGGATCAATAAAAAAACGGATCTTAAAAGGAACAGGCTACGGATAAATAACACATTGATTTGGAGATATCAGTAGCACTAAGAAAACCAAGGCAGCTTTCTTAATAAAAACAGTACAAAGAGACTGGTAAGCAGCGATACACATATCGCCAATGAAAACGTGAGCATAAATCCTGCCTGCGTAATATACCGTTCGACGATAAGGTAAAATGCCAATACGCCAACTCCGCTTATCGCATTTCCACGAATAACGTTCAGAGCATCGGTGCGCCCATTCTGGATATGAGTAAACACCGTCAGAGGCCAGGCGATTACTGGTATTGGTGCCAGTATCCCGCTAAGGTCAGATCCGATGGCGTTGGCAGATGCCGTGAGAGCAAGCACCATTGTGGTAGCGATAATGATACGTGTAGCCAGATCAAAAGAGGGAGGCTGACGGTTAAGTGATGATGTTGCATATTTTCGGGTGAACACGAGTATACAGAAAATCGCCAATACGATCGTACCGATACTTAATAGAGTGCTATTAATGTTAAGCAATAGCCACGATACACCGCAAAAAAGAAATACTGAACCCGCGCAAGCAACAGAAAGCGAGTACCGTCGGGTCAATGCGATATAGCACAAATAAGTGAATAAAACGGCACCGACTCCTGTTAAAGAACTCAATGCTGAACGTTGTGCAAAATAGGCTCCCTGTTCAACCGCCATGTAAATTGAGATAGAGCCCGATGTCAGCGGCATACCTGATAATATACCGCCCACAAAGCTACCCCACCGTCTGGCTGAAAGAGTAACGAGTAACATTAATAACGGTGTGACGATCAACTTGATAGCAAATAGCATACCCATAGATTTCTACTCTGACTCAATACTGAGCTGTGATTTCCAGAAAGCTGAATGTTGATATATTTTCTACCACACTGATTCCACTGCTATATTTTTTTAATTTCCTACATTTTTATTGCTTCGAACATAACAAACATAGAAAAACAGATAAAAAACACAACAAAAGAATTTGCATATGGGGCCGTAGCCCCATATTGACTACAAATCCAACACTAACCGTTTCCCTTTCGCTCTGGAACAACAAATCAGCATTGATGTCTGACTCTTTCTTTCCTCATCACTAAGATATTGGTCACGGTGATCGGCTTCACCTTCTAAAATCATTGTTTCACAAGTCCCGCATACTCCTTCACGGCATAAACTTTCAATCGATGCGGCCTTATTTCTTTCAATGACTTGTAAGATGGTTGATTCGCTATCCACTTCCAGTTCAACGCCAGATTTAGCCAGAACCACTGTAAACGCATCACCGGTTTTATCTTCAATCGCAAATTGTTCAAAATGCAATTGCTGATCAGGAAACCCAACCTTTTGTGCAGCTTGTCTTACGCCCTCATTTAGTGAGTGTGAACCGCATGTATAAACATGGCTTCCTTCTGGTAATCGGGAAATAAGTGTATCGAGTTCAAGACGAGACCCCTTAGATGAAATATGACAAACTACTTTATCCTTAAACCTTGATGCCATTAACTCTGGTGTAAAAGCAGGTTCGCCGGCATTCCGGTAGCAATAATGCAGTTCATACTCAGCATTTTGTTGTTCCAGTTCATGCAAATGGGACATAAAAGGCGTTATCCCAATTCCACCCGCTATCAATATGTGTTTTTTAGCCCCGGGCGCTAGTGCAAATAAATTATTCGGCTCAGAAACAATGAGTTTATTTCCAATGGCGACTTTTTCATGCATAAATGCTGATCCACCACGAGAATACTCTTCTCGCTTAACCGCAATTTGATAACGTTGTTCATCAAAAGGGGAGTTTAATAGAGAATAAGCATTATTATACTGGTTGTCACCATCCCGCATCTGCACAAAGATATGGCTTCCGCTGGTAAAAGAAGGTAGCTGTGTGTTTTCATCCGGTATTAACGTAAATCGTTTAATCGTAGGCGTAATAGTTTCAATATCACTGACAATAACACCGAGTTTCTGATAAGTAGACATAAGTGATTCTCAATTATTCATTAAAAACCCTGACAGAGATATTTCAGTTCCAAATAATCTTCAATACCGTGGCTCGAACCCTCACGCCCTAAACCAGATTGTTTTACGCCGCCAAAGGGAGCAACTTCATTAGAAATAAGACCGGTATTAATACCTACCATGCCATATTCTAACTTCTCTGAAACCCGCCAAATGCGTTGTGGATTTTCAGTATAAAAATAGGCAGCAAGCCCATAAATAGTATTATTAGCAGATTCGATAACGCTATCTTCATCATCAAAAATAACCAGAGGTGCAACAGGCCCAAATATCTCCTCTTCTAATAGCAGGCTATTTCCGGCAACGTTACCGAGTACCGTTGGCATAAAGAAATTGTCGCCTAAAGCATGACGTTGACCACCGAATAATAAATCCGCACCTTTATTTAATGCATCATCTAAAAGAGATTGAACTTTATCCGCTGATTTCGCGTTAATCAGTGGCCCTATTTGTGTTTCTTGCTCAAAACCATTACCGACTTTAAGTTTTTGTACTTCTTCAACAAAACGCTGGCTGAATGTCGGATAAATAGCCTGGTGAATATAGAAGCGATTCACACAAACACAAGTTTGCCCTGCATTACGAAATTTCGCTGCAATCGCACCTTCTACCGCTTTTTCGACATCAGCATCATCAAAGACAATAAAGGGTGCATTTCCGCCTAACTCCAAAGATACTTTTTTGATACTGTCTGAGCATTGACGCATTAATAAGCGTCCTACCTCCGTTGAACCCGTAAAACTCAGTTTGCGCACACGATCATCTGTGGTGAATGTTTCACCAATAATGCGTGAATGCCCCGTGATTATATTTATCACCCCCGCAGGAATACCCGCCTGAATCGCTAACTCCACCAGTGCCAATGCCGTAAATGGAGTTTCATTCGCGGGTTTTATGACCATGGTACAACCTGCCGCAAGGGCAGGTGCAGCTTTGCGGGTCACCATTGCCGCAGGGAAATTCCAGGGCGTAATAGCCGCACAAACGCCAATTCCTTGTTTAATCACCATCAGGCGCTTATCCACCGTTGGCGAAGGAATAATTTCCCCGTTTGTACGCTTTCCTTGTTCTGCAAACCACTCGATAAAAGAGGCGGCGTAGACGATTTCACCTTCAGCTTCTGCCAGCGGTTTTCCTTGCTCTAATGTCATGATTTCTGCAAGCTGTTTTTTATTCTCACTGACTAAACGAAACCAATTTTGTAATAACCGGGCACGCTGGTGACCTGTTAATGCCCGCCATTCCGGTAAGGCATCATGCGCAGCCTGAATGGCTTTTTTCGCTTCACTCGCTGCCATATTAGGTATTTTCCCTATGGTTTTTCCTGTAGCAGGATCGGTGACATCCAATGTCTCTTTATTGTCCGCATCGCACCATTGCCCGCTGATATAAGCCTGCTGGCGAAAAAAAGGATTATCTAAGATATTCACTTAATGACCTCACTGATTAAACCCATTCCATGACTGCCTTTACCCAACGCCACTTTATTCATGGTAAATCTGGGCAATAAGGTTGTGGAAATAAGCAATACCGTGCTCACTAATTCCACTTCCGGTGCTATCCGCCATGATGCGTCCCTGACCAGGATAACCACGGGATTTAAGCCCTTTCTGCACGCTCTCAACCAAGCGCAAATCTTCAGGACGAAAAACGTCGCGATACCATTCAATCAAAGATTTCTGTTCTTGAGTCAAATCTTCATTAGTAAAATAAATATCGTAATGTTGCAGTGTTGTTTCGGCATCTATAGGGAATTCATAGATCACCGTCATCATGCCTTTAATTGGCGTCACGTTGTACATGGTACAAGGCCATAACCAAAAGCCATGAAATGAAGATTCACCTTCAAATTTGAAAGATTGATCAGAGGGGATCGCATAGCCAAATTGCAATGACCATTTCTCATGCATGGTATGCCAATAGCGATCTACCTGAACTGAGGTTGAAAAACCCGGATGAGCAGGGCCACAGTGATAACATTCCAGATAGTTATCAACAATGCTTTTCCAGTTCGCCGGTGTTACCGTCGTGAAACGATCTGCCAACTTTAACTCATAGACTTCGGGGCAAGCCTCTAATACCTTAGCGCTTAACCCCGGTAATTGTTCCTCAACTGTGCCGGCATTCATGTCCATATTAATAAAGACAAAACCGGCATATTCTTCCAGTTTTACAGGGGATAATTGCGCTAAATCTTTATCGAAATTAGCCACATTCTCGCAGTTACGGGCATGGGCCAAAGTTCCGTCGAGCTTGAATGTCCAGGCATGATAAGGGCAAGTGATGACATTTTTTGCCTTGCCTTCTCCTGTTAATAACTGGTGCCCACGATGAGGACAAACGTTAAAGAATGCACGCAATACGTTGTCGCGCCCACGAACAATCACAATGCTCTCGCCAATAATTTCACGCGTAACATAATCATTAGGATTGGCAAGTTCACTGCTGTGTGCAACACAGATCCAACTCTTGGCAAAAATCGCCTCTTTCTCATAATCAAACACGTCCTGAGAAGTATAGAAACGCGCTGGCATGGTGTACGCTTCTGTTGGGATTGCACAAAAGTTTTTGGGTAGTGTGAAATTCTGGTGTTGAATGCTCATATCAATTCCTTAATTTTCGTTGATGAAGCCATGACTGGCGGGGATGCTTTTTTCTCGATAGGTGTCATGGATGTTGGCGCAACAACAGGTTCTTGCTGGTTCGGACTATCAATAAGATGTGCAGGAATGTGTGCATAATCTTGTTTTATCCAGCGAATAAAACCATATGTTTTAATCAGAAGAATCACTAAAAAAGGCAGTGCAGTGAGCACTACGGTGGTTTTCATTGTCTCTAAGGAGGCTTGCGTAAATAGGATTGAAAGTGGGATTAGCGTAATCACTACGCACCAGAAAAGGCGTAAATTCCGGCTGGGGTCCTGGCCTTCACTTAAATTGCGCGTGCTGGTTGCCGCCATAGTGTAAGCAACCGCATCCATATGCGAGGCCAAGAAAATAATCATGATAAAGAGATAAGCAGCAAGGAAAAATTGGCCTAATGGCAAGGCATTCAATAGTTGGTGAACGGCTGTTTCACCCCCCAACGTATTCAATACTTCAGGTACATTAATAACGCCGGTAATAAATTGATGTATTGCGTAGCTTTCCAAAACACCAAAGAAGAACCAGCAACCAAACGTACTGCCTAATAACAACGCCCAAATCACTTCTTTAATTTTGCGCCCATGAGAAACCCGGGTCACAAACATGGCAACACCGGGAGTATAAGAGATCCACCATAACCAATAGAATACGGTCCAACTACGTGTAAATTGACCATCTCCCATCGGATCGGTAAATAAACTCATTTGCAAAAAATTCTGCGTTGTTAACCCAATTGTATTAATAATATTATTAATAATAAATTCCGTTGGCCCCACAATCAGGACAAGTAAAGCAAAACCAAATGCTCCCCATCCCACCATTTGGCTTAAACGCCGCATACCATTATCAATGCCAATATAAGAACTTAAACAAAAAATCAATGCAGCTAATAATGTAATTATAGTTTGAACAATAAAATTATTAGGTATACCTGTTAGTGAAGAAAGCCCGCCACTTAATGTAGCCGCAGTCACAACTAAAGAAATCGTTAACGCCCCGACAGTAGCAATTAAAAATATCATGTCAATAAGGCGGCCCCAAAAACCATGAGGGTTAATGTTTATAATAGCGGAAATAATCCCTGATAAGCTCAACCCTTTATTTTTTCTGACATGGAAATGATAAGCCATTATCAATGAAGCCAGTGCATAAGTTGCCCAGGCACTGATTCCCCAATGGAAAAAAGAGTAACTGATACTGTACTCCAATGCTTTAGGGGTTTGAGGCGTAATATTCAAACCGGGCGTTTGGTAATAATATGCCCATTCCATCACTCCCCAATATAAGGTCGATGAACCAAGCCCCGCACAAATAAACATAAACAACCAGGACACCGTGTTATATTCAGGTTTTCCTTCACCTAATCGAACATTGCCATATTTACTTATCGCCAAATACAGAACAAACACTAAAGCGGCAAGAACTAATATTTGAATAATTGATCCAAGTAAGCGAGTCAGCCCATTAAAAATTGCATTAGCAATAATACTGGTTTTTTCAGGAAACAAACTAAGTGATACCGCTATTACAATAATACAAGCAAGACTTATTGCAATTAAGGAAATATCTTTTTTTGTGTTGCTGAACATGAAACCTCCGTTTCGTCACTTTGTGCATATCCTCCATCATTCATAGGGATAGAGTTCCATTGAATATGAAAATTCATTCGGTATTGCGACAAAATGCCTATTATCGTTGTTATGATTATCGGGTATAGACACGACAAAAGGAAAACGTGCAATAAGTGGGAACGACACTTATTGCCTCTTTTGGCTAAAAACTAGAATATATTGTTGATACACAATTTAAGCAATGAGCCGGACAGTAAATAGATAAAACACACATCGTAAATAATATCTTGTGACATACGTTAAAAAGCAGAAGAGTAAGAGTCATGGCTGACAATAAAAAAACAAGTTAATAATCATAAAAAAACCACACCCTAAAAAAGAGTGTGGTTTTTATAAGAAAGAATCATTTAACTATACCCAATGGATTTCAAGTTGCGTCGCGGCGGCAAGGGAACGAATCCCCAGGAGCATAGATAACTATGTGACTGGGGTGAGTGAGTGCAGCCAACAAAGAGGCAACTTGAAAGACGAAGGGTATATTTTTAATTAGTTAAATGATTAACAATAGCTTCCCCAACCTGTTGCGTCGATGCTTTACCTTTCATATCTGGTGTGACGATCCCTTCCCTTATCACCGCTTCAATGGCAGATAAAATATCGTCATGGGCATCCTGATAACGCGTATCGCCTTCATCTAAGGCAGCTTTACCCAAAAACTGTAACATCATGGCGCCAGCCCAAATCATTGCGATTGGATTGGCAATATTTTTGCCATAAATATCGGGGGCTGACCCATGAACAGGCTCAAATAAAGAAGGGAAATTCCTTTCCGGATTCAGATTCGCAGAAGGTGAAAGCCCGATTGTGCCAGTACAGGCAGGCCCTAAATCAGAAAGAATATCGCCAAACAAATTGGAAGCAACAACGACATCAAAACGCTCTGGATTTAACACAAACCGGGCACAAAGGATATCAATATGCTGCTTATCCCATTTTACGCCGGGATACTGTTTTGCCATCTCTTCGACCCGCTCGTCCCAATAAGGCATGCTAATCGCTAATCCGTTTGATTTAGTGGCCGATGTTAATAAATTACGGGGGCGACTTTGTGCTAATTCAAACGCATATTTCAAGATACGGTCAACCCCACGGCGGGTAAAAACCGACTCCTGGATCACCACTTCATGTTCTGTGCCTTCATGAAGGCGGCCACCAATCGTAGAATATTCCCCTTCCGTATTCTCTCTGACCACATAAAAATCGATATCTTCCGGTTTCTTGTTCGCCAGCGGGCAAGGCACTCCCGGTAAGAGACGTACAGGGCGCAAATTGACATATTGCTGAAATTCACGTCGAAATTTAAGCAGTGAACCCCAAAGCGAGATATGATCAGGTACCGTTTCAGGCCAGCCAACAGCACCAAAATAGATAGCGTCAAACCCCATAAGCTGCTTAAACCAATCGTCGGGCATCATTTTGCCGTGCTGAAGATAATAATCACAGCTTGCCCATTCAAAATGCTCAAACGATAAACAGATATCCCACTTTTCAGCTACAGCCTGCAATACCCGAATGCCTTCCGGAAGAACCTCATGACCAATTCCATCTCCCGGAATTGCAGCAATTTTAAACAGTTTTTTCATTAGATATCTCTCATTTATCAGGATACTAAATTGACTTTCCGGCTATCTTATAATTGACTGATTTGCATTCAATCTGAAAAATGTAGAAACATAATTTACGATTTATGAACAATTTACCTATTTTACAGGATCTACGTGTTTTCCTTTTAGTCGCCAAGAGAGCCAGTTTTGTCGCCGCAGCCGAAGAAATTGGGGCATCTCCGGCCTTTATCAGTAAACGCATTGCAATATTAGAAAACATATTAAATGTCACCCTATTACATAGAACAACACGTCGCGTCTCAATTACGGAAGATGGCGAACGCATATACGAATGGGCACAACGTATTCTCAATGATGTTCACCAGATGCTGGATGAACTTTCTGAACTTCGGCAAGAACCGCAAGGGACAATTAGGATCGTCAGTAGCTTCGGTTTTGGTCGGCAATTCGTTGCGCCTGCGTTATCCGCACTTATTCAGGCCTATCCACAATTAGAACTGCGATTTGATGTAGAAGATCGCATTATCGATTTAGTCACTGAAGGCATTGATTTGGATATTCGGGTTGGTGATGATATTGATAATAATCTTATCGCACGCAAGCTCGCATCTAACCACCGAATTCTTTGCGCATCACCGGCTTATCTCGCACGTAATCCGATGCCAAAATCACTGAATGACCTCCCTTCTCACTCCTGTCTGGTGATCAAGGAGAGAGATCACCCTTTCGGAATCTGGCAATTACAAAACAGTACCGGCTCTCAATCGGTGAAAGTCACCGGGCCTATGTCATCCAATCATGGTGAAATTATTCATCAGTGGTGCCTTGATGGTCATGGCATTACTTTACGCTCTTATTGGGATGTCAGGGAGAGCATCAAATCAGGGGCGTTAGTCCATATCCTGCCTGAATATTATCAATCAGCAAATATCTGGGCGGTCTATGTCACACGTCTGGCGATGTCTGCTCGTGTCAGGGTAACGATTGAATTTCTGGAGCGCTATTTTCAACTACATTATTCAGAACAAATTGAGGTTAAATCGAATCGGAACTAAAACGAAGTGCGGGATAAGCAACTTATCAGCATGTTACATAGATTCATTTGCATACATTCACCCAATGAATTATTGGCTAGACCAATATATTTCATAATGTATTATTTACCTCCCTATCAATAAAAATAGAAAGATAAAAAATGACAACAAAAAGCAGACACAACTACGTTATTCGCCCTATCACCCAACAAGACAACACCGGCATCGCCGCTGTTATCCGTGAAGTATCTGCCGAGCATGGCTTAACCGCAGACAAAGGTTTTGCCGTTGCTGATCCGATTCTGGATACATTGTACGAAGTTTACAATCAGCCGCGCAGTGCTTACTGGGTTGTTGAAATGGATGGCGAAGTCGTTGGCGGCGGTGGGGTTGCTCCGCTGGCCGGAGGTGACAGTGATACCTGCGAATTGCAAAAAATGTACCTTTCATCGGTACTACGGGGAAAAGGGGTTGCCAGGCAAATCGTGAAGCAATCACTCGAATTTGGTACAGAGCAAGGTTTTAAACGCTGTTATCTGGAAACAACGGATACTTTGAAAGCTGCCATTGCCTTATATGAAAAACTGGGCTTCAGCTATCTTGATGAGCCACTTGGCAATACAGGCCACAGCGACTGTGAAGTCAGGATGCTCAAGGCACTATAACGATTACCCCCCCAATAAATCAGCCCCACTAAACAAGTGGGGCATTCGGCGGTCACGCTATCTTCAAAAGATCTTAATGCAGTCTGGGTTCATCTTCCTCTGGGGGAAAGAGATCACCTTCGTCATCTTCATCATCCGGCGCGTTGGGATCTTCAAAATACGTTCCCCAACCATCGTAATTCACACCCATCTTTTCAGCCAGATCCATCAGTTGCTCGACCTGTACGTTGATCAGTTCGGCTTCCAGACGACTTTCACTGATCACATCGCAACACATCAGAACAACACGATCTTCTGTTTCCAGCTCTTCTGCATCTGTCACTTCATAACCTAGCTTAAATGCTTCCAGAGCGGCCTTCTCCAGTTGATCGAAGTTTTCTGCCGAAAAGTGGTGTTCAATAATATAAAGCGCTTCAGGATCACTGCCATCTTCCAATAATTCTTCGATGATCAAACGAGTCTCTTCACGCTGTTCTTCTAAAGCATGTGGGTCTGCCATGCCAATCCCCTCCGTCAGTTGGCTGTCATGTTTTGCATTCTCCCATCTTTTCTTTACAAAGGATATATCTATCCAATTTTGTTCAGGGAGAAGTACAAACCGCAATCGACTGAACCATAATCAGTCTTAATACTGTCACTCTCGCAAGCACCAAAAACGAAACTTGCAATCGGATTTTTTATCGAGATATAGTGAATATAAATTCAATATTGCGCTGATGGAGACAATCCATAATGAACCCATTTTTTCAACGCTCGTTCCTAAGGCTTCTTGATATTATCCCTACAGAAGTTAATACTCTTTTAACATTGGCTCATGAATTAAAAACGAATAAAAAATCAGGTTTGGAATCGCCTTTACTCAAGGGAAAAAACATTGTTCTTATTTTCGAAAAAGATTCCACCCGTACACGCAGTGCATTTGAAGTCGCAGCCTATGATCAAGGTGCCAATGTTACCTATTTAGGCTCAAATGGCAGCCAGATCGGGCACAAAGAATCCATCAAGGACACCGCACGAGTGCTTGGGCGACTGTATGACGGCATCCAATATCGTGGTTACGGCCAGCGTATTGTCGAAACGTTAGCGCAATACGCAGGCGTTCCGGTCTGGAATGGCCTGACGGATGAATTCCACCCGACCCAACTGCTGGCGGATTTAATGACCATGCAGGAGCACAGCCAAAAACCGCTATCTGAAATCAAATTTGCTTATTTGGGCGACGCCCGCAATAACATGGGTAACACCATGCTGGAAGCTGCGGCATTGACGGGGATGGATCTCCGCTTAGTCGCGCCAAAAGCATGCTGGCCTGATACCAATTTGGTTGCAGCATGCCAAAAACACGCAGAGAAAACTGGCGGTCAGATCACTCTAACAGAAGATATTACACAAGGTGTAAAAGAAGCTGATTTTCTGTATACCGATGTTTGGGTATCAATGGGTGAGCCAAAGTCAGTCTGGCAGGAACGCATTGCATTATTGAAGCCTTATCAGGTCAATATGGACGTTGTGAAAATGACGGGGAACCCGGAAGTAAAATTTCTGCATTGCCTTCCGGCCTTTCACGATGAAGAAACGGTGCTCGGCCAGCAACTGGCGCAAGAATTTAATTTATATGGCGGTCTGGAAGTGACGAATGAAGTCTTTGAATCAAAACACAGTATTGTGTTTGATCAGGCTGAAAACCGGATGCATACCATTAAGGCGGTAATGGTGGCGACGCTGGTGGAAGAGCTGAATTGGTAATTTGGGGCTTATGCGGTGTGTTTGAGCACCGCTTTCTCGTTTCTTATAACAATTTATTATAACAATGACGTGAGCTGATAAAAATGGAAAAAACTTTTCAAATGCCCGTTGCCATCCTGAGCCCTCTCGATCAATTCATCCAAATAATATTTTTCTATTACTCCCTGAGGATTTTTCTTTGTATATCATCGATTGCGACTGCCGCCATCGCCACGATGGGCGACCCCAGTGCTTTCCGGTCGGGTAGAGAATTTTCCTCCTATTCATGGGCGCACTCAATTTGCAACGGATTGAAGAGACTATTATTCGTGAATACCCGACGATTAACGCAAAAAATGTCGTCCTGTTTTTCGGCTCAATCCGGGAAATTTATCCGCTTTCGCAAAAAATCCATATTATTCTGGATGGTGCGGGTTACCACCGAGCCGAGTTGGTGAAAGAGATGGCGTATGTCCTGAATATTGAATTGCATTACCTCCCGCCTTATAGATAGCCCAAATCTCAATCCGATAGAGCGATTGTGGAAGTATATGAATGAGCAAGTGCGTAACAATGTTTATTTTCCGGATACGAAAACGTTTCGTGAAACCCTTCGTCACTTTTTTCATGTCACGTTGCCAGAAAAAGCGAAAGAATTGACGACTCGACTGACTGACAATTTTCAGATTTTAAAACCTGCATCTTCAAGTTAGATTGGTATAGATATGTATTAAAGCGTATTCCTGTGCAAAGTAAGGGAACCAGTTTGGCAGGGTACCCCCGTTTTTGAATAAAATTAAAACAAATAAAGTCTGGTATATCCCATTGACATATCCCATGAAAGGACTATGCTTTTCAACGAACTTAATCAGAAAACTTGATTTCGGAGGTCAGTATGGAAAAAACAACAGTCTTTAAAAGTAATCGAAGTCAGGCGGTACGCTTGCCAAAAGCTGTTGCTTTACCGGAAGACGTAAAACATGTTGATATTATTGCTATTGGTCGAACCCGCATCATAACTCCGGCAGGTGAAGGATGGGATAGTTGGTTTGATGGCGAAGATGTTACCCCTGATTTTATGACTGATAGACAGCAGCCAAGTGAACAGATCAGGGAAGAATTCTGATGATTAAATATATGCTTGATACTAATATTTGTATTTATACTATCAAGAACAAACCACAGAAAGTCAGAGAAGCTTTTTACCAACATTATGGTCAGCTTTGCATCAGTTCTGTCACATTGATGGAGTTGATTTATGGCGCAGAAAAATCAGCGAATCTTAAAAAGAATCTGGATATTATTGAGGGATTCGCTGCACGTTTAGAAGTCATGACATATGGTTTTGATGCAGCTGTCCATACCGGACAGATTCGTGCTGAATTGGCAAAAAACGGAACACCTATCGGCCCCTATGACAGTATGATTGCAGGTCATGCCCGCTCATTGGGTATGGTACTTGTGACAAATAACACCCGTGAATTTGAACGAGTATCGGGGTTAAGACTTGAAGATTGGGTGTTGGGGTAATATAAGCGAGACTAATCCAGTCATGGATCACGTTTAAGGCTTAATATTTTATTGAATAGTTGAGGGCTGATGTTATTCAGCCCTATTTTTTTGCGAAAAATGTCGTAAATTCCTGCCCAGAATGGAGGAAGCAGCTACTGCATCTGTGTTTGTAATATGTATCCGTGTAATGAAATTTTTTGAGGTTACGGCCTTGGCCAAGGGTTTGATGCAACAAGCAGTGCAATATGAATGAGTTCAAATAGCTTGTCTGAAAGTAATTCATACTCTTGTTGAATGTCTTTATCATCAAAGGAAATATCATTCCATGTTCCCATACCCCCGAAACACCATGATTCTAAACAGGCATACATGAGTTGTTGATATTCTTCAGGGGTATAGTTATCAGGAAATATCTCACTACCATTTACATTGTGATCGAGTTTGACGGATAAGGCTTTTATTCCTCTATCAAACCAATTACCAAAATTGCCATGATCATTCTTATAGGCGAAAGCACTAATTGCTTCTAATTGTTCTTTAAGAGTAAGTTTAATTTTTTTTATTTTTTATGATGAGTGTCATCTTTTTTATTACTTCATCGATATCAATAAATATTGATATCGATGATTTATTATTAACACAATCAATAATATTGAAAATTATTTTGCTGCATCCAGAGCTTGTGCAAGATCGGCAATAATGTCATCGCTGTGTTCGATGCCGATAGATAGGCGAATCAGATCGCGCAACACTCCTGCTTTTTCCATTTCTTCATCATTCAATTGACGGTGAGTTGTGGATGCCGGATGACAAGCCAGTGATTTGGCATCACCAATATTGACCAAACGTACGATCAGTTGCAGGGCATCGATAAAGCGTACAGCTGCTTTTTCCCCGCCTTTGATGCCGAAGGATAGAATGGCAGAAGGTTTCCCATTCATATAACGGATAGCCAAATCATGCTCAGGATGTGACGGCAAGCCTGCATATTTAACCCAAGAAACTTGAGGATGTTGTTCCAGATATTGCGCAATTGTCAGGGCATTTTCAGTATGGCGTTCCATACGAAGAGCCAATGTTTCAAGGCCCTGTAAGATCAGGAAAGCATTAAAAGGAGATAATGCTGCGCCAGTGCTGCGCAGTTGCCCGACACGACAGCGAGCAATAAAAGCTGCGGCACCAAAATGTTCGGTATAGTTTATTCCGTGGTATGACGGATCCGGAGTATTTAAAACCGCAAAGCGATCTTGATGCTCCGCCCAAAGGAATTTGCCTGAATCGACAATCATTCCGCCCATCGACGTTCCGTGGCCTCCAATATATTTGGTCAGGGAGTGGATAATGATATCTGCGCCATGTTCAAACGGGCGGCATAAATAAGGCGTTGCGACAGTATTATCGACAATAAGAGGTACACCGTGCCGATGGGCAATATCGGCCAATGCCTGAATGTCAACGATATTCCCACTTGGGTTGGTGATAGATTCGCAAAAGACCGCTTTGGTTTTTTCGTCAATCATCGCTTCAATGGTTGTGAGATCGTTATGATCGACAAAACGTGTTTCGATCCCCATACGTGGGAAATTGTGCGCCATCAGGTTATAAGTTCCACCATACAATTTCGCTACGGAGACAATGTTATCTCCCAGACCGGCAATCGTCTGGATAGCGTAGGTGATTGCCGCCATGCCAGAAGCAACCACAAGCGCACCAATTCCTCCTTCTAAAGCGGCGACACGTTTTTCCAGTACATCATTGGTCGGATTCATGATGCGGGTATAAATGTTGCCTTCAACTTTCAAATCAAACAGGTCAGCGCCATGTTGGGAATCATCAAAGGCGTAGGAAGTTGTTTGATAAATTGGCACAGCAACGGATTTGGTTGTGGGATCAGGTGAGTAACCGGCATGGATGGATAGCGTTTCTAATTTCATTGTCATTTCCTTTAGTAAATTGCAGGGTGAAATTGATTTGATATTGCTGGTATTAATAAAGTGATTTTATTTTGAAAATATAAAGAGAATGATAATATTAAATCTTATTTGTTAACTTGTTAAGCCGGAAGAAAAATTGTATCTAATTTACAAAAAGATAATGTAATGGATCAATATCAAAAATAAATGTTTAGATATCAATTTGATATCTATTTAAAACAAAAGTTCACTTGTTTTTTGAAGGTGTAATTTCTATAGGTAATGATTACGCGCCATTGTCAATAATTCTATCTTTTCAAATTTATTGCATTTTACCTAAGCATCCCGCAAAAACTATCTATACTTTAAATAGTTAATAAACATGAAGGGTAATTATTAGTTAGGATGATGAAAAAACCGTTCCTTGCAACTTTAGCCGTATCCGGTTTTATGGGTGGTTCATTGCCTCATCCGGACTCGAATACTGTCGCTGTAGGTTATGCACAAAGTAAGGTTCAAAATTTTAAGAATATTCGTGGGGTGAACCTTCACTACCGTTATGAGATGGATTCCCCTGTCAGCATTGTTGGTTCATTGACTTATATGAAAGGTGATGAAGG
>NZ_LFCV01000183.1 GCF_001037465.1 Xenorhabdus khoisanae
AATATAGTTAATATGTTTTATATTAACTGTTTAACATGTTGTTTAATATAGTTATGAAAATAATTCACTCCATATGAAATAGTTTGGTTTATTTATTAGGAAGCTATTCTTATTATAATTTTTCCATGAGTTTTTGACTAAATATCAAGCTATTTTGGGTGTCATAAGTAGTAACCAGATATATTGAAATTTTCGCCTCAACTTGGCTTTTTTTCTGAAAATATTATAGACCCACGTGTCACAACACTTATGAAATATAGATCTATTCTCATAAAACAATTTCCTGTAATAGTAATAGATGATATGCCACCATAGTTTTATAAATTATAAAAATACATATATATCAAATAATTAAATGCACGGTGCGGTAGTAAAGAAACAGATTCCTAAGAACATATACCCAATGAATTTCAAGATGCAGCCAACAAAGTGGCAACTTGAAAGACGACGGGTATAGATAACTATGTGACTGAGAAGAGTAAGTATAGCTAACAAATCTGTGATTTGAAAAATGACTGTTATAGTAATTTCAACCTTATTATATTAAGTGGATATTAATGGAAAATATTTATTATCGAAACTTGCTAGTCTTACCACGGGATCCTGAGACAATTAAAGCCATTAAGTACAAGGCAGAAAAATTATGGGAAGAAGTACTCAGGTTAAACATCAACATAAATATAGCCAGAGGAAAACCGTCCACCAAACAACTAGAGTTATCTTTACCAATGTTAGAGTGGAATCCAGTTAATGATTTTCTTTCTGAAGAAAATATTGACTGTCGAAATTATGGAGAACCGGCAGGAATTTCTGAAATGAAAGCTCTCTTTGCTGGCCTCCTAGATATCGATAAAAGTAATGTAGTTGCTGCAGGAAACTCGAGCCTGGAAATTATGTATCAAGTTATTGCAGCACTCATGATTTATGGCCCAGATGATTCTTCACCTCCATGGTCATCTTATGAAAAGATAAGTTTCATTTGCCCTGTTCCAGGATATGACAGACACTTTAATATCTGTGAAGAAATGGGGATAAACATGATCCCAGTACCGATGAGAGATAATGGTCCGGACATTGATATCATTGAAGAATTGGTGTCTAAGGATGTGTCTATTAAAGGTATTTGGTGTGTTCCAAAATATAGTAACCCAACAGGAGTGACATATTCGTCAGAAGTCATAAGGCGTCTGGCAGGATTAAAAGCTGCAGCACATGATTTCAGATTATTCTGGGATAATGCGTACGCCGTCCATGACTTGACTGGTAAGGAAATAAAAATTGATGAAATAATATCTGTTTGTTCTTCAGAAGGTTATCCTAATCGACCTTATGTTTTTACATCGACATCTAAAATAACTCTACCCAGTTCAGGTATTGCTGCTTTTGCCTCTTCAGAATCGAATATAAAATGGTGGCTGGCAAGATCTGCGATTAGGACTGTGGGTCCAGATAAATTAAATCAGCTTAGACACGTTCGTTTCCTTCAATCTCATGAGAGGATCAAAACCCTCATGGTTTCACATCGTGAGATATTGGCGCCAAAATTTTCAACTATCATTAAAATCTTTAAAGAAGAACTAAGTCAATTTTCAATAGTAAATTGGAGTGAACCACTTGGCGGTTATTTTATTTCATTGGATATTCCAGATGGATGTGCGAAACGCACCGTGAAATTAGCAGCTGATCTCGGTATCGTATTAACACCAGCAGGAGCTACTTTTCCATATGGGAAAGATCCTCAGGATTCGAATATTCGTATTGCGCCTAGTTTCTTATCTACCGACGAAGTTTCACTTGCGGCTAAAGGGGTTGTAGCAGCTATTCTTATGGCTGTATCAGAGCGAATATCTTAAATATAAGTGGATTTCAATATAAGGGAGCTTTCTTTATTCTGTTTTTTTCAAGGTCATGCAAAAAGCTCTTTTGTCAGTTGTTTCGCTAACCCCTATTTTATTCATTAGCTGCACGGGATTAATAGGGAATTCCTGATACCATTTCAGAAGGTAATAGATATGCAATTAAAAGAGTCGAAATACGGCTGGACGCAACTTATGCACGCTAAAGATTTCGAATGGAAAATTATTCCATCCGATACTGTGTACGGTAGTCAAGCGCCCATAAAAACCTGTATTTCACGTAAGCCCGAAGGAGTGATATTCGAGTATTGTAATACCGAAAGCCTTCCTGGGCTTTTTTTCTCCCACGTTTTCAGAACACCAAACAATATTGCTGTAACGTTTGAAGATGAAGCCCTCAGTTATAACGAATTAGCAAACACCGGGCTTCATTTGGCAAACTACCTGCGTTACTTGGGATGTTCACCAGACGATTGCATTGGCCTGTTTACAGATCCCTCGCTTGAACAAATGATTGGAATTTGGGGTATTATTTTTTCAGGAAGCGCATATTCACCTTTAACACCCGGATATCCGCCTGAACGGCTAGGTTTCATGATTGAAAATGCTGCCATTAAAATTATTTTCACCCAAGAAAAATTAAAGAGTGAGCTTGCAAAGTTCATTTCAAAAGAAACCAAGATAATTACACTTGAGGATGTGTATGATTTTTCAATATCGAAAGGTCATACGGTATCAGCGCCTACAGTAATCAAGCTTAATCCCGAGAATCTTGCCTATATTGTTTATACTTCCGGTAGCACAGGGAAACCCAAAGGTGTACCGATTGAACATCGCAGCATAATTAATCAAATGCGTTGGCTTATGAGAATGGGATATCTGGGAGCCGATAAGACAATAATTCATAAAGCATCCATCAGTTTTGATGCTGCGCAGTGGGAAATGTTATCAATCTGTAGTGGCACTAAATTGGTTGTAAGTAATTTCGGGGTTGATAAAAATATATTCGATCTGATCGATAAAATTATTTCCAATAAAGTGACATTACTACAATGCGTACCTACTCTTTTGCAGGCACTTGTCAATAAGCCACAATTTTCCGAATGTACCTCGTTGACGCATATTCTATGTGGAGCGGAAAGCTTAACCAAGAAACTTGTACAGCAATGTTTTGACGCATTGCCAAATTGTATGCTGGTTAATTTATATGGGCCGTCTGAATGTACATGTAATGCTTCTTTCTATGAAGTTACCCAAGCGAATTTACATGTTGATGAAAATGTCGGAGTTCCTATTGGCATCCCAGTTGATAATACCCAATTCTATATCTTAGATGATGCTGGCTTACCGGTCCCTGACGGAAACATTGGGGAAATATGCGTCTCAGGGGTACAAGTCGCTCGCGGATATCTTAATCGAAGCGATTTAACCCGTGAGCGTTTTATCGAATATCCTATTGGGAATAATTTCGAGCCTATCAGGGTATATAGAACGGGTGATCTTGCGTATTTAGGCAGTGAAGGGGTCTATCATTTTGTTGGAAGGAGTGATACTCAGGTAAAAATAAATGGGCTGAGGATCGAGCTTGAAGAAGTCAAAATTGTTCTGGAAAGCCTCAATCTGGTAGAAAGCGCAGCAGTTTTGGTTAATGAAGGGCAACATGGGCGCAAGTATCTGGCAGCCTGCATACAAATTAGCGCCAATGAGAGTATATTTATATTGCAGGAAAAAATGAGTAGAGATGAACTGGTTTCATGTTTCAAGCAAAAATTAAGTGAGCTGATTCCAGGCTATATGATCCCAAGTGTTTTTGTTTTTGTTGATTCGATGCCGCATACAGTTAATGGAAAAATTGACATGCGAAAAATAAAAACTCTTATAGATGAACGTGATGTCGAAGAATTTATTCTTCCCAGAAACCCAACTGAGGAAGCTATTCTTGAAATATGGAAAAGAACTTTAGGGATTGAAACTATCTCTGTTACTGATGATTTCTTTGAGCTAGGTGGGAATTCGCTGAATGCTGTTGATATCATCTTGTCAATCAATATGCGCTTCAATGTTAAGTTGCCGTTTCATATTATTTTTACTGCCCCAAAAATTGAGGAAATCGCAGGAATTATTGACCAAGGACTTACCAAAAAATCTTCTCGATTGGTTTGTCTGCAATCTTCGGGGATGAAAACTCCGATATTTTGCTGGCCGGGATTGGGAGGATATCCCATTAGCTTAAGAATATTGGCCGAAAAAATGACAAGAGAACGGCCGTTTTATGGAATCCAGGCATTCGGAATCAATGAAGATGAGACTCCTTATAGCTCACTCAAAGAAATGGTATCTGCCGATATTGCAGAAATACGTAAAATTCAGAAAGAAGGGCCGTATCATCTTTGGGGGTATTCATTTGGAAGTTATTTAGCTTTTGAAGCTGCTTTTCAGCTTGAGGCAATGGGAGAAAAAGTGGAGAAGGTTGTCTTGCTTGCTCCCGGCATGTTGAAAGGATTATCCACAACAAATCCATCTGACGAATACAATAATAAGGAGTTAATTGCTCTGCTCTTTACCGTTTTTTCCCGCAATGTTGATGATCCTGATTTGCAAGCGTGTCTGGAAGCATCCAGTGATGAAGCTAGTTTTGTTGAATTTGTCTGTCAGAAATATTCTATCGCTAATCCTGAACTGGTCAGGCGCATCTCTAAAGTGGTCATCGAGTCGCGGAAAATTTCACGCGAGCTCAGTCGTAAAGCTCAAAAATTTATAGCTGCCCCGACATCCATTTTTAGTGCACTTAACGATGAACTTTCTGTTTTTGAGAAGAATGCAGATTGTTTCCGGGGAGGGATTGAAATTATAAAACTCGATGTCACTCATTTTGACTTCTTGGTGGAACCCGGCATTAACCATCTTGTGTCATTAATGAAATGACCAAAAAACGCAACAAGCCCATTCTTTGAGGACGAGGAAGGATAGCGCAAGCGGGCTATAGCCCGCTCAATGAGGGTGGCTCTATTCCTCAATATACCGTTTAATCACCTCAAGAGGAGCGCCTCCAACGCTGTCAGCAAAGTACGACGGCGACCAAAGCGTATCGTTTTTCCATGCCGCCTTATGGAGTTCAGGGAAGTACATTTTCATTTTCCGGCTGGACACCCCCTTCAGACTGTTAACCAGCTTGCTGCTTGCGGCGGGGTTCTTCATTGAAGTGAGAATATCACCTCTACGAGGGTGACTAAAATCAGTCTGTCACTTCACACATCAAATCGTGCTCAGAAACTCAAGGAGCTTGGATGGAGAAGCCAAGAGCATACTTAAACAGACGGTATTAAAACTTTATCCATATTTATACTTTACCCCGAAAAAATAGATAATACATAAAAATAAATAATCATTTAATGAATAATGAAAAACTTTATAAAAAAAAGAAAAATTTTAATTCTGTACTATACTAATAGTATAGAAACAATAAATACGAATCACATTCCTATCAATTTAATTATTGATAAAGTCAATTGTGAAAATTCATAATATAAGCAAACGCTAAGATAAGTCGTTTTAAGTATACGATCGGAAACAAGTTTATGAAATATGAATAATACAGGGTCTATGTATGTGAGATTTTCATGGTCCAGTCCTTGTACACAATCTATTTATGAAATTGGTGTTAATTTTAATAATAACAATAAATTAACCTCTGAAAAAACGCATCTTAATTTAACGACGAAATATCTCATAATATTTCACGGTAATCCAAACAAAGAAGATTGTCAGTTGGTAGCTGGTTTTAAAGAGAACGATTATGATCAATATTATCTTTATGCTAATGGTCCTGAAAAATCATGGAATTGGATTTATTGGGAGAAGGCAGGTGAAGCACCAAAAAATTTATTAATAAAGATAAGAGTAGAATATGTTGGAATATGAAAAAACAAAACTATGAAGCGGTTAATGATCGTATAATCAATGACATATATAAGGAATCAGAACTAATTAAATATACATTTAGAAATGATTCATTTACTAGTGAGGATTTTTGTTATGCATACAAATCGGAAGCGTCAAAGCATGCTTACAATAAAGGATTAATGCATGGTTATGCCATTGGCATAATATATTTCACTAAATACGATAATGCTATTTGTGCTGTTAATGTTTTTATTGATGCTTTGCTTAATATTTATATTTTTGACCCGGAATTTAATTTTATAAAAGAATATAAATATTGGAAAAATAAAAAATAACAAA
>NZ_LFCV01000184.1 GCF_001037465.1 Xenorhabdus khoisanae
GAACCAAGTAATTTGGTTTCTTAATATCAGATTCTTACCGAAATAATTTAATCTTAATAATAAATCGAACTAATATATTTTTTATTGCCAGCTTGTTTTTACAGCTATTAATTATTTGTTTTGTGATGAGGATAGATAATGTCAATTATCTGTATTATTTGGAATGTATCGCCAAGGAGTTAGAATGTAAAGTGAAGTTTAGGTTATTTTATGAAATGGTGATGGCGATCTTGGTTATTTAAATTTCAATGAAATGCATTAATAATAAAAATAATATTAACCGAGGTAACGCTTCAATTAAAGGGAATGAGTTATTCAAAGGAATGCCGACTCATTGACTTCGTTCATTACGGTGTTGTGCTTAATACGTGAATCCAAGAAGTATATTAGATAATATTTTAATGTATTGTTTTATGGAAAAATAATTAACCATTCCTTTAATGTAAAAATATTATTGCTTCTATCATTGCTAAGTTATTTGACTATTTTTTGTTGTAGAAATAAAAAATATAATATACATAACTATGTTCAATATTTGAGTCTAGGGAAGTTATTTACCAATTGAAGTGTTAGTTTTGGACTGAAATTATTCAATCAAGGTATCAGGCAATTGGCGCATCACATTTAAATTCACAGATGGTGATGCTGAAATTCTTAATTTGGAGGATTATCACTAATGAGAATGGCTAACCCTGCACATCCTGGGGAAATTATTGCTGAAACACTAGAAGAAATGAATGTAAGTTTACGGCAGTTTGCTAAAGCAATGGAAATCGCACCTTCTACCGCTAGCAGGCTTCTTTCTGGACAGACTTCCGTCACTCCGGAAATGGCATTGAAGTTATCTGTGGTGATCGGTAGTACACCGGAAACATGGTTAAAAATACAAGCAAATTACAGTTTGCAAGAGGCCAAGAAGCATGTTGATTTAAGTCACCTACATCATCTGGCGTTAGTCAGAGCTTAATACATTGATTTAACATATATCCAAAAAAGGTAATGCCTTGAGGTAGCTAAATTATTCGTAATTCTTTTCATTACAGGGATTAGAACCAGATTTAGGCTGTTGCTTTTCATGCCCCAGATAAGCAGCCAGAATTCAGCCTTAAAAGTGGTTTCAAAACGGTCAGTTTTTTAAAGAAGCGGAAAAGCTGGCCCAGATCTTCCGAGGTCTTGAGATTTTCAGCCAGCTCAGCGTCAAAAACTCACTTCCCAATCCCAACCGGATAAGACTCAAACAAATACCCGTCAAAATTAGGGTCATCCACATCGGATAATTCCAGTAAACTCTGTTTCACGTTTTCTAAATGTTGCCACATTGTTTGCTTCGCTGCTGCGGGATCTTTTTTGATCATCGCCGCCAAAATTGCCTGATGATCATCCAACCACGCTTTGCGATAGTCGGTATTGGTAATTCGGCTATGCAGTTTCATCCACATGGGATTATTTTCACGCCACGCCCAGGACTGTTTAAGCAATTCAACTAACATACTGTTATGCGTTGCCTGCGCGATGGCTAAATGAAACTCCCTGTCACCGGATTCACTTTCTCCCGAAATCAGATCATTTTTCTCTTTTTCTAACGCGTTGCGCATATTGGCAATATCGACCGGAGTAACCTGGAGCGCCGCAAACTCGGCGATATTACTTTCCAATAACTGGCGCGCCTGTAATAACTCAAAAGGCCCTGCGGCATTGATAGTCGTATCGCTTGAAGAAGAGCATGGCAGGTGGGTGAGATAAATACCTGAGCTTTTGCGCACTTCAATGAGGTTGTCCAATTCCAGTACAATTAACGCTTCACGAATAAGAGTGCGCGAAACGCCGAACTTTTCTGCAATTTCACGTTCTGTCGGTAGACGATCACCGGGAGAATAATCCATATCTACAATCATCTGACGTAATGATTGGGCTACTTCATGATAGGGGCGCTTGGAGTCTGCAAAGTTCATCATTTAATGCCGCCGTAAGGTAATATACTTAAATGGAACGACTAAAAATGATGGTATTCTAAGGCATCAATGCCAGAAATATAACCACCTATTCTTGTTACAATAGGTGGTTTTGAGAGAAAATTATTCTACTTTACGCACTCGATTTACCATTTCGAATAATTCCGGTTGAGTTTTAGCAATATCGTCATACATGGGTTTAACTGCGTCTTGAAAGAGGGTTTTATCCACGATAATAAACTCAACCCCTTGTTTTTCTGCTTTAGCCTGCTCTTCCTTTTCTGATTTTTCCCAAAGTTGAATCATGTATTTTGAGGAGTTCAGAGCCGCTTTTTTCACAATCTCTTGTTGTTCAGTGGTTAATTTATTCAATGAATTGTTCGATATTAACAGGACATCAGGGATCATCGTATGCTCATCCAGCGAAAAGAATTTTGTCACTTCACTATGGCGGCTTAGCGTAAAAGAAGTAATGTTGTTTTCAGCCGCGTCCACAACTCCCTGTTGCAATGCGGTATAGAGTTCACCATAAGCTAATGGCGTCGGGTGTCCTTCCAGCTCTTTCACCATCGCAATTGCCGTTGGACTGGGTTGTACGCGAATTTTCAAACCTTTTAGATCTTCAGGCGTTCTAATCGGTTTTTTCGCATAAAAACCACGTGCGCCCGCATCATAGTAAGTGAGACCAATAAATCCCATGTTTTGGCCTGAATTGAGGATTTCTTTACCGATATCGCTATTGATGACTTGTTGATAGTGTCCTTTATCGCGGAATAAATAGGGCAGGTTAAAAATGGAATAAGCCGGGGAGAAGGCTTCTAATTCTGCCGCATTGGATTTAGCAATATCCAGGGCGCCGTTCTGCATTAATTCAATGGATTCACGTTGGTTGCCCAATTGAGAATCAGAATAGATGCGAATACGCACTTCCCCGTTGGTTTTTTCTTTCACTTCGTTAGCGAACTGGGTCATGGCTTTATGAACAGCATGGTCTCGGTTCTGGTTATGGCTGAGTTTCAGCGTTGTTACAGCAAGAGCCTGAGATGTCCCTAGCATAAGCATTACGCCAGTCACTATGTTTAAAATTCGTTTGTTGTTCTGCATGTTTGGTTCTCCAGAGGTGAGCGTAGGTTTTTGTTATTTTCTGTGGGCAAACAATAATCAGATCTCACTTATTGAGCAAAGGGCAAAATCCAATTGGTCGATCTAAATCGCAAAAAATGGCCTTATTGGTTGACCTTTTGAGTTTGTGATCTATCTCACCCTCTTTCAGGGACTTATTTCAATGTTTTTAGTGCAATCAGTATAGATTCTGATGCCTGTGTGGACTTTAATTGGTAAACCAAAATGACAGGAATCGGATAAATGAAAAACCTTGTAGCGATGACCAATAAAAGTTTGGCATTTTTTACCATCTGCCTGCTGGCCTTTCTGGTTTTATGTGTGTCGTGGCAGGTAATTTCACGCTATGTCTTAGGTGCACCGAGCACCGAGACTGATGAATTAGCTCGTTATCTGTTTATGTGGGTCGCAATGATTGGCGCTGCATATACAACCGGGCAGCATCGTCATCTTGCTATCGATCTGTTGATGTTGAAATTAACCGGAGCAAAGAAAAGTATTGTCGGTCTGATTATTCAGGCAGTAATTATTTCATTTTCTTCCATTGTGCTGCTTTATGGTGGCAGCCTTCTTGTTTCATCGACACTGGAAAATGGTCAAATCACACCTGTATTAGGTTGGAAGATGGGGTACATCTATTTATGTTTGCCTATCAGCGGAATATTGATGATTTTCTACGCGTTCGTTGATGTGATCTCGATTCTCCAGCATTTTTCTGGTCAACCGCCAGTTGTGTCTGAGAGTCATTAATTTGTGGAGTTAGCGTATGGACTGGTATGTCATTGCCGCACTCTTTGGCACATTTGCAATATTATTGGTATTGAGTGTCCCTGTTTCTTTTGCCATCGGCTTATCTTCGTTAGTCGCCATTACGATGACATTGCCGCTGGGATCTGCGATCACGGTTGTTGCGCAACGTATGGCTGCGGGAGTCGATAACTTCTCTTTATTGGCGATCCCGTTCTTTATCCTGGCCGGAAACATTATGAATCAAGGTGGGATTGCTGCGCGTTTGATCAATCTGGCTAAAGTGATTGGCGGCCGTTTGCCGGGATCATTATTGCACGTCAATATCATGGCAAACATGCTTTTCGGGGCAATTTCAGGCTCGGCAGTGGCATCCGCTGCTGCGGTAGGGGGGACAATGGCACCGATGCAGAGAAAAGAAGGATACGATCCTAATCTGTCTGCTGCTGTGAATATCGCTTCTTGTCCTTCTGGTTTATTGATCCCACCCAGTAATACCTTGATTGTGTACTCGTTGGTTTCGGGGGGGACATCTATTGCTGCCTTGTTCTTAGCGGGTTATATCCCCGGCATTATTATGGGGATTTCACTTATGATTGTGTCTGCCATTATTGCCAAGAGGAAGCGCTACCCTGTTGCACCTCGGCCAACATGGAACGAATTTTTTGATACAGCGTGGAAAGCAATACCATCATTAATGCTCATTGTAGTGATTATGGGCGGGATTATTGCGGGGGTCTTCACGGCGACGGAAGCATCAGCCATTGCAGTTCTTTACAGTTTTATTCTCGCAGTAGTTATTTATCGTGAAGTGAGTTTCAAGCAACTGCCCAAAATTATTCTTGATTCAGCGGTTACCACATCTATTGTTTTACTGTTGATTGGCGTATCGATGGGCATGTCCTGGGCGATGGCCAATGCTGATCTGCCCTATCTGATTGCGGATGCGTTGATGGCGGTTTCTGATAATCCACTGACCATCCTGCTTGTCATTAATATCATCCTGCTCATCGTGGGGATCTTTATGGATATGACCCCTGCCATTTTGATCTTCACGCCGATTTTCTTACCCGTTGCGATGAGCATGGGTATCGACCCTGTTCATTTTGGCATCATCATGACGTTTAATCTGGCCATTGGAATTTGTACGCCTCCCGTAGGCAGCGCTTTATTTGTGGGTTGCTCTGTGGGGGATGTGAGTATTGATAAAGTATTGAAGCCACTGTTCCCAATGTATATAGCGCTGATCTCGGCGCTGGCACTGGTGACATATCTGCCGCAATTAAGTTTATGGTTACCTGAATTAGTCTTGAATTAGTTATAGGGGGAATTATGAAACAAACTTGGCGTTGGTATGGGCCTGAAGATCCCGTTTCATTAGCGGATATCCGTCAGGCAGGAGCAACAGGGATTGTGACGGCGTTGCACCATATTCCCAATGGCGGAGTCTGGCCTATCGAAGAGATAAAACAACGTAAGGCATTGATTGAAGATAATCAACTTGAGTGGACAGTTGTAGAAAGTGTTCCCATTCATGAAGATATCAAAACGCATACCGGGGAGTACGATCGATGGATCGAAAACTATCAACAAACCTTACGTAACCTCGCTGCCTGCGGGATCAAAACAATATGCTACAACTTTATGCCTGTTCTGGATTGGACACGTACTGATCTCGAATATGAATTACCTGATGGCTCAAAAGCGCTGCGTTTTGATCAAATCGAATTTGCTGTTTTTGATATCCACATTTTGCAACGCCGTGGTGCAGAAAAAGCGTATTCCGATGATGAAATTGAGCAAGCGCAATCACGCTTCGCTGCAATGACAGAAGAAGAAAAACAAAAACTGACAAACACAATCATCGCTGGTCTTCCCGGTGCAGAGGAAGGCTATACCTTAGAACAATTTCGCCAACACCTAACACGTTATACAGGAATTGATAGGGCCAAATTGCGTGAGCACTTTGCATATTTTCTAAAAAAGATCATTCCGGTTGCGGAAGAAATCGGTATCAAAATGGCCGTTCATCCTGATGATCCGCCTCGTGAGATCTTAGGTCTGCCACGCATTGTTTCCACGATAGAGGATATGCATTGGATAGCCGAAACGGTAGACAGCAATGCCAATGGTTATACGATGTGCACCGGATCTTATGGCGTGCGCGCGGATAATGATTTGGTGAAGATGATCAAATCATTGGGTTCCCGTATCTATTTCCTCCATTTGCGTTCAACTGTACGTGAAGAAAACCCCTCCACGTTCCACGAAGCGGCGCATCTTGCTGGTGATGTGGATATGTATGAAGTGATCAAAGCGGTTGCGGAAGAAGAACATCGTCGGTTGGCAGCGGGTGAAAATCACCTTATTCCAATGCGACCTGATCATGGTCATCAAATACTTGATGATTTGAAAAAGAAAACCAACCCCGGTTATTCGGCAATCGGCCGCCTGAAAGGGCTGGCTGAAATTCGTGGCCTTGAGTTGGGTATCCATCGTGCCATCATGGAAAAAAATCTTGTCAATGCGATAACTTCTGTCCCACGCCCTCGCTGGACAACCGAACGCCTGACTTCCCGTATTGTGCATTTAGGGTGCGGCGCATTTCATCGCGCGCATCAGGCGCTTTATACACATCATGTGTTAGAACAAACAGACAGTGATTGGGGATTCTGTGAAGTTAATCTGATGCTAAACGATGCCTCACTGATTGAAAATCTTAAAAAACAATCCATGCGCTATACCGTCGCAGAGAAAGGGCAGGAGGGGATCACATTAAAAATCATTGGCTCAATGAAAGAGGGGATGCATCCATTAATTGATGGCGTTCAGGCGATTATCGAAAAAATGGCGAACCCTGATGTTGCCATCATCTCTTTGACAATCACCGAAAAAGGATATTGTACTGATGCCGCGACAGGGCGTTTAGATCCCAATAATGAGTTGATTATTAAAGATATTGCCAATCCCGCTGTGCCAAGATCAGCCATCGGGTATATCACTGCGGCATTAAGATTGCGTTTTGAACGCCGGCTACCCGCTGTGACGATTTTGTCGTGCGATAACGTTCGGGAAAATGGGCATGTTGCCCGTGAAGCCGTATTGGGTCTGGCGCGTTTGCAGGACGAAAAATTGGCACAATGGATAGAAAACCAAGTGACATTTCCCTGCACGATGGTGGATCGTATTGTGCCGGCAGCCACACCAGAAACGTTAACTGAAATTGCCCAACGGCTGGGCGTTGAAGATCCTTGTGCCATTGCCTGCGAACCTTTCCGTCAATGGGTGATTGAAGATAACTTTGTGAATGGGCGTCCGGATTGGGATCTTGCCGGTGCGCAATTTGTGGACGATGTGGCGCCCTTTGAAATGATGAAATTGCGCATGTTAAATGGTGCTCATTCATTTCTGGCTTATCTGGGCTATTTGGGCGGCTATGCGCATATCTCCGATACGATGACAAATGCCGATTATCGTCGGGCAGTGTATGCACTGATGCTGAATGAACAAGCTCCAACGCTGTCGATGCCAGCAGATATCGACTTAATGGCCTATGCCGATAAATTGATCGAACGGTTCACTAACCCGGCGTTAAAACATCAGACATGGCAAATTGCGATGGATGGCAGCCAGAAATTGCCACAGCGCATGATTGATTCCATTGAATGGCACCTTTTGAGGGGAAGTGATTATCGCCATTTAGCGCTCGGTGTGGCGGGGTGGATGCGTTATATCAGCGGCGTGGATGAACAAGGCCAACCCATTGATGTGCGTGATCCATTAAAAGAAACCTTTGCTGCGATTTTTGCCGCGATTCCTACCCAATATGGTAGTGGTCATTCTGTTTCTGTGGCGGAAGATGTGGTGAAAGAGCTATTGGCGATTGAGTCGATTTTCGGCAAAAAACTGGTAAAAAATCACGAATTTGTCGATAACGTCACCCAAGCCTACCAGAACTTACTGAATTTCGGCGCACGCCAAGCGGTTGCGGCTCTTTAGGCCATAGAGGAAAACATGATGAAAACCTTTATGTGTGAAGATTTCCTGTTAAATAATGACGTTTCCCGCAGCCTTTATCATGATTACGCTGCGTTGATGCCTATCTATGATTATCACTGTCATCTCAACCCAAAAGAGATTGCGCAAAACCGCAGTTTCCACAACCTTGGTCAAATCTGGTTGGAGGGCGATCATTATAAATGGCGGGCAATGCGTGCGGCAGGGATTGAAGAGGCGCTGATTACCGGTGCTGAAAGCCGTGATTACGAAAAATACCTTGCATGGGCGAAAACAGTTCCTCTGACGATCGGCAATCCACTTTATCACTGGACACATCTGGAACTGCGACGCCCATTTGGCATTAGCGAAAAATTATTTGGGCCAGACACCGCAGAGGCTATCTGGCATGAGGCAAACGAGAAACTATCTCAACCTGAATTTTCTGCCCGTGGCATTATGCAGCAAATGCAGGTACGGATGGCAGGAACAACGGATGACCCCATTGATTCTCTCGAATATCATCAACAGATCGCAAAAGATAAAGACTTTACCATCAAAGTATTACCAAGCTGGCGTCCAGACAAAATCTTCAAAATTGAGTTACCGGGTTTTTGTGACTATCTCGAACGATTAGGAGAAGTTGCAGATATCGTTATCGGGCGTTTTGCTGATTTATTGCAGGCAGTAGAGTGCCGTCTCGAACACTTTCAGGATCACGGTTGTGTGGCATCGGATCATGGTATTGAACAGTTGCGTTATGCGCCGATACCTGACGAAAAAGTGTTAGATATTATTTTGCAAAAGCGCAGACAAGGGCAATTACTCAGTGAATTAGAAATAGCACAATTTACGACAGCGGTGCTGGTTTGGTTAGGTAAGCAGTACGCAAAACGCGGCTGGGTAATGCAACTGCATATTGGCGCTTTGCGCAATAACAACACGCGTATGTTTAATCTGTTAGGGCCAGACAGCGGCTTTGATTCCATTGGGGATAATCATATCGCTTACCCATTATCACGTTTGCTGGATGAGATGGATAAAACAGACGAATTACCGAAGACCATTCTCTATTGCTTAAACCCCCGCGATAATGAAGTGATCGCTACCATGATTGGCAATTTTCAGGGCGGAAGCCTTGCGCAAGGCAGGAAAAGTCTGGGGGGCAAAATCCAATTTGGATCGGGCTGGTGGTTTAACGATCAAAAAGATGGCATGCAGCGCCAATTAGAGCAACTCTCCCAGTTAGGCTTATTAAGCCAGTTTGTCGGTATGCTGACAGATTCACGCAGTTTCTTATCCTATACCCGTCATGAATACTTTCGTCGCATTCTCTGCAATATGCTGGGGAACTGGGCCGAAAATGGCGAAATCCCACATGATGAAAAAATGCTGGGACAGATAGTTCAGGATATCTGTTTCAATAATGCTGAACGTTATTTTCAGGCAGTGAAGGATTAAAGAATGCAGATGCGGAAAATTGCCCTGATTGGCGAATGTATGATTGAGCTAAATGGCATCCCATTTGGTGCCATGACACAAAGCTATGGCGGTGATGTACTGAATAGTGCGGTTTACTTGGCTCGCACTGGCGGCGATACGATTGATGTCCATTTCGTCACGGTGATGGGAACTGATCTCTTGAGCGAAGGCATGATCTCACGCTGGCAGCAAGAGGGCATTAATACTTCGTTAGTGTTGCGTGATAACGCGCATCAGCCCGGTTTATACCTGATCCAACTTGATGAAAAAGGTGAGCGCACGTTTCTTTACTGGCGCAATAACTCGGCGGCGCGTTATCTCTTGCAGCATTCTGATTACCCTATATTGCGCCAGAAATTGCAGAACATGGATGTGCTCTATCTCAGTGGGATCAGTTTAGCGATTTTGCCAGAACATGATCGCCAATTGCTGCTAATTGATTTGAAACAGTTATCTTCTGAAGGGAAAGTGATTTTCTTTGACAGTAATTATCGTCCGGCCTTATGGGAAAATGAAACGCAAGCCCGTGAGTGTTATCAACAGATGTATGCCATCACTGATATTGCATTAGTCACTGACGATGATGAAGCGAGCCTATGGGGAGATACGTCAATTGAGGAAAGTTTTAATCGCCTGAAAAGAATGGGAGTTAAACAAGCTATTATCAAGGCGGGTAAAAGGGGTTGTTTTTATCGTGACTTAAGTGGCTGCAATGCCACACAACATATTAAGACTCAACCTGTTACACCGGTCGTTGATACCACTTCGGCAGGCGATGCTTTTAATGCGGGTTTTATCGCGGGGTTGTTAAACGGGAAATCCGTTCATGATTCAGCATTAATGGGGCATCAGCTCGCAGGAGTTGTGATCCAGCATAAAGGTGCGATTGTGCCGCAGACAGTGACACAAGGGATTACGGCACGTTTTTTTAATTCGAAAGAAATCGGAGAGAATGAAAATGCAAAAGATAATGATACGTCTGCGTCAGATTAAAATTGTGCCTGTGATAGCCATTGAAGAGGCCAGGGATATCATTCCGCTTGGTCACGCATTAGCAGACAACGGCCTGCCTGTCGCTGAAATCACGTTTCGTACCGAGAGTGCCGCCGAAGCGATTAGCCTGCTGAAGGCTGAACGACCAGATATGCTGATCGGTGCCGGAACGGTGCTCCATCGTGAGCATGTGCGTCAGGCAAAAATAGCGGGGGCAGAGTTTATCGTCTCACCGGGATTTAACCCAAACACCGTACAGGCGTGCCAACAAATTGGTATCCCTATCATTCCCGGCGTGAATAACGCCAGCACGATCGAACAAGCGCTGGAATTAGGCATCGATTTTGTCAAATTCTTCCCGGCTGAACCATCAGGTGGAATTGCGATGATTAAAGCGCTACTTGCACCGTACCCACAGTTACAAGTCATGCCGACAGGTGGGATCAGTGTTAAGAATATTCGCGATTATCTTGCTATCCCACAAATTGTGGCATGTGGAGGATCCTGGATGGTCAGCCCACAGTTGATCCGGGATAAGGAGTGGAAGAAGATAGGTGAATTGGTAAGGGAGGCGGTGGAGTTAGTGGGCTTGTTATGACGGGATAATGAGGTCTTGTGTGCCATAATGACATCATCTGTAATTTATCTATATCTTAGCCACGGTGAAATAATCGTAACGATATTTCTTGCTTGTTCAAATGCTTCTTCCAGAAAATCATCGAGTTGTTTAACACCGTGGAGTGCATAGATAATTGTATCTTTGGTTAAATCATCACGTTGTTGATGTTCAAACAAATCCATATCACCAAAAACTAAATGAATTAGCTCGAAGAAATTTAAAGATAGGTTCGGTTAATTCTTCTGTTTATATCAGAATAAATTTAATTATACATTCCATAAAAAACGATAACGCCCATTTATTAAACGCCATTTAGGGCTTTCTGCTGGTTTTAAGACCATAAAAACAAGTCTATTAGACTTTATTTTAGTAAATCCCATATGACTATAAGAACCTTCACTTTCATCAATTGGAGTAAGTTGAACGACACCATTTTTACCTAATTGGTAAGATAAATTGACTGCACACTCGATTAGCGGGATTCCACAACCCCTGATACCTGGATGTGTGGAAATATCCGTAATGAGAGGAACATCAGGCAGAAGTTTAGGTGCATTAAGTACTTTCTTTTCTGTAGTGGTAATTATCAGAATTCCTACAGGGAACCCTCTAAAACTTGTTACAAAACAATGATATTTTTCTTGTTGACTGACCTCTTCTTTTAATAATTCACATGTTCTTTCCTTTATAGATTGAAAGATACCACAAGAATATACGCATCTATCACTCCAATTTCTCAACTCTAAATCTCTTTTCTCTTCTTTATTCAGTTTAACTTTCCATTTCTCGCTCTCTATCTGAAATTTTAGGCGTTCTGCGATCTCATATGATTTTGATAAAGAAACTTTTTCTGTGGATAAGGATGCTCTGGCATCAAAAGATTTTGAAATTAGGCTTGGGCTGGATTGAGAGCGACTCAACGGACTGAAATAATTTGGTCTGTCAATGTCGAAAGATTTTGATCTGAATCTCATAAATAATCTTCCTTATTGCAAGGATGGTGGGTTTATGAATTATTTACTGGTGTAGAATCGTGTAACTTACATGACGATAGGGTATAGAAGAATCTGCTGCATTTTTGTGGCTCAAATCGCATTAGCAGTTATTTATGGCAGAAAATCCCTGATAATAGAGTTCATTACTGCCATCAATGTCGTGAAGAGCTATACCGGACTGACGATTAGGTAAGTTTTAGGAGTTGCATCTACCCACAACTTCTCCCACAAAAAAATCTCAACCAACTACCCCTGCAATCATCTGTATTTTTGGGGAAATATAGCCAAAGAATTAGAGTGTAAAGTCAGGCTTTAGATTATTTTCTTAAATGGTTATGGAGTTCTTAATTATTTTAATTTCAGTAAAAATAATTAATTATAAGGTTAGTTATTAAAACAATAAAAAATAATGCTAATAAATTAATGAATTCCAATATCAAAAAAAGAGTTCTGTTTTTGAATGATGATTATTGGTGTGAAAGGGAGTCAGAATGTTGCAACAGGAAGAAAAATGTTGGTGTTTTTGTAAGCCTCAGTAAATAGGGGAATGATTGAGGTGAAACAGGGTGTTTGTGTGGTTGCAAAACAATCAACAAGAAACTATTTCAATCTAAAAAAAATAGGTTCAGAATAGTACACAATGTTATCATCCGTAAAATGATAATAAAAAATGACATATTGTCATTGTTTCGGCTTTCAATTTGGGCTTACTGCGTTTATTATGCGCGCTTCGTAATTTCAACCGGCGCCACTGGCTTTGAGCTTTAGCGGAGAAATGATGCTTCCTGCTAGCTGACACAGTCTTTTCCCGTGGCGGTTCTATCTGCATTATTCCAAGGGATAGATGATAGCATAAATGACTGAGAATACCTCTCTGACACCACTTGTTGAATTGAAAGCCTTAAGTAAGGGCTTCGACGGTAAACAAGTTATTTCACAGCTCGATCTGACAATCAATGATGGCGAGTTCCTGACCATTCTTGGACCATCCGGTTGTGGCAAAACCACAGTACTCCGTCTGATTGCCGGGCTGGAAGATGCGAACTGCGGCAAGATTTTACTGGAAGGGCTGGATATTACCGATATCCCGGCCGAGCACCGTCATGTTAATACGGTCTTCCAAAGTTATGCCCTGTTCCCCCATATGACCGTATTTGAAAACGTCGCTTTTGGCCTTCGAATGCAGAAAACATCGGAAAAAGAGATTGCTCCGCGTGTTGAAGAAGCATTGCGCATGGTTCAGCTTGAAGAGTTTGCCCAGCGTAAACCCGCCCAGCTTTCCGGTGGCCAGCAGCAGCGTGTGGCAATTGCCCGTGCGGTTGTGAATAAACCCAAAGTCCTGCTGTTGGATGAGTCACTGTCCGCGCTCGATTACAAATTGCGCAAGCAGATGCAAAATGAGCTGAAAGCGCTTCAGCGCAAGCTCGGCATTACCTTTATCTTCGTGACCCATGATCAGGAAGAAGCGCTGGTCATGTCAGACCGTATCGTGGTGATGCGTGACGGGCGTATCGAACAGGATGGTTCTCCGCGTGAGATTTATGAAGAGCCGAAAAACCTGTTTGTTGCCCGCTTTATCGGCGAAATCAATATTTTTGATGCCGAAGTGTTGCATCGCATTGATGAGCAACGGATACGCGCCAATGTCGAAGGCCACGAATGTGATATTTTCACCGCACTGCCAGTGACGGTTGGGCAAACGCTGAAAGTGTTGCTGCGCCCGGAAGATCTGCGCGTGGAAGAGATCAATAACGGTGAGCAAGTATCTGGTTTGATTGGTTATGTCCGTGAACGTAACTACAAGGGAATGACGCTGGATTCTGTGGTCGAAATGGAAAATGGCAAAATGGTCATGGTGAGCGAATTCTTTAATGAAGACGATCCTGATGTTGACCATTCCCTGAACCAGAAGATTGCCGTCACTTGGGTAGAAAGCTGGGAGGTTGTACTGGTCGATGAAGAAGACGCGTAAGCTATTCCAGAATATCGTCATTACGGGCGTGGTATCGTGGTTGATGCTGTTCGTCTTCCTGCCGAATCTGATGATCATCGGAACCAGCTTCCTGACCCGTGATGATGCCAATCTGGTACAGATGGTATTTTCACTGGATAACTATGCCCGGTTGTTCGATCCTCTGTATGCCGAAGTATTGCTACATTCGCTGAATATGGCGATTGTGGCGACGTTGTGCTGCCTGGTGATTGGTTATCCGTTCGCTTTTTTCCTGGCGCGAATGCCGAGAAAACTGCGTCCGCTCATGCTGTTTCTGCTGATTGTACCGTTCTGGACGAACTCGTTAATCCGTATTTATGGTTTGAAGATGTTCCTCAGTACCCGTGGCTATTTGAATGATTTTCTGCTGTGGGTGGGGATTATCGATAAACCGTTTCGCATTATGTATACCCCCGAAGCTGTTGTGCTGGGGCTGGTTTATATCTTGCTGCCGTTTATGGTGATGCCACTCTATTCCAGTATTGAGAAGCTGGATAACTCCTGTCTGGAAGCGGCGCGCGATTTAGGGGCGGGTAAATTACAGACCTTTATCCGCATTATCGTACCACTGACGATGCCGGGCATTATTGCAGGCTGTCTGCTGGTATTGCTACCTGCGATGGGGCTGTTCTACGTGGCTGACTTGATGGGCGGGGCGAAAAACCTGCTTATCGGTAACGTGATTAAGAGCCAATTCCTCAATATCCGCGATTGGCCGTTTGGGGCGGCGACCAGCATCTGTCTGACGCTGGTGATGGGGCTGATGTTATTGGTTTACTATCGTGCGGCTAAGCTACTGAACAAGAAGGTAGAACTGGAATGATCGGACGCCTGTTGCGCGGTGGCTTCATGACCATCGTTTATGCTTACCTGTATATCCCGATTATTATTCTGCTGGTAAGTTCGTTTAACCAGTCACGCTTTGGCGTTAGCTGGCAGGGTTTTACCACCGAGTGGTATAGCCTGCTGTTCTCCAATGACAGCCTGCTACAAGCGGCAGGCCACTCCCTGACGATGGCGGTAGCATCCGCCACGTTCGCCACGCTGATTGGTTCCCTGACTGCGGTTGCCCTGTACCGTTACTCGTTCCGTGGCAAAAAGTTTGTGGGCGGCATGTTGTTTGTGGTGATGATGTCGCCGGATATCGTGATGGCGATTTCATTGCTGGTGCTGTTCATGCTGCTCGGCATCTCACTTGGGTTCTGGTCATTGCTGTTTTCCCACATTACTTTCTGCCTGCCGTTTGTGGTTGTGACGGTTTATTCCCGCCTGAAAGATTTCGATGTCAAAATGCTGGAAGCGGCGCGCGATTTGGGGGCGAGTGAACTGACTATCCTGCGTAAAATCATCCTGCCATTGGCGATGCCGGCAGTGATGGCTAGTTGGTTACTGAGCTTTACCTTGTCGATGGATGATGTGGTCGTTTCCTCATTTGTAACAGGGCCAAGTTATGAAATCCTGCCACTGAAAATCTATTCCATGGTAAAAGTCGGGGTTTCGCCGGAAGTTAACGCATTGGCAACGATTTTGTTAATAATGTCGTTGGTTTTGGTATTGATTAGCCAATTTGTGATGCGTGATCGCACCAGTAAATCCTGAACTTCTCTATTCAGCGTGGTTGCAGCTTGGCCACGCTTTTCTTATTTGTTACTGCTTTTTTATTGTCAATTTCACGCGTTATTGCCGTATTGTTCACTGAATATGAGTGAATTGTACAATGCGTAATCCTATAAGCTAACAAGCGGCTTTACCCTATAAAATGCGGCTTTTATAATAGCTTTTTTTGGGGGGTAGGTTCATGTTGAACCTATATACGATACTAACGCACTGACTGCGTGGAAAGCATGACATGAAAAAGTGGTTTTATCTGTTAGCCGCTGGGATGATGGCATTAAGCATGGGTTTGGTGAATGCCGCTTCTGCTAATGATGGCAAGACGCTGTATTTCTACAACTGGACTGAATATGTTCCGCCTGGTTTGCTCAACCAGTTCACTAAAGAAACTGGGATTAAGGTGATTTATTCCACCTATGAATCCAATGAGAGCATGTACACCAAGCTGAAAACCTATAAAGATGGCGCTTACGATTTAGTGGTTCCATCCACTTACTTTGTCTCAAAGATGAGTAAAGAAGGGATGTTGCAAAAAATCGATACAAGTAAATTGAGCAACTTCCATAATCTTGATCCTAACTTGCTGCATAAGTCTTTTGACCCGAATAACGACTATTCGATTCCTTATATTTGGGGCGCAACGACGATTGGCGTCAACAGCGATAATATTGATCCTAAGACTATTTCTTCCTGGGCTGATTTTTGGAAGCCAGAGTACAAAAGCAGCTTAGTACTGACTGACGATGCGCGTGAAGTCTTCCAAATGGCGCTGTTGAAATTGGGATATTCCGGCAATACTACCGATCCGAAAGAGATTGAAGCTGCTTATCAGGAACTGAGAAAACTGATGCCAAACGTACTGGCATTTAACTCTGATAACCCAGCCAATCCATTTATGGAAGGTGAGGTTGATATCGGCATGATGTGGACTGGCTCTGCTTATGTCGCGCGTCAGGCTGGCACACCTGTTGATATTATCTGGCCGAAAGAAGGCGGGATTTTCTGGATGGATAGTCTGGCTATTCCGGCGAATGCCAAGAATGTCGATGGTGCAATGAAGTTGATTGATTTCTTGTTACGTCCAGAAATTGCGGCACAGGTTGCCAAGAAAATTGGTTATCCAACCCCGAACTTGGGTGCGAAAAAATTACTGTCGAAAGAAATGACAGAAGATAAATCTTTGTATCCCGATGAAGCTGTGATCCAGAAAGGGGAATGGCAGAATGATGTTGGCAATGCCAATATTCTGTACGAAGAATATTTCCAGAAATTGAAAGCAGGTCAGTGATCTGACATTCAGTTGAATTATTAGGGGAGCTTTGTCTCCCCTTTTTAATATATTTTCAGGTTATTCTTTAAAAACCTGATTACGATGCCAAGTGATAAAACTTTCCAACGGATAATAGTCTTTGTTTTGGGGAAGTAATATAGGTTGTTTTGCAAAACTCCAAAAAAGTTGCTTAACCATTCGGCCACCATTAATACTTTCTGAAACCAGTAAATTCATATTATTGTCAATACTGATTGAACCCATATCGAATGCGGAATGGTGCAGCGAACATAAGGCCAGCCCGTTATTTACGGTACAAGGGCCACCGTGTTGTTTCCATTTGATATGTGCCGCTTCCAGCCCAACGGGAGTACTGTCATGCCGCAGGTTGTAACCACATATAGCACACTCGTAGTTATAGGCACGTAATATTTGCCGGCGAAAATGTGGATCACGCTTTTTACGGATATCACTTAAAGAGAAATCCAATTGATTGGCGAGCAGTTCCTGTATGCTGTCAGGGAAATGTTCACTGAGGATTTGTTGTGCCAGTTTATTGATGGTAGAGGGTTTACTGCGCAATAGCTTATAGCTTGATTGGTCGAAACCGGCCTTAACGCCGAATTCAATCAGCTCGCGTCTTGGTGGTTGCCTGCTGCCTTTTTGTGGTGTGCAAAGCTCGGTATTCTGCAATTCCCAAAATCCATCGCCACGTAATCGCCAGAAGGGTAAGGAAGGGTCGTGGCTTTTACGTCTTGGGCCAAAGTTATTGAGTAGATCCAATAATGGCTGGTGGATTTCCTCTCCATAATCAAACAGTTGTTCATGACCTTTCTGATATTGAGAGAGTACGTACAACAACAATAACGGCTTATGTGGTGCACGTTGATCCCCCTTACGCCAAATAGAAAGGTTTGAGATTGCAACTTGTAGTTCTTTGATTGTAGGCATGTAAGCTGTTTGATTAATGAAGAAAGGTATTGCGATCATGCTCGCAAAAGTGAGGGAGGGCAAGGTGTTGGTTTGACTGTTTTTCGTCGTGAGTGATGTCATGGTATGTTGAAGAGGGTGTATAGGTAGTTAAATGTGTAACTTTATACACCTCTTATTTAAAAATGATGGTTATTAACAATGATGTTATAAAATAGATTTATCTGAAATTATTCAATCTGGTGAAATTATACTAGTAAACATTAAAAATCGTTTATTGGATTAAAGTGTTATCCTATCATGAAAAATATAGATATCTCTGAGTATTTCATATTTTTACTCATAACAATATGAATTCAATAAATATTTAATAAAATAATTTATCTTCCAATTGAGTGTGTTTTCCATTTGATTTTAAATTGCCTTAACTCAATAAATATTCTCTTTCTGTTCCATTAATTATCTGATAGATAATAGTTTACACTAACCCTATCTTCATAGCGTCTTTATTCTGAGATTTTTATTTTCAGTGATAGTGCTGCCTGTATCATTGTGGAAAAAATAATGGGTAGAGTAAGAAACTTTGACGCTATAAACAGGCTTGTAACTGATGTGATAATTGGATTGGATAATAATAATGAAAGTTGCCAAAAGATCAGGAGGCTAGAATGAATTGGCGCATTGAACGGTTAGGATACCGCTTATTGTGCTGTTTATTGGGATGGGGAATGGTTGGAATGATTTACCAATTGACAGCGAATTATCAGATGAATGGTTACGATCAGGCGATGGTATTACCGCTTTCTGTTATTGATCAGTGGATCGCGTTTTCTTCCAATGGCATTTGGCTCTATCTCTCTTTTTTCTTATTAATACCATTGGCGTATCTGTGTTGTCCGCTATCTCGTGTGCGCTGGTTGATGTTAGCCATGCAGGGTTGTGCATTGTTTTCTGGCCTGATTTATTTATTCTATCCCACTACTCTCGATTATCCACCTATTGTGGGTGACAAAATCACCGATCGTATGCTGATTCACTTGATCACGATAGATTCGGCCCAAAACTGTCTGCCTTCGTTACATGCTTCACTGACGGTATTATCTGTCTATGTTCTTTGGCAAAAACAGCAAAAGATCAGGCGACTGTTGTGGTTAATGTGGGGCGTGTTGATCGGTTTTTCTATCATTCAGTTACGGCGGCATTTATTTATCGATCTTATGGCGGGAATATTGATGGCAATTGTGATTGGTACATTGTGTCAGCTAATCTTACAGGCGGCTGTCGCGCGTTTTGATTTTAAGCGCAGCAAAAAATGGGATATGGAAAAATAGAAATAAGAAGTAAAATAGCATGTTATTTAACGACGTGATTCTTCTAAACAGGTTGCTTTTATTCAGAGGATTAAACTAAGTATTTTTACTTTTAAAAGATATATGTGTTGGTGAACCGATAATTTTCTTTTATTTAAGAACAAGCAAAACTATCGGATTAATATTTAAACGATATCTCTAGGATTTTTATATATGCATTAATTACTTATGAAATAAAAACAAAAATGACTATTTTTAATGATTAAATCAAGTAAGTTTACTTGTAAGGTAATGTTAATTTTTAATTTACATAAACACAACAAACACTATGATTA
>NZ_LFCV01000185.1 GCF_001037465.1 Xenorhabdus khoisanae
ACCTAGTGTCACGGGAACCCCAAAAGTAATTTCGAAATGCTGATAGCCTCATTCCACTCACTGTATTATGAGCAATACTTTTAACTTCAGTGATCCGTGATTCGGTTTCCCCTTTGCTGTAGGCGCCGACATCGCCCGCGCCCAGCCAGACATCCCCGGCCAGCGGCTTGCCGTTGACCTTGCGTCCTTGGGGAACGGCGTTCAGGGCTTTCTGGCGGGCTTCCGTTAAACCAAGGTTATTAATAAAAACATTTTTATCAGGAATGTCTGCACCATTCTTTGATTTTTCAAGACGGCCATTGGCGTTATTGTTGGCATTATTGGCAGAGTTCCTGACATCATTGACACGGCTATCGACTTCCCCTCTGCTGTACGTCTCGCCTTTGCTGTAGGCCCCGACATCGGCGGCGTTCAGTGCAATATCAGCGGACAGGGGTTTGCCGTTAACCTTGCGGCCAGCTGGTACACGCCCATTGGCGTTGTTGTTGGCATTGGCGGCGGCAGTCTTGGCATCATTGACCTGTTTGTCTGTCTCGGCCCTGCTGTACGTCTCGCCTTTGCTGTAGGCCCCGACATCGGCGGCGTTCAGTGCAATATCAGCGGACAGGGGTTTGCCGTTCACCTTGCGGCC
>NZ_LFCV01000186.1 GCF_001037465.1 Xenorhabdus khoisanae
CGACGCCAGAAGTTAAGCTGGCACTAAACGCATTCGGGGCGAACTGTTCGACAAATTCATCCCATAGCAAATGTGATCGACTACTCCACTTGACCACGTAACCGGTTAGTTTCTTCTCACTGGCAGACAGTGAAGCAGTGCGGATTTCAAAATCATTCTTCATCGATAGACTCCAAGACTATAAAGGGGCATCGCGCCCCTTATCGTTAACCCGCTTTCGTGCCTTTGATTTCCAGCACTTTGATAGCGTTGGAGTCCACCAGCCCACCGCCTAAATATTTATCGGTATGTACCTTATAGAATCCCGGCTCGGTGATATTGTCAGGGCGAGTACGGATGCCCGTTTGATGGTCAATAATGAAATAACCGCGTTTGAAGTCACCCAGACCAATGATGTTATCCGGCATAAATTCGAGGTAATGAACAGGCAAGCCCAGCAACATATCGGGATCGCCCGCTTGCAGACGCTCACGCCAGATATAATCGCCGTTGCCGTTTTTCAGCTTCTGCACATGGGCGGCGGTTGTGGAATTCATTACCCACACTGAGTTCTTGCGGTATTTGTTCTTGAGCAGGAATTTAAGGTCAATCAGACTATCCGCCTCAAGGCTGGCTGCTTCCAGCTTTTGCAGCGTACCGAATGCACGTACCTTGTCGGCTTGGGTATCACGGGGATAAGACAGGAAGCCTTTGGCTTTCTTGCTGCCGTCACCGCTCACCAGATCCGTTTCTTCGGTATCCACGAACGTATCGGCAATCTCAGATGTCAGCCAGCCCAAGATA
>NZ_LFCV01000187.1 GCF_001037465.1 Xenorhabdus khoisanae
CAATAATAGATTTTGACCATGCCCCAGCCGCCAATTTTTGGGTTTCTACCAAACCGAGGTTTTCTACAAGAATTAGATCATTACGATCCAAGCTAAGATCCTTGTCATTAACTTAAAAGCTTTAAAAATAGTGGTGAAAATGAATCTATTTAATTTGCTAAAAAACAACCAACTTCCTCAATAACCTCGAATAACACGAAAAAGAACAAATTTTGAACCGAAATATTGACTCTCAATCAATCCTTTTCCAAAATTTTTTGACCAGCTACAGCTGGGTTAACGTATTAAGCGCATACGTAATATATTTGCCCGTGACCTGATAATGACGTTGGCACTTGGAACCAGAATAACAAATATTATCTCTCCCTGTTAATCCGCAGAAAAATAACACTTTTTACAGTCACCATTTGTACGATGAGACTGACAAGGACAATCAATTAAAATCCATCCCAACATTCATTAATCTGTGCAGACTGCTTATCCGCAGAGGAAAGCGAAATTTTCAAGGTTTCGCTTTCTGATTGATTTTCAACTATAAGGAAAAAGATATGTCTGAAACAATTAAAACTGAAAACCAGAACCCTGAGCATGAATGTCCGTTTGATCCCAATAATTATAAAGGCGAGCAGATTGTTGCCCCAGAAGGCTCTTTCTATTGGGCGCTGATTCAATTGAAACTGGGCAAGAAAGTGCGTCGCAGTGACTGGGCTGACAAGGAACAGCTAAACTTTGTCCCGCGCCGTACCGACACCGAAGGCAAGTTCGATTATTTATCCCATATTGATAAGAGCAATAAACACGGCAATTGGGCACCTTGGCAGCCGATACAAGAAGATCTGATGGCTTGCGATTGGGTGTTGATTCAAGAAGCGATAACACCTGAAGAGAGAGAAAATCTGGTTTTTGATCTTAAATCAGACATGTCCATATCTTCATGGGGAGCGCAAAGAACTTGGGGGTATATAGGTGAGAAAGGGGGACCTCATTATGATCCATCACTTCTTGGTAGCTTAAATATGATTCGAAATAACACTGATATTAAAACCGTTACGGCATTCGTTGTTAGCGATGTAGCTGATATTTACCAAAAGTTCCAATATATCCGCTTTAATTTCTTCTCTGAAAAAATGAATGACTTGCAGTATGCCAGTGAGATAAAGGAAAAAAATCTGCAGGTAACAGTCGATAACGTTACCTATAATTTAGGAAAGCCTACTACCGCTCGTTTCGAGAACGGATTGGGATGGGGGACTGCATATAGTAATGAGCAAAACTCAGCCGTTGATGAACTGATTAAAGTCTTACAGCAAACGGGTAAAACTAAGCGTTTTTACTGTGTTTGGAAGTAATTCAATTCTGAATTAGTTTGTTAAGGCCACACAATGTGTGGCCTTAATCATATCCAATGTTTTCCCCTCACCAAAAAATAACCAAAACTGCCAATTGACTTGAACAACACAAAAAAAGAACAAATTTCGCACCGAAAAAGAGGGCAAAAAAAAACATATCCGGTATTCTTTGACGGCGACTTCTGTTTACAGCATCATGTCGATAAATTAGCTAGTAGAGGCAATTTTATGGTCATACAGGCAAATACAGATCAAGCTATCGACGGCGATCTCTAACCACTTCCCACAATACCCAATGACAGAGCCCCGACGGATACCAGAAACTCATTACTATGGATAAGGACTTTTTTGCAGCAGATGCTGAAATCCAGAACATGTTCAAGATTGAGCAGTAAAATCTTTTTAAACACCAAAATCTAATTCTTTCCAACGGCGTTCTCCAACCAGAACAACACCTTACATCTATCCCATTTGTACCATCCACCAGACACTGCCAACCGCATGATTTTAAATGCCTATTGCGTCAATATACTCCCACACCTTAACAGGAGAGAACGCTAATATGGCACAAGATTATCATCATGGAGTCCGTGTACAGGAAATCAACGAAGGTACGCGCACCATTACAACCGTTAGCACCGCTATCGTGGGTATGGTCTGTACTGCACCTGACGCAGACGAAAAAACATTTCCATTAAACACACCGGTATTACTGACTGACGTTATGAGCGCCAGTGGTAAGGCTGGGAAAAAAGGGACTTTGTTCGCATCACTGAAAGCAATCGCAGCCCAGGCTCAACCAGTCACTGTTGTTGTTCGTGTGGCTGAGGGCGAGTCGGAAGAAGCAACCATTTCTAACATCATCGGTGGTGTCACTGATGAAGGTAAGAAAACCGGTCTGCAGGCACTGTTGGCTGCGCAAAGCCAGCTCGGTGTTAAACCCCGCATTCTGGGTGTTCCGGGTCTGGATTCAAAAGCTGTGGCTACTGAACTGGCCTCTATTGCCGAGAAACTGAAAGCAATGGCGTATGTGAGCGCTTATGGCTGCAAAAAAATCGAAGAAGTCATCAAATATCGTGAAAACTTCAAGCATCGTGAGCTGATGCTGATTTGGCCTGACTTCCTGAGCTGGGATACTGTCACCAACAGCGAAGCGATTGCTTTTGCAACCGCTCGTGCTTTGGGTCTGCGCGCTAAGATCGACCAGGAAACTGGCTGGCACAAAACCCTGTCCAACGTTGGTGTCAACGGTGTGACTGGTCTGTCCGCTGATGTCTTCTGGGATCTGCAAGATACCGCGACTGACGCTGATCTGCTGAACAAAGCTGGCATCACTACGCTGATCCGTAAAAACGGTTTCCGTTTCTGGGGTTCACGCACCTGTTCTGATGACGCACTGTTCCAGTTCGAAAGTTACACCCGTACTGCTCAGGTTCTGGCTGACACCATGGCTGACGCGCATATGTGGGCAATCGACAAGCCGCTGACCCCATCGCTGGTACGCGATATTATCGAAGGTATCAATGCCAAGTTCCGCGAGTTGAAAGCGGGTGGCTACATCATTGATGGTCGTTGCTGGTACGACGACAAAATCAACGATAAAGACACCCTGAAAGCAGGCAAATTGACCATCGATTACGACTATACCCCTGTACCGCCACTGGAAGACATGATGTTACGCCAGCGCATTACAGATAGTTACCTGATGGATTTCGCGAAAAGTATCAATAAATAAGGGGCTGACTGATGGCATTACCTCGCAAACTTAAATACCTGAACTTGTTCAACGATGGCAACAACTATCAGGGCATTGTGGAAGAACTGACTCTTCCTAAATTGAGCCGCAAGCTGGAAGCCTACCGTGGCGCTGGCATGAACGGCAGTGCAATGGTGGATCTGGGTCTGGATGAAGGCGCCCTGGATGCTGAATTCACTCTGGGCGGTGTTGAATCTCAACTGTACAAACAGTGGGGCATCGCGAAAGCGGATGGCGTCATGCTGCGTTTTGCCGGCTCTTTTGAACGCGAAGATACGGGTGACGTAGTTGCAGTTGAAGTTGTGATGCGTGGTCGCTTCCAGGAGTTTGATCACGGTACTTATAAACAAGGTGATAACACTCAGACCAAAATCACCGCCAAAAACACTTATTTCAAACTGACATGGGATGGCGAAGAACTGATTGAAATTGACACCATCAACATGGTTGAGAAAGTGGGCGGAGAAGATCGTCTGGAGCAACATCGCCGCGCTATCGGTCTTTTTTAATCGCTCTTTTAGCAATTAAATTTTTTAAAACTTATTTCCTGTCTCATCAATACGTTAGTCGTGCTTGTTGAGACAGGCTTTTAATCGGATAAACAAGGTTGAACCATGACAGAAACACTGAATACTCAAAATGACGATCTGCGCACCATCGAATTGGAAGCACCACTGGCGCGAGGCAACGGCGAAATCACGGAAGTGATGGTACGCAAACCTAACAGCGGTGCATTGCGCGGTGCACGTTTACAGGCGCTGCTGGAAATGGATGTGGATTCTATGCTGCTTGTTCTGCCGCGTGTTACCACCCCTGCATTGACCAAAAGTGACCTGATGATGATGTCACCTGGTGATCTGATTAATCTCAGTGTGGAGGTGGTCAATTTTTTGTTGCCGAAGTCGGTCAAGTCCGATTCCCAGAACGATTAACGGTTGATGAATTGGTGGCGGATATCGCCACCGTTTTTCACTGGTCACCGGCAGTGACGGATGAAATGTCATTGCCGGAACTGTTGGACTGGCGACATCGGGCCATTTTAAGAAGTGGTGCAGAAAATGAGTAATATACAGTCTCAGCTAGACAAGGTATTGAGTGCCGTTGGAAAGCTGACCAGTTCCTTTAAACCTTTTCAGCGGCATCAAAAAAAGCTGGCGGATACAGTAGATAAAATCCATAACCAGTTTAAAAAGCTCAATAAGAGCATTGAGAGTTTAAAACCTATAGTCGGATATGCGCAGGAAACTGCGCGTATGCGTGCCGATCTCAAAGCCTATAATCAAAGAATTGTACAATCTTTATCTGTGCGGCAGAATTCCTCAAAAGTAATGCAGGTGAGCGCTGCCAGTCAATCAGTCAATATTACTCAAATAACCCAAAGTATCAGTAAGGAAAGTTCATCTGGCAATACAAATGAAGTGAATGTGGGTGTTACAGGTAATATGACTAACAATTTTAAATTGTTAGATAAGCTAGTTATTAATATTAATCCTCAAATAAATATTTTATTTAACATGTTGAATAAAATTAATGGGGTTTTGAACTTAACGACGGGTTTTGTACAGGTAACATTCCAAACATTAATTAATAATATACAAATATTTGGCAATATTAGTATCAAAGCATTTAATTCATTAAAAGTCAGTCTGGCAATATTTACCCAATTAGGCATTCAAGTGTTTGCAAATTTCAGTGCAAAACTGAATTTATTTGCTCAATTAGGGCTTAGCATTTTTGTGCAATTAAGAGCCAGCCTAAATGTATTTGTTCAGATTGGCATTCAGGCACTGAATAAATTAAGTACCAGTTTAGATCTCTTTGCCCAGATAGGAATTCGGGCTTTTATTGAATTAAAAGCGAGCCTGAATTTCTTTGCGCAGTTGGGTATTCTGGCATTTGGTAAATTGAAAGCCACGCTGGATTCATTTGTACAGCTGGGCGTGCAGGCGCTGGACAGATTGCTGGCAC
>NZ_LFCV01000188.1 GCF_001037465.1 Xenorhabdus khoisanae
TGGAACTTGTTTATTATTGTAATTATCACAATAATAAACTATTAATTTTACATTGCTGCTTAATATGAGTTTATCCACTAATAAAATATCTATTAAGAAAATTTAATCCCATTATTATTGCTTAAGTAAAAACATCCTCCAGAAAATGAATTGCTAAATTTAGGTGTGGAATGGCAGTTGTGTGCTTACTCAGCAGAATTAGAATTATTTCTTATTATTTTTCATGGTGTTAAAAGTTATTTACTAAAAATAAATATTCTGAAAAACACATGAAAAAATTACTCACATTACGTCAGCAAAAAGCCGATTTAACCCAACAAATGCGTTCGTTGCTAATCAAAGCCGAAAACGAAAAACGCTCACTGACTACCGATGAAGCCAAACAGTTTGACGAACTGCGCACTCAGTCTGATGCACTCAATTCTGAAATTGCCCGCTATGAGGTATTGTCTGATGAAGAACGCAATCAGGCGAAGACTCAGCCGACCAGTAAAAAACTCAGTAATGACGAGCTGCGCCATTATATTCTGACCGGAGAAACACGCTCCTTGTCTACAGGTGTTCCGGCAGACGGCGGCTATACTGTTATCCCTGAGTTGAACAAGCAGATCATGCAGCAACTGTCTGATGGGTCGGTCATGCGTCAGATCTGTACGATTAAAACCACACGCAGAAACGAATACAAACAGCTTGTTTCGGTTGGTGGCGCAGCGGTGGCACACGGGGAAGAAGGCAAGGCACGCGGTGAGACTGCCACGCCGAAGATGGAAGAAGTCAGCATCAAGCTATTCCCGATTTACGCTTATCCTAAAACCACACAGGAAATCATCGATTTTAGCGACGTGGATATCTTGGGCTGGCTGACATCTGAGATTGCCGATACGTTCGTGGATACCGAAGAAACG
>NZ_LFCV01000189.1 GCF_001037465.1 Xenorhabdus khoisanae
TCTTATGTCAATTATTATTTACAATGACTATCTAATAAATGAGATATTTCTTAGTCTTAGAATAAAAAAATCAAGAATGTTAATTAATTATGCTTAAAAACAAAAACCAAACTAAATAAAAATAGCATAAATTCTTCTGTCTTTATTCCATTTTGATAATAAGGAAAAAAGTCATTTCATATTTCATTAATACTTTAATGTTATCTTGGTATTACCTCCATTATTGTTTAAAACACCTAGAATATTTGTGGGATTATTACTGCCTAATAAATTTTATATAAATAAATCAATAGGCCTGTTCATTAAATGACTTATTTCTCTGTAATTCAAGTCAAAACAGTAAAATTAAAGTATCAAAAAATATTATTATCACAATTTATTTTATTACCATTGTAAAAATAACTACAGTAAACATTTAATTAAATGCTTACACAGAATAAACATAAGACGATCAAAGTTACAATGGATAATAAATCACTATCAATTAATCGTGATAATAATATAAGTGTAATCTATTTTGTATATAAAGGTTAGTTACCCCATTAACATTTGTTGAACTAGTTCAACACAGCGTAGAAAACGCTGATCATAGTCTGGTGAATTAACACAAACATAATCAATATTATTTTTCTTCAACAAACTTTCAAGTAAATCTTGAAACTCCTTGCGATCCCGCTCACTGCCTAAACTTCTTAAGCCATCAGCTACCCATGGAGTATTGTTCTCTAAAAGAATAACTAAATCAAAGCGATACTCATCAATCATTGCCTGAACAAAAGGATGTTCTTTCCCTTCATAGCGTTTGCAAAATGCCTGCGTTGTCACGAAATCTGTGTCAATAAAAGCCACCTTATTAGCATATTTAACTGAAAAATCAATATACTGAGCATGACCTAGTGCAATTTTGTCATAATCCGAGTATTGCAAGGCCATTTCATCACCTCCCAGATGGGAAAATACATAATCTCGTCCATATTCCCATGCGCTGGTGGTATTAAACATATTGGCCAGTTTGTTCACTAACGTAGACTTTCCGCTTGATTCACCGCCAAGAATGGCAACTTTACGTACAAAGAAAGGCTTCACTTCGGTTGGAATGTACTCCCAATAGCGGAAAGGGGCCTGACGAATTTGGCTGCCGCTGATATTCATAAATGAACGCTGTGGGTCGATAAGCACGGTTTCAATGCCGCAATGTTCTTTATAACGGGAAACATCCTGTGCTTCACTGGAGTAGATGTATTCAGGCGTGATCCCTTTTGCTGACATGAATGCTTTCACGCCCTTACTCCAGGTTTCCCAGCCATTTGGATAGGGTTCCATGCCTTGTTCATCAAACGCGTGAATATGAATATTCTTTTGATATTTGAATGTTTGCAGCAACCATCTCAAACGGTCACTGACCGTTGGCTGCTGGGACATCGAACTGTTGATGAATAGCTCACGATCACGCACTTCGTCATAGCAAAGTACGACGTGTAATTCATCAACTTGACTGGATGCTCTTTGAATCAAATAAATGTGTCCCGTATGTAACGGGTAAAATTTACCAAACACGACACCGATTGTTTTCTTTTCCATGGGATACGCCAATCCTAGATATTGATGAAGAGAAGCCAGTTTCTGTGCACTGGGACTCTTTATTTTGTCGTTAATGAGTTGGCTAAGGTAGCCTTTTGTCATACCACTGGCATCAGCAACTTGCTGTAACGTGCAACCTGCTTGTTTAATCGCCTCTTTCAAGTAGTCAAATTGTCTCATATAACCCCCTTCTCGTGTTTAGTATACTAAACAAAATAACATGCTCGTTGTGAAAGGTAAAAACAAAATTAGGGGTTTATCGAGGCTTTGGAATGAAACTCTGCTATTTCAACAACTGTAAGTGTTTAAAATTGGATAATTAAATATAGGTATAAAAGTAAAAAAGCAAATACTAAATTTTTGGTTAATTCGTGAAATGAGAGACAATGCGGATTGTGGAATTTTTATTGAATAGGGTTAGTCATTCCACTAATCGTTATATATTTATTTATATAACCATATATAAGTCAAATTTCGTCATGCTCTTATGAACAATAAACCACAGTATTAAGTAAAAGTATAGGAGTTTGATACCATAATCTTCAATAAATTGATTTTTTATCTAAATAGAGTGAATAAAAATTTCTTCTGAAATATTGGTATTTCGCTTATGCTAATTAGGAATAATCTGAATTTTTTGTTTTTCGTATTAAAATATGAAAAACTTAAATGGATGAGGAAAGAATGCTAATTTTATTGCCTGCCTTATTTAATATGTGACGGCAGGCAATATATATTATGGAT
>NZ_LFCV01000190.1 GCF_001037465.1 Xenorhabdus khoisanae
GTTGACGGCGGTGGCCTGTGGCGGGAAGTGCGGGTCGTTTTGCGCCAGTGTTTCCCTGAAAAATTGGGTGGCTTGCCCTGCCGACTGATGTGCCAGTAAACCGGTTGCTGTATAGCGGCTGGCAAGGATAAACCCGTTGGCACTTTCGCGCACCGTTTCCCGTCCCAGTGCATCATGCTGGAATGTCAGTGGCGCATGCTGGTTAAGCTGAAAGTGATTCAGACTCCCCGACAGGTTATAACCGAAATGCAGGGTATTGCCATCCACACTTTCGCTGACAGGACGTCCTGTCAGATTATCCCATTTGCGCGTGATTTCCCGCCCGTTGATGCATTCGCAGACTGGCAGGCCGGTGGCCTTGTCATACTCATATTCAACCACCGCATCGGCATTAGTGGCTTTCACCAACTGATGCCGCTTGTTGTATTCGTAACGGGTCGTGGCTTTCAGCACCAGTTGGTTATCTTCCGGCTGCCAGCTTTCCTGCTTGATCAGCAAACCAGTAGCGGAATAATGCCAGCGAAGCTGCTGACCGTCGGGATATTGAGTCAGTGTGCGGCGTCCCAGTTTATCGTACTGATAGTCGAGGGTACGCCCGGTAAAATCGGTTTCCCGGATAATCTGCCCGGCGGCATCCCGCTCATAACGGTAGGTTTCGCCAGTGGAGGCGGTCACT
>NZ_LFCV01000191.1 GCF_001037465.1 Xenorhabdus khoisanae
AAGAGGTTATGCGGTATTAGCCACCGTTTCCAGTGGTTATCCCCCTCCATCGGGCAGATCCCCAGACATTACTCACCCGTCCGCCGCTCGCCGGCAAAGAAGCAAGCTTCTTCCCGCTGCCGCTCGACTTGCATGTGTTAGGCCTGCCGCCAGCGTTCAATCTGAGCCATGATCAAACTCTTCAATTAAAGGTTTGATGCTCAAAGAATTAAACTGTTGTTAGTTCGTAATGAATTAACTGTTCAGTCACTCTTCAAGACTTGTTATCTTTTTCGCCTTTCGGCGTGGATAGTGTCTTGCGAGTGCCCACACAGATTGTCTGATTAAATTGTTAAAGAGCGGCGCAACCGGAAGTACCTTCCGTGTTGCGAGGCTGCGTATTTTACGCCTTTCGCCTCAAGTGTCAAGCCTTATTTTTCAAGGCCTTTCACTTTGTCATCTCGACAGGTTTGTGTGTTTGTCGTGACAACGGATGCGCATTATAGGGA
>NZ_LFCV01000192.1 GCF_001037465.1 Xenorhabdus khoisanae
TATAAGGGGTTTCGTATTGATCGAAGATTGCGACCATTGCGCGACACAGCTCGCTATCCGGTACGGTCTGCCATATTGCGCCGTTATAGTGGTAAACCGTTTCACTCTCAGGATTAACCGCTACCTTGCCGTAACGTTCAACCAGCAGCGCCCCGCGCTGACTGGCTGCCATTTGTGCCAGATTGTTACTGGCCTTTTTAGGCTTCGCTTCTTGGAGCACAACTGCTTCTGTTTCCATTCGTGTTTTCTCCCCTGCCTGATATAACCCGTTATTGAATGCCTGCTTTGCTGACTCAATACCGTACTTTTGGCGATAATCGTCCCAATCGGCTTTTAATGCCGTAGGCGGTAAAGTCACCCAACCGTTAATCGCTATAGCGGTATTTTCTGCCGCTATTTTGCCGACATTCTTTTTTAGCCTGCCGTTTTTGTCTCGTTCACCATGTTCGTGCCAATCATTATCAGCAGCAATAATGATTTTCTCGCTTGGCCATTGCGTTCTGACCAATTCGGCAACGGTGAGTAAATTACTTTCATCAATGGCTGCTAACACAACGCCTTTATGCAATTGCCTGACAGTTAAAGCAGTGGCATAACCTTCGGTAATGATGAAAGTGTCTGGCGTTCCGGTAATTTGGGATAAGGGGGTAAAACTGCCTTTCTTCTGCGTACCGGAAACAAGGCGTTTTTCACCGTTCGGCTTAATGATCTGAGCGCCCGTGATTGTGCCGTCTAATGTCTGAGTGACCAGCAATAGCGATCCATCTTTCAATAGCCGCTGATTGGGGCATTTCAGCCCCTTTTTAGTCAGATATTGAGATTCACCCGTAACCGTGCTAGCAATCAGTGCCGCAATACGTTCAGCTATCGGCTTGGCAGCTCGCGGCTGTTTTTCAACGGTTTTTAGGTCAGGTAAAGGCATTACCAGCACCTCAGCCACCAATTTAGCCGCTGCATAAACCGTGATCCCTTTGGTTCTCGCGACTAAATCCAACCCATCACCATGATTCGGCTCATCACACTGGCGACAATGCCAGTCGCCGTGATGGTTATCATCGATAAAGTGAAAGCGATCAGTACCGCCGCATATCGGGCAAGCGCCATGCTTACCCTTTAACGGAACGTCAATCCCACAGGCAGGCAATAACAGTTGCCAATGATTAGCAGCGGATTGCTTCACCGCTCGGATTACATCAATTGGGCGGCTTTTGGCGTTATGGTTTCCCTGACTCATACTCACGCATCCTCACCATTAACCACCGCATAAAGTGCGTGATAAACCTCATGATTGATATCACAGGCCAGCGACAACAAATCATGCAGCTCTTCCGAACAATGCTGGCTGGCCTGCTCAAGAATGACCTCATATAAAGAGGTACATAATCCCGCCCGAAATGAAGACTGGCCTAACGGATCGCTTTCCCGGCGTACAAGGCAATTAACTAATTTATTCGCTGGATTCTGTGGGACATGTTTTGACAGGTCGCGATAAACCTCCTGATGAATGCCGTAAGCCAGTGCAATCAGGTTATTTAAATTAGTTGCGCAGCGTTCATCTTTGGCTTTTTTGGTGATAAATGTGAAAAGTGAAATTCCCAGACTTGCACGATGCAGCGCCTGTTTTAATGAGATTGGTTTCTTATTCATGACGTGCCCCCTGACGTGATACGAAGATCAGTGAGGGTATTCCCGCCAATGAACGGGCTTCATTTTCGCTGTATGCCAGTACAATAATCAGGCGGACAGGATGAAGATCTATCAGCCGCTGAGTGCCGGATGCAATTAGGAATGTAAATTTTAGGCGAGTTTGGTTAGACTGTGTGTCAGCCATATCGTAAGTCTCCTTTACGTTCTGGTTAGACGCCTCGATAGTGTTGGTAGCACTTCGGGGCGTTGCTATTTTGAGCCTTAAATGACTCAAGGTGTATTTCACTTTATCCCTGAGAGAAATATACGTCAATACTTTTTCCTGTTTATTTTTAATGTATAATGAAATACACCAAATCAAAGAGGATTCAGTAATGGCAACTGGTGCGAAGAATGCAAAATCACAAATGACTACTGTTCGCATACCACATGAAGTTATGGAAAATATGGAAAAAGCTAAAAACAATGATGAAAGCAATGCTGGTTTTATTGTTACGGCAATAAAAGGTGAGATCAAACGCCGCCAGCGCAAAGCCAAAGCATCATCTGAGCAAGAATAATCAATTAACCCTCTTAATGAGGGTTGTCTTTCGCCTCTATTCCCTAAAATCAAACTGCTTTTAAAATGAGTTTGACCGCAGCCAATTAAGATAGTTAATTTTTTCATGACGTTATTATTTAATTTTCAAGTTTTCGGCTATACGGATTATTTATATTTTCTACCGTTGGCGGATTATGTACCCACCATAAAACATCACTTAATAGCCATGAAACAGAATTACGCCCTAATGGAACACGTTTAGGAAATCTGCCCTCTTCTTCTAATACCCAGCGACGAGAACGCGATAAACTTGAAAGATGTTCACATTCTTTTTCTCTTATTCTGCGATCATATTTCTCACCATATTCATTTAAAATTGATTGTCGTTCTTGTGGTGTCGGTGAAGTGAATTTCAATGCCATATTTTTATATTCTCCAAAAAAACAAAAACCCCGATAAACGGGGCTATTATTAATTCAATTTTTTTATTCAGGCTGCCAAATGCCTTTTATCCAGTCTTGAATCTCAGATAATCGATAAACTTTTGATTGTGGGCCTATTGTTATTTTTAAAGGGAATTGGCCTTCTTTTTCCAGTAAAGATCTGTGCCTTCTTCCCAATCCCGTTAACCATTCACATTCTTCTTCTCTAATTAATCTGTCAAGACCGTCTAAACCTTCTAATTCTTCACGCGTTAATATGTGTATCATTTTTTATTATCTCTCCCTCCTCAATAAAAGAATCCAAATAATTTACCCACCAGTAGAGCGCATTTCTTTTTTGTTCAATATATTGACTTCGGTTATATATTCCAGCGACGCCATTTAACGAATGACCTAATAATTGTTCAACAACATTATGCTCAAATCCGTTATCACTGAGCGAGGTAGCAAATACTCTTCGTATATCGTGTGCAGTCCACTTCTCTTTATGATTTAATCTCTTCCATATTTTCGCAATAGTTACACTTGCCGTACATTGCTTCATATCAAAACCAATAACATATTCTCGATTTTTTGTTGCTTTATTTAATAACAACAGCCAGTTTTTAAAATTACTTGGGATCGGTCTGATTATTTCCCTGCCATTTTTACTGTGCTCTGGTGGCACTCGCCATATATTATTCAAAAAATCCCATTCACTCCATTTTGAAAGTCGTATTTCGGAAAGCCTACAACCAAAAACAATTAAAAACCTAAGAATAATTCTGTTTTCGTGTGACATAATATGATTATCATATTCTTTATTCACATGACGCCATACTTCTCTTAATTCATCATTTGTTAACACTCTGTCTCTCCTATTTGCTTTTTCACCAACATCACCAATATCTAAGTCATCTATTTCATGATTAATTGCATATTTTCTTACTCGACAAAACTTCAATGCCTGTTGTGATATTTTTAAAAGTGCTCCCGCTTGTACTGGTGCCTTTCTTTTAATTTTATCAAAGCACCTAATCCACATTGATAATGTGCATTCCTTTAATGGAATATGTCCTATCTCAGAATAAATATGCTTGAAAAAACAACCTCTAATATGATCTACTGCTTTTCGTTTATTGATAGCATAATTATTAATCCAATACTCTATTGCCTCTTTTACCGTGACAGGTTTTAAAGAGTCTTCTTTTGTTATTTTTATCTGTATTCTTGGATCTTTTCCTTCGGCTAACCATACCCGGCATTCATCTCTTCGTTCCCTTGCTGCCTTAAGGCTCAAATCTGGGTATTTACCCAACGTCAACCATATAGGAGCACTTTCACGCCCATAAAGGCGGTAGAAAAAAACAAAGCTGATTGTACCCTGCTTACTTACCCTGATTGATAACCCGTTTCCGTCCGCTATCGTCTGCTGTTTTTCAACTGGTTTACCGTATAAGGATTTGAGTTTTTTATCACTGAGCTTGTTTACAGCCATTTAGCGAACCTTTTTCTATTTTGCAATACACATTGCAATACGCAGGGTGGTGTAACAACCCGCAAACACCAAAACGGATGAAAACACCAAATATCAATTTATTTTTATTTTTCATATGATTACAAACAACATGAGTACATCTAATCCCATATCAGTTACAGAGTTTATATGCTTGGTGAAAAAATTGTGCCGCGCTGACACTTGCTCTTTGGCCTTTTTCGCCAGCCGCCGCAGGTCATCCCAGCGCTTGCAGATACCTAATCCGGGATTCGCTTTCTGCCACACGGTTTCATCAAACGGGTCGTCATCTTTGTCCAGTGTGTAGATCAGGGCGAAAAAAGTATCATCGGGGGGCACCTGACCACGCAGGACCTTAACGGCATAATCACGCAGTTCGTAACAAATCCCTTCTTTATTAAAGCCAGCGGTGGTAATGCCGAACAACAACGACTGCAAACGCGCCCCCGTGGCCGTTTCCAGTACATCCCACACATCACGGGTT
>NZ_LFCV01000193.1 GCF_001037465.1 Xenorhabdus khoisanae
TATTTAATTAGGGTGGTGGGGGATAGAAAAATGCGAAATTCACCGTTCCGTAGTAACTATCTGCCACTCTTATTTATTACAAAATATACAAAATATGTATCGTCCGGTTTGTCATCACCAGGGAAATTTAATTATATTTTAATATAAAAATGATCACAAAAGTTTTATATTCTCTATCTTTCAAGTTGCTGCTTTATTGCGTTTACGCCTTTAGTAGTATAACGATATAACATGGTGTTACCTATGCAAGTTATCTCGGTTTCTGAGGAATTACCACTTGCCGTTACAGCAACTTGAAATCTATTGGGTATAACTGGTTTCATCCAGCAGTTTAGTTACTTCCTTTAGAAAGGAACTAAAGTGTCTGAGGCACGATTAAATTTTTTGTCAAAGAAAAAAATCGTGGAGATCCTCAGGCTATGGCTACTTTGGAAGAACTTTACTGCTGCGTCGATGATTTCTGCCAAAAGTTTGTCCCTTTCTGGCATCAGCAGTTAATCGGGGACGGATTACTCCAGCGTAATCGCTCGTCTTCTCTTTCTTTCAGAGAAGTAATGACGATTCTCATCTTATTTCACATGAGCCATTACCGGGATTTTAAATTCTTTTATACTAAACATGTAACGCCTTACCTTCATAAGGAATTTCCAAGCCTGGTTGGTTATACTCGCATACTCATCTTGAAAAGAAGAGCACTATTCCTTTGTGCGCTTTTTCAATATCCTGATTATCGATGCATTTTCCTGCAAATTCGGCAATTGGCTGCTGATTGAATTCATGAAGGTGATGTAAAACAATTTCGATATCGCCATTGGCACAAGCAGATAAATCCTGTTGCAGAGTTTTTTGTACTGTTTCCCAATCAGCAACGCGGGTTTGGTTAAAACTGTTCAGATAAAGCTTAAAGCTTTTTGATTGGATAAGAGGTATTTTCATGAACAAGCGGAGCTTGAGCAATCATCTTAGCAGTCTAGCCCTCAGAAGCCAAAAGGGCGGCTTTGATG
>NZ_LFCV01000194.1 GCF_001037465.1 Xenorhabdus khoisanae
ATTATAGGAAAGTAAACATCTATGTTTCATCTACTGTTACAAGATATCCATCTGGCAGCATATGCTACCAATAAAGAAAGTGCTATTCGCCAAGTCGCCACAGCTCTCACTGCGGCGGGATATGCCAGTAAAGAGTACGTCGAAGGAATGCTGGAACGTGAAACACACTCTTCAACCTATCTGGGTAATTGTAACGGCTCACAATCGAAAATGGCCGGACTCGCATTTATCCGGTTTTTCGGCTCAAATTAATTGCAAATGAAAATCGTCACGGACTCACGTTAACTGCAAATGAGCTTGCATTTATCTTTTCCGGCTTGCAATCCATTTCATCCGGCTCACGCTAACTGCAAATGAAAAATGTAGTATTTTACAGCTTCTCTTTCACTGGGCCTAATGGAAGCATCAGCGTGTATGGCTCTAACGGTGACTGGGCGAAGCCAAGACGCGTATAGAATGATCGGGCGCTTTCATCAAGTGCGTGGACGATTATAGCTGAAATGCCCACTTGTTCCGCCGTGCTGACGACACGCTTCCAGGCATCTTGGAGAAGCAATGCTCCTAGCTTCTTCCCCTGATACTCCACATCGACAGCCAGACGGCCGAGAAGCACCACAGGGATAGGATCTGGCATATTGCGTTTAAGCGAGGGGGTAGATTCAATATGATTAATTGAGCCAGCGCTTAGACAATAATAACCAATAACGTCTTTTGTGCCTTTCTTGCAAATAACAAATGTGCGGCTCGCGCCGAGCTTATTATTTTTTAAAGCCCGGCGCGAAAGCCATTCGTTTAATGTTTCATGCTGGCAATAAAAATCATTGATATTATGTTCAGCTGTTAATATTTCAGGTGCGCTTATTCCCACGGTGCTTTATATCCCATGAGTTTTTTAAAACCTGCATTATCAGAAAGCGGTTGCTCCAGCATCTGCATGAACGCATGATATTTTTCGTCGTTAACGAAAAAGTGGCGCTGATCGAGTATGGCCTCTTCGGCTGCACGGCAGGCAGCATCCAAAATGAAATCAGTTCGGGTCTTTGAGTGCAGGTTTGCCGCATGGTCAATAAGCTCCCGCTGGAAGGCTTTCGCCCTGATGTTAATCGGGGTTTCTTTAGGTTGTGTTCTCATAAATCACCTGTATAGCAAATGGGTAGACAGTCATTATAGCAAATGTATAACTAATAGCTACACACTTAACTGTGGCTACTCGCATTTAATCCGGCTCACACTAACTGAAAATGGAATCCCCAATGAACGGGCCTGTTATCTTTTTTGGGTCTACCCATAAAAGATAATTGGTCAGTCTATGGAAGCGGATTTCATTTGCAATTAGTGTGAGCAGGACGAAATGAAATGCGAGCATAGTTGCAATCAGCGTGAGCATAAACCCCATTTCATTTGCACTTAATGTGAGCAAAAAAACCGGATAAACGTGAGCACGACTGTTTTTAAATGCGAGCGCCTACACTTAAGCAACGCACTCAGCCGTAGCTGGCCAAAAGGCGAATGGATTATTGCCCTGCGTCTCAATCTACATCCGGCTGAAATCTGGCCCAGCCGCTATTACGATCACGCAGGTAATCTGAATGAGGAACGCAAACCCCGTGGTTCTTCCAAATGGGCCGGAGGTGAAGCCGTGAAAATCTTCGATAATTTACTTTTAGCAGCAAAAATCCTCCCAGAAAGCCTACGTCAAACTCGCAGCATAACGGAAGGAGCCATTTCAAAAAACAGATTGCAAGTATTGAGAGAGGAGCTGAATTTCCCGCTAAGAACCATAGCCGAGGCGCTGAATATTCCTGTGTCCTCCGTTCTTCAAATAGAACGGTTAGATCAAGATGTTAAACTGTCTACCTTGAAACGCTATATCGAAGTGATGGGCGGAAAACTTAGCCTCTGGATCGAATTACCTAATGGTGATACTAGAACAATCAAGACATGAAACTATTCTTAATAGCTAACAGAATTAAATAACTTCAATTATAGTTAAATATAAAGTGGATTAGATTAATAGCAATCTAACTTAAATTAAAAAAAATATAAATTTGAATATAATAATGTAAATTAACATTGCTCTCTAAAAATTGATGCTTAGATTCGCATGATAAGTGCAATTTCTGAAAAAGGCGGTCAGTTGCTATAGTAGGCATCT
>NZ_LFCV01000195.1 GCF_001037465.1 Xenorhabdus khoisanae
GATCAGGGAAGAAGGTTGCCAATGCTTTCCGGCTTCCTGTTCCCGCAACACCGAGCAGGACACTTTCGTCATCTTTGGCAAAAGTCACTTTGGAAAAAACAGCATACTTTTTCAATTCAGTTAATTGCGTGTCCAATACGGAATGACGTTCAATATAGGCAAAACCTTCTCCACGTCGAAACAGCCGTAGATTACTCCACATTTTTCCTTTGGCATCACAATGCGCAGTTAACACATGTTGGTTTTTATCCTTAATATCATTTTTCTCATTATCTCCCCAATGGCTTAAGAAAAAAGATATGTTTTTCTGTATCCATTTAACGTGCGGATGGATCATATACATTTTATTATCCAAGAATAAGGTTATGGTCATATGAATCAACCATTATGTAACTCAGTATTAAAATTAAAACATTATTTTAGAATAAGTAATCCAGAATCTTCGGATAATATTTCAGATATACTTAAAACCACCTGCAATGATTACCAATCATCAGTAAAGAAATTTATAGCGTTACTTAACTATATTAAGAAAAATAATATCAATTTAACTTCATTTAATGAACTGGCTGCACTTCATGAATTAGTTGCCCCCCACGATGGGGCTGTAGTTTCTATGCTATCAATTCATTTTAATCTGACCACAGGAACTATCACCAATTTAGGGGCACAAACACCATACATAGAAGATCTATACCAAAAACTTTGTTCAGGTCATGCTATTGGCGTATATCTGGCCACTGAACTGGCTCACGGTCATAATCTGGTAGCGATCGAAACTCAGGCCGATTACCTTCCAGAAAAAGGTGTATTCATACTTAATTCACCCAGTCCCGGTTCATATAAATTCATGCCCAACACCATATCGTGTGAATTACCTAAAGTGGCGGTCGTTTTTGCCCAACTCAATGTATCAGGGAAAAGATACGGCATTTTCCCATTTGTATTCCCTCTGTCAGTCAATGGCAAATTAACTACTGGTGTTAAAATCACTACACTCGGCGATAAACCAGGATTTTATCTTGATAACGCAATCACTTCATTTAATAACGTTGAAGTTTCTTTTGAAGGGCTTCTTGCCGGCAACATGATCACATTGCACCGAAATGGTCAGGTATCATTGCATACTAAAACATTAAAAGAACGGTTTGCGTTAATCACAAACCGAATACATACCGGAAAATTATGCATGGCCATAAGCTCTGTTGCAGCAGCGAAATCCGCTCTGCATATCACCAGCATTTATGGTCATAAACGACAAACTTTCGGCTATTCAGGGGCTATGCCAGTAATCAACTATCTTCATTTTAAAGAGGGAATTGCCTGGGATACTCTAAGTACGGTCGCACACTCATTATACTTAAAAGAGTTGACGGAAAAAGTTTCAGTAACGCTATCCAAAACTGTCAAAAACTTTAAATTTTCAGATGATCTGCTTATTGAAATTATCACGGCTAAATCCCTGTGCACATGGCGTACACAAGAAATATTAATTAACTGCCGTGAACGCTGTGGCTCTCATGGATTATTTATTATCAACAAGATACCCCATTATCTGATAGCTAATTTTGGTGCAATTACTGCCGAAGGCGATAATCTTGTGCTTTCCCTGAAGGCGGGAGAAATGATTCTTATTAATGGCATAAAAAATAACAATAAAGATATTCAACATGATTTATTCTTCATTCTGACTAATTACCTGAATTTTTTATTAAACAAACTGAAAAAGATAATCGTCAGCGGCAATAGAAGAACAAATTTGGATATTGTTAATAAACATAGTGATGATTTTCTGGAACTGAGCCGGACATATGCTGTTTTATCCGTTGTGACGACAATGATTGACTCGTATCATCATGATGATATTGACATGATTATCGAAGGTTACCTTATCGACTGGGCTCATCGTTCCATGAGTAACCTCTTAATAAATGAGATAATTGATCTGCAAGAATCTAAAAAAACAGAGGAAAGACGCACAGAATACATACGTAAAAATGCTGAAAAGATCATTGATTTTATTTCCTGTTTTGAGGTGGATAAATCTGGAATTGAAACACCAATATCAAGTGATGACTATATATCCTGGTATGCAGAAAACCATGATCAGTTAAAGGATTAACTCTCAGTTATCACCGTGAAATACAGTGTATTCTCGTGAACACCGCCGCCGAACAATCCGGATTAAGAGTCTACAGGGATAGGCTCTTCTTAACTGAGTCTCGCATCGTCATACCCTGAATCAATCCTCTTCCCGTTTTTCCTACCAAATCACACATTTCCTGCTTTTACTCATAACCCCTCTGTATATTTTGCCGTATAGTGTTGATGGGCAGGTAAACACATATTTTGACATGACACTGTCTGTAACCTGCTTCATGCCAGTATTGTGACACTCTATACCTAGTTTCCAGTGAAGAAGGAATATTTCTTATGCTGAAAGTGATCCAGTCTCCATCCAAATATATCCAGGGGCCAGGTGCGTTATCTCACATTGGTCAATACACCAAAATGCTTGCTGACCACGTCTTCGTGATTGCCGATAATTTCGTGATGAGTCTTATTGGGGATACTGTCAGCAAAAGTCTGGAGAAACACGAAGTCACCAGTCACTTCGAAATTTTTAACGGTGAGTGCAGCCGTAGTGAAATCCAGCGCCTGTCAGCCATTCTAGTGAGTAACCAGTGTCAGGCTGTGGTTGGGCTAGGGGGTGGAAAAACCCTTGATACAGCCAAAGCTATTGCACACGAATCCAAAATGCCAGTGATTATTTCTCCTACCCTTGCTTCAACCGATGCGCCGACCAGTGCCCTTTCCGTCCTGTATACCGAACTGGGTGAGTTTGACAGCTACCTGATCTACCCACAAAACCCGAATGTTGTGTTGATGGACACCAATATTATTGCCAAAGCGCCAATTCGTCTGTTTGTGGCAGGAATGGGGGATGCGCTCGCCACCTATTTTGAGGCACGAGCCAACAGTGCAGCCCATAAACCCACTATGGCTGGCGGTGCAACATCCACCACAGGTCTGGCCCTGGCAAAACTGTGTTATGAAACCCTGCTGGCAGAAGGTTACAAAGCAAAACTGGCAGTGGAAGCGGGTGTCAGCACGCCTGCAGTTGAAAATATTGTTGAAGCGAATACCTACCTCAGCGGCATCGGTTTTGAAAGTGCGGGTCTGGCTGCCGCTCACGCTATCCACAATGGCTTTACGGTGTTGGAAGAGTGTCATCATCTCTATCACGGAGAAAAAGTGGCATTCGGTACTCTGGCACAATTGCTCTTGGAAAACAGTCCAAACGAAGAGTTGGAAACCGTGCTCGATTTTTGTGTACAGGTAGGTTTGCCAGTCACGCTGGAACAATTGGGTCTGCGTGATAATGAAAAACTGAATCAGAAAATCATGCAGGTTGCCATAGCAAGTTGTGCGGAAGGGGAAACCATTCACAATATGCCATTTACTGTAACACCAGAGCAGGTTTATGCCGCGATTTTGGCCGCAGACCGAATGGGGCAGGATTGGTTGTATTGAGTGGTTGCGATAATAATTGACGTGAGATTTTCCCCCCAACAGGGCAGCCAAATAATATTATCTGTATGATATTACACCACCTATCATTGTATATACAGTGATAGGTGCATCAATCATAGTGAAGTAAAAAATAGTGAAGTAAAAAATAGTGAAGTAAAAAATAGTGAGCCAGTACTTTCCTTAAAATCGATTCAAATATGATGAATGATATAGCGTGTACTACGGCCACCAGCTTCAGTTTTTTCCAAACAGCCAAGTTCCACCAGATGATTTAAATGCCGGGTCGCTGTTGCGCGGCTTACTTTAGCCACTTTCTGATATTGGCTACTGTTAATACCTTGCTGAAAATCACCATCCAACATTCTGTTCAGGACTTTGAACTGTTCTCCGCTCAACTGACTTTGATCGATACAACGCCAGAATCGGGTCTTTTTCACCGTATTATCAATTTGCTTCAATTTAGCAATCAGCGTGTCATTTAATGTTTGCAGAAACCACACCATCCAATCGGTAATATCCAAACCATTACGCTGTGTCTGTTCCAATATTTCATAATATTGTTTACGACGTTCACAAATACTCACTGACATAGCATAAAACCGGATCGAGCGATTTTCTCCTTGCGCCAATACTAAATCGGTCAGAAAACGGGTAATACGCCCGTTACCATCTTCCATTGGATGCAGTGTGACAAACCATAAATGTATTATTGCTGCCCGCAGGATGGGATCAAGATTGAACTCATGACGAGATTGATTGAACCAGGCAATAAGTTTTGCCATCTCCCCTTGTAATCTTTCGGCAGGTGGAGCTTCAAAATGAATAATCGGTTTGTCTATTCTACCAGAGACAACTTCCATTCCTCTATGCCTCAACTGCCCGCCTTTGATAGGGTTAAACAAGGTATAACCTTCGGGGAACATCAATTCATGCCATTTTAGAATGCGTTCAAGCGTCAATGGTTCGTTATACCTTTCCACCACATCAAAGGCAATTTCAGCCATACCATCAGATTGTTCACTCGTTGGATAGGGCTTAGTTTCACTGATACCTAATCGATTTGCTAATGAAGAACGAACTGATGCCGCATTCAGCTTTTCGCCTTCGATTTCGCAGGAATAGAGAATACTGGCAAGAAGATTATCCAATGTTGCTTGTTCTGTGTTTTCAGCGCCCGCTCTTCCCAGCAATAATCCCTGATTAAAATGAATTTCCCGCAAGATGGGCGTCAGAACATGCTCATTCCATTTAAAATCAGGCCAATTTTCTTGTTCCCATATCCACATTAGGTTTCACCTTATGATGCCAACTATCGAACCATTCTACTCATCTTGTGAGGCGAATAACAACGCTATTTGCCTCACAAAATGAGGCGAATAGCTCACCTAATCAATTCAATCCCCGGAATACGCTTGATCAATTCAATAGAATAGGCAGCCCAGCCCATTTTTTCCATATGGCATGGCGTGTGGTAGGCCTCTTTCAGCGGCGTATGATAGAAACAGTGCGTTGCCAACTCCACGTGATCACGTATCGGTCGGGTATCTACATCTAAAATAAATAACGAGCGAAAAACGCGCATGGAAGGGCGCAAACAAAATGAAAAATGGGCATGCTCCCGCAGAAGCATACCCATGACAGTGATTAATAAAGATTGATAATAAGCCAGTAATCTATTTTGTCGGCTCTGGCCAAATTGCAGCAATGTGGCTCAGGCACTCTTCTTTTGATCCCATTCTGCCAATTGCCATCCATCCCATTGGGATATCATACTCAGCAGGCCAGACTGAATACCGCTTTTTGGCATTGATGACGACCATCCAATTCATAGCATCATTTCCTGTTGTCTGTTTCATGCTATAGCCTCCTTTTTGAAACTTTCTGACAAGATGCCCGGTAAGAATCCAGTGCCAATCAGATAACGTAATACTTGATGAACGTATTCAGCCGTAATTGTCGGGCAGCGAATGTCGCTTCCTGCTAACCCTGACAGCGTATTTTTCAACTCCAATTCAGGATGAATTTCATCAATATAATCTGGATCCAGAGCACGATAAGGTTTCTTCGTCATATCCCTGATCAGGGGGATCAGCGGATACAGCGGGTGCGTATCATCCAACGCAAGGATCTTCTCTTTACCCTCATTAAACGGTACGGGGTTGAGGATGTAGCCGAACTCCCTCACCCAGTCGAAAAATTGCCGGATAGAAACTTGTTCCGGGTTGAACAAGTTGAAGAATTTTCCATTGGATTCTGGTTTTTTGGAGATATGGACTAACGATGCCGCCACATAATCTACCGGTACAATATCAAGCAACAGAGCATGGTCAGGATAAAAACCCATTGCCAGATAGCCTTTCAAAGATGCAACCAGATAATCATTGCCCTGTGCAGCGCCTGTACGGGTGTGTCCAAGAATCAGGCCCGGACGGTAAACACTCACTGGTACGCCCCGTTTGCGAGCAATATTGATGATCCCTTCTGATACCCATTTACTCCCCGAATAGCCAGAAGGATCACGCACCGATTCACTCATGGCACGATCATCTTCCAGATAAGGGCGAGGTGATTCTGTCGCAAACAGTGCATTCACGGAGGAAACATAATGGAAATGTTTCAAACGCGCAGTGCAGGCCAGTTCCAATGCCGTTCTGGTACCATCGACATTGATCCCCTTCAGTGCACTATAGGGATAAATGAAATTAACCAACGCCCCGTTGTGATAAATAACATCAACACTTTCTGCGATCTGTGTCCATGTCTCCGGTAGCAAACCAAAACGTGGCTGCCCCAAATCACCGATAATGAAATCCACTCGGTCAAGACCATTACCTACATCAATCTGGTAATTTCTGAAGCCGGCCTTGATTCTGTCGCGGGCATGTTTTTCATCAGATGCACGGCATAAGCAGATGACTCTGGCCGAAGTTTGTTTCAACAATTGCTCCAGTAAATGCAGGCCAAGATATCCGGTCGCGCCTGTCAGCAATACCGTCTCTGGTTGAGACCAGTTAGCCCGGGGCAATCCATCAGGACGAATACTTTCTTTCAGATAAACATCATTTTTGAGCGTTTCAGCATGCTGACGGATTAATGCTTCGCTATGATAATTTCCCATGTTCTGGGCAGGATTTGCCTGATACACAGCTTGCATTTCATCCAAAATGGATGCGATTCTGGCAACTGTCGGTTCAACATAAATGCCGGAAATCGGTATCCGCAGTGAAAATGCTTTCTCAATATTTTCTACCATACGGGCAACAAGGATGGAGTGCCCCCCGATCTGGAAGAAATCATCAGTAATTCCAAATGCGTCCGTCTCCAATAAATTACGCCAGATGGCATAAACGCGTTTTTCCGTTTCTGTTTGTGGCTGTACCACGTCATAACTGGCATTCAATCGTTCCGCAACTTCTTCTAACCGCTTTCTGTCTCTTTTGCCACTGCTTGTCAGCGGAATATAAGGGATACGATAATATTCAGTCGGTATCCAGGCTTCGTGCAATACTTCTCTGAGCGATATTTGTGTTGCATGCACCCAGTCCTCTGGCACAACCATATTTGGATTGAACAGCACAAATGCCTGAATTTTGGCAAAGTCGCCACTGCCAGCCACCCGGATAATGGCATCCTGTATGCCATTTTGTTTTCTTAGTGCAATTTCTATCTCACCCAACTCGATTCGATATCCACGCACTTTGACCTGATCGTCCTGTCTGCCCATGTAAATGAGAGAGCCATCGTCAAGCATGCGTGCCATATCCCCCGTCAAATATGCCCTTTTACCTCTTTGTGTCACATCGGGAACATATCTTTTCGCGGTTTCAGTCGGGTTATTACGATAACCCGCAGTCACGCCCAGCCCACCGATGAGAATCTCTCCCACTGTCCCTTTAGGAACAGGGCGCAGATATTTATCCACAATGGTGATACTGGTGCCCGGAATAGGCCCGCCCAATTGAACTTTATCGCCTTTTTTCATGCGGAACGCAGTTGACCAGATAGTTGTTTCTGTCGGGCCATAAACGTTCCATAACGTTCCTCCCGTGTCTGTCAATTGATCGGCAAGATCCTGTGACAGCGCTTCCCCACCGCAAAGCATGCCCATTTCAGGACGCGGTTTCCAGCCCGCATTCAAAGCCATTGACCAGGTAACAGGTGTAGCTTGGGCAAAAGTAAACCGTGGATCTGACAACGTTTCGGACAATGCTATTGCATCACGTTGGGTATCAATTGAAGTAATGTAGATACTGCCGCCATGAACCACGGTCAGCAGCAATTCCAAGACTGAAATATCAAAGGAGAACGTTGTCAGTGCCAACATGTGGTCACGCTGACTGATTGACAGCAGCTTGCCAAAGCTACATAAGCAAGCAGCCAGATTGTCATGTTGTACTTGTACTGATTTTGGCAACCCCGTAGAGCCAGAGGTAAACATCACATATGCAGGATGATCGCCTAGCTCAGGAATCTCGATGCCTTCAGCCTCTTCAGTTATCTCGTTGATGTTACTTAAGATAACCTCCATGGGGATTAATGTTGACGCCTTAAGCCCCGCCGATACCGTATCATCAGATATCAAAATACTTTCCGGCAGACTGGCGAGAATATCATTCAGGCGTTTTTCCGGCATCATGGTGTTCAAGGGGATATATACTGCCCCTATCCGCCAAATTGCCTGCATAGTGACAAACCATGAAATGCCTCGCTGGGCTGCAATGGCAACATTGCTTCCCATTTTGACGCCGTGGTGACGCAAAATATGTGCCGCTTTATCAATTCGCTGATTGAGTTCACCAAATGTCAATATTCCATGTGGATCTGAAACTGCGATGTCATTCGGTGCAATTTTTGCCAATTCAGCCAACCGAGAAGGGACATTTTTAAACCACGGTTCTAGCGCTGATATCATGTGACTGATATTACTGTCTATTTCAGTGTTATCAGCAGGAGAAAATTTTTGCCCAGTAAATGCTGTGTGTAATATTGCCTTGTGTGTGTAAGTATTCATAATGATGTTCTCATTCTGAGCTCCACTTGTATCATCATTTTTCATGATGAATGGAGGCATCGATGCTGGTAGTCGTTATTTTTCAGTTTTGGCCTACATTCAGCATTTACAAATACCTTATGTTGACTTTAACTGAATAATAAAAATAAATTGCAAAAAATTTAGTGCGAATTTAATAAATATATTAATTAGTATTATTTTGTAATCTTTGATTAGTTAAACAATCAACTTATAAACATCAGTCTTCATAGTGGGACAGAATGTATTACGCCTATACATGCTGCACCAAGACCTTTCAACATATTGATATTATTATATTTTACATCATAAACAGTTATCCGATACTGCATGAAAACCGCTATCGTGAGCATGGATAACCATTTGT
>NZ_LFCV01000196.1 GCF_001037465.1 Xenorhabdus khoisanae
GTTAAATTTTTCTTTCCATCATAATAACCAATATTTATTTATATTTAACTAACTGTTTCATTAGTGAGGGCGAATAACCCGTTAAGAACACCCCAATCGATCGATACCTGTCAGTTCAGAGATGAGAAAAACGTCATGCATGGAGACGGATTGCTCGAGAAAACTTGTTGTCCCAAAGAGATAACTACTTGAAGTGATAATAATTTTTTTGGGGAGGGGAACCTGTATCTGAATCAGGATCACCACTGGATGTAATGCCGTATCCAAGAAAAGGCATTCAAAACGAAGAAAAAATAGCGGCGTTTCAATTGACTACCCAAACAGCCGCTCATTTCTCTTATAGGTAAAATAATGGAACACGCTATTCAGTACTGCTGCTTACCACACGCAAATGCCGTCGTAGCCCAACTATTTCGCATCCACCGGTCTGTTTCTGCCCAAAACGCCCATTTCGCCTGATGCTCTGCTGAACCGGAGCTGGCAGCCAGATAATCCGTGGAGGTCACATAAAATTCCCGCGTCCAGCCATCATAAAGATAAAAGTTCCCCCATTCCTCATAGAGCTGTTCCAGCGCATATTTGGAGGCAATCCGGCTACCGAGTGATTTGCAAAGCTGTTTCGCATTTGAATAAAAATCTTTCGTCAGGCCGGAGCGCTCAAACCAGGTATAACCAGCTAAAGTCAGTACCACCTGTTGCCCTGCTTCATCCGTTCCCGTGAGTCTTACACCATCCGGGTTCTGCTGCACCAATACCGTATCACCCGATACCGTGACTGCGGGAGAATCACTCTGCCAGCTTACCCGGCCTGTATTACCTGTCGTGATAAGACGAAATTTTGCACCATGCCAGAAAATGGAAGGTCCTCTGGTGCCAAACGATTTCTGGTTGGCATTGCCGCCCTGGCGGTCAACGGCAACGGTATCAACCAGGCGTAATGGCAGGATAAATTCCACAGAGGAGACGACTGGCTGCTCACCCACTTCAGCGGTGACCGAAGCCTGTCCAGCATGATGACTGACAAGGATTGCTGTTGCATTTCCCTGACTGTCTGTCCCGTCTTCTACAAAAATCATCTCGCCAAGATTGCCAGACCAGTCAACCGCTTTATCCGCAAGCCCTTGCCCATGAATATCGGTGACGGTGACAGTAAAAGTCACCTGATCTTCGCCATCCGCCGCGGCACGGGTTTTATTGACCCGAATAGTAGATAATAACACTTCATCAAAGGTGACAATGGGGGCGGCTACCTTATGATCGCCGACTTGGATCTGAACCTGGTGCTCCCCTGCAAACGTGCTACTCAGCTGAACCTGCGCTTGTCCCTGA
>NZ_LFCV01000197.1 GCF_001037465.1 Xenorhabdus khoisanae
CGGATAATCTGCCCGGCGGCATCCCGCTCATAACGGTAGGTTTCGCCAGTGGAGGCGGTCACTGAGTTCAATCGGGTCAGACGATCATAACCAAAGTGTAATACCGTGCCATCGGGTCGAGTCACCTGATTGAGCAGATCAAATGCGCCGTAAGTGTAACGCGTGGTATGGCCTTCGCCATCAGTCACTGCCACCACGCGCCGTTCACTGTCATAGGCCAGTTGCTGGGTGGTACCATCCGGCAGTTCGACATCGGTCAGGCTACCGTTAAGGCTGGCATGGTCGTCGCTGTAACGGTAGTGAGTCTGCTGCTTCAGGGCATCGGTGAGTTGGCGCAGGCGCCCCAGTTCATCCAGTTGCAGTCCAGTGGTCTGACCGTCCGGCGTCATCACTGCGGCCAGCCGCTGTTGCTCGTCATAGGCGTAGTGCCACTGGCGTCCGTCCGGTAACAGGCGCTGGCGCAATTCACCGTGGGTGCCGTATTGGTATTCTTCTCTATGCCCTAATGGATTGGTCAGTGCTGTCAGATTGCCCTGCTCATCATAGTGACATTGCCAGCGCTCGCCGGTGGGCAAAACAGTTTCGATGAGCTGCCCGTGTTCGTCATAATCATAAGCAAAGATGTCGCCAGTCGGCAGTTTTACCTCGGTAAGCGCACCATCAGGGCTGTAATCGAATGTGGTGATAGCGCCTGATGGATCCGCTTCCCAGACGATTTGGCTATGGCGCC
>NZ_LFCV01000198.1 GCF_001037465.1 Xenorhabdus khoisanae
GAATCATAGGCAGAAAAAATGAGAGACAAATATCATCAAGGTGAATTTAAGGTTTAGTTTCTTATGGATGCTCTATTGTTAACTTGGTAACAAATAATGTCGTAGAAACATCTTGCTTATTAAAAGTAAAATAATTTAAAAACAGAAGATAATGTTATAAATCGAACAACCTGAGTTTAATATAACGAAAACTCAGGTTGTTGATTTACTAAGTCAATAGATTATTTATGCACTGCTGCCTTGACTTCATCCGATGCCTGCCAAATACGATATTTAACTGTCATCGATTTTGGTGTATATACCACGATAGGTAATTTGCTGTTATAACGTATAAACGCATCTTTACCTAAATTAATCTGAACAAAACGTACTGTTTTTTCCTTATTTGGACAGGCCATTTTTGTTGAAGCGGGACCAGAGACTTTATTTAGCTCATAGTAATCATATCCCCATCCTTCCAATACTTTCGTCTCCAACTTGCCACCAAACCAATGATGGTTGCAATCCACTTTCATGTCCTTGCCAATCATCAACTCAACCATGTAGTTGTTTTCATGCTCTTTCTGAGGAAGTTCAATCACACTGCGTACCATTCCCTCAGAAGCAGCAGGATAAGGTGCTACATCTTCCAGTTTTTTGTCAGCAAAAACAGAAGTCGATACCATCAAAGCAGCTAAAGGAAATAGATATTTTTTCATATATCACCTCTGAATATATTTAAAAAGGAGATTGAATCATAACAACAAAAATACTGATGTGAATTATGTTTTTTTGGCAATGCACTGATTTTTAGGCTTATTCCATAAACTTGAAGTATATGCAATAAAAGTTAATATTAATTTTCATTAACAATGAGTTAGACTTATAAAGAGTACCAGATCTTTTTATGTGATATCTCTCAAATCTGAGATTACAATGGGCTGCTACACTCATATAGTGTGGTCGTAAATTTCGTATAGGAGGTCTCATGTTTCCAGAATATCGTGATTTAGTATCCAACCTGAAAGAATCTCATCCCCGCTTCCAATCCCTGTTTGAAAAACATAACCGACTTGACCACGAGATAACCCAGCTTGAAGGCCCAAATGGAACTGGCTACAGCGATAAAGTTATACGTCTGAAAAAAGAAAAATTACACATCAAAGATGAGATGCAAAGGATTTTGCAGGCAGAATATCAGAAATAGCCCTGCCAATAATTTTAACGCCTGCTTTGTTTATAAGTAGGCGTCATATGGAGTTCTCGATTAGAGAACCTTGCCAATTCCACATCCGTAAAAAAGCCACCATAATGGTGGCAAAAACCGGAGCAATGATTTTTTCGTTATTTATTGTGCGGCAGCCGCTTTCTGGCGAGGTTGTCTCTTAGCTTTTGCCTTTGGATGCGGCGTTACATTCTGGACTTCACCCGGCTTAGAAATGAAACGGACAAAGGTTTCATGGCTGACGAACGTTGCTCCACAATTGATGTTCTGACATTGGTTATAGCGCTCCTTTGTTTGGCTTGAATGCTCGAAGCTGCTACGAGTATGCGCTGACTGATCACACAGAGGACACTTAATCATATTGTTCACCTTTCTTGAAATAACATCTTCTCGTCTGGTGAACAATATACCAAAGATCTCATATTGAGATCAAGTGTTTATTTAGGTGTTCTCAGTTTTGGTTTCAGTATCCTCAGCTTTGATTTCGATATCATCAAGTTTAATCTCGAGATCTAATGATGTTGTAAAACCACTGTCATTGAGATTATGGGTCACTTTCACTATCGTCCAGCTAGTTCCGTTTATCTCCGGCTTAAATCCATCAATTTGTACAGGTGTTTCAGGATAAATGTCAGCGCGCCCTTTCGCCAAAGTGATAGAAAACTGAGCTGCACCTCTCTGTAGTTTTTTCCAAACTGCTTCAGCAGCACGTTCTGCTTCTTCTTTGCTGTTATATACACGGGAGAGTTTCAGTACATTCTCTTCTGTTCCTTGCAAATATTTTTGGGCTTCTTGTTTGGTCGTCTTGGTTTCAGTCGTTGCTTCATGAGACTCAAGCGCTGATTCTTGCTTTTCCTCATAATAAGACTGACTTTTATCTCTTCGGGTCTTATCACCACCCAACTTTTTTGCTTTTTTGTGGCTGGGCTTGTCATAAGGAGATGTTTTACCCCCCTTCTTTTTAGAGTCTTTTTTCGATAAATCGACAACACCTGGCTTTTTGTTTTTCTCTTTCACCATTTTGTGGTCTTTTTTATCTTGCCTTTTGAAAAAACTAAAATTAGAAGGAGCACTACTCGTTTTAAGCACGGTTTTATCTGACACCTGAGTTTTACTGCTATCGTAGTGAACAGAAACATCAACCTTTGTGTTCTTTGACTCCTGCCGTTTATAGGTTACCGTTTGTTTAGATGCCCTTTGTGTATCCCACCATTGAGCGACCACACCTGTATAAGCTTCACGATCAGCCAGAGAAAACCGATGGCTATCCCCTGATTGACGAGTAATCAAAACAGGAGGAATTGCCATACCACTCGCACTCTTATTCTGTCCTTGAAGAATAAACAGCAATTCACCATTTTTGACTGAAGCAATCGCCCCTTCCTGCTGTGCTATGCGTGTCAGAAAGCTCACATCAGATTCATTAGTTTGATCGATATGCATAGAGAGACCTTTCAATTCATCGCTGATTTGAAATTGCAGGTAGTTTCTCGTGGCTATCGTACTCACAATACTCTCTAACGTGTGTTTATGATAAGACGCTTCGCGCTTGACATTCAGATCACCACGAAAATCAGCGCTGCGGGCACGAACTGTCAGCCGATCCGGAGCACCAGAATGTTCAATTTCATCAACAACAAATTTTCCCTTTGGGGTTAAGGGGTGGCCATGCCACCCCAATTCCAGTATCAGGATATCGCCCCGGGAAGGAAATATAAGTTTCCCATCCGCATCATCCAACTCAATATCCAGCTGATCTGACTCCAAGCCGCGGTTATCCGTCAGCGTTAGGGACATTAAACGTGATTGAATTTTGCCAGTTATATCCTTGTTATTGGTTTCCAATCGAAAAGCCGGTGCACCATCTTTGCCAGTAATCAAATCAAATTGGGGAACCCAATCTGTGCTTGGTATCCACTGTTGAAAATCTATCATGAGAATGCTCCCTTAACTTTATCAATGGCTTGATCCTTAAGTTTATAAAGCTCATCCAATGATTTAGGCAGTTGGTCCCGTATTTCAGATAGCTGCTCTTGCAAATCTCCCAACATTTCAAGCAAATTGTTATCAACCCGCCGTAAGGTCAGTGTAAAACTGATTTTTCTGGCCGCACCACCCGACATAAATTCCGTTTTTGTCTCATCAATGCTTTCGATAACGAACATGCCATAAATCGCACCACTACCATCAATGAAAGACCATGCTTTGCCACTGTCTGCCATTAATTTCAATGCGGTCAGAGAAAGAGAACCACCTGTCAGCTCAGGATAAAGTTCCCCTGATAGAGTGACCGTGTCATTATCAGGACCGATAAACTGCCAGGCAGGCCGTGCTCCCACACGGCTATTGAAGGCATGTCTCCAGCTTTGTTTATGTTGAAAACTCTGGTATGGCGTTGTTTTCAACATAAAAACGAATAAACCAAGTGCAGCCATCATGAGAATAATTCCTCCCTATCAGAATATGAGCTACGCATACGGGCTTGCTGCATACGTTCCCGTTGTTCCAGTTCCTGTCTGACCATGCGGGCAATATCCTGAGCGGATTGTCCCTGTGAACCATAGACATAAATGTTATATTGCGGGGCGCCACTAAATTGTTGTGGCTGACTCCGCTCCCTTTTCGCCTGAACTTCCTCATAAGAATGAGTAGGTAAACTTTGCGGATGCAGCGGTGCATCCTGTGCCGCTACGGGCAAAGACATTGAAGCGACAGCAACCCCCAAGGCAGCATAATTCGCCGTATTTTTACGACTGATGACATTTGCCGAACCACTAATAATTTCAGGACCGCGCTCACCTACGATGCCAATTTCTCCCGCTGAAATGGAGCCGCCTTTATCGTATTGACCAATCTGTTTCGCTTTTTCATTAGTTTCGTTATTGGTTATTTCCTTTGAGGTTTTTACAACAACTTCCTTTTTATCATCACCTGACCACCACGATTTAAATATGTCAGTAATAGAGGAAATCTTACCTTTCAGGGCCTCCCATTTTTCTTGAATACCCGTTAACAAGCTATCGATCATTTCCGAACCCGCAGCTTTTAATTTTTCCGGAATGGCTTGAACATCAGCAACAATTTCATTCCATCTATCTGAAATTGATTTTTTAACGTTCTCCCAGATTTCTAATGTATTCTGCTTAACGGATTCCCAAACTCCACTTATTGTAGCTTTAACCGATTCCCAAGCATCTGAAGCACTTTGTTTAATGGTATCCCAGTTTTGGTAGATAATGCCTATTAACCCACCATTCATGAAATAACTCTTAATACCTTCCCATGCGGTATTCACAAGGTTTTTAATTCCTTCCCAAGCACCGCTGAAGATATTTTTAACGCTTTCCCATAAAGCTGTAAATTTTGGTCCTAATGTTTCCCAATTCTGCCAAATATAAATAGCAGCCATTGCAATAATGCCAATAACAGCAAGAATTGGGTTTGCCATCATAGCCCGGCCAATAAACATCATTGCCTTGCCTAATACATTGAAAGCACTACTTAAAAAAGATAATCCTTTTACACCAACACTTGCCAGAATATTTATACCACTACCTAAAACTCCAAAAACTTTTTGACCAATATTCCCTAATATCCCCAAGCCTTTTCTTTGGTTTCCAAAAGTATCTTTACCTCCTTTGTTAGATAATAAATCAGCATCATTATTAAGTGAGCCAAAAACCTTGTTTCCGGTTTTGCCAAAAAAATCCATGGCTGCTCTTAGCGCTTCCAACGCTTCGGTGCCGAATTGTGCAAATGCCTTCAAGCCATCTCTCAAATTCTCCATAGCCTGAATCCCCACCTGCGCAAATCTATTCAGATTGGCTCTTAACTCCTCCAGCCCCTGAACCCCGATCTGAGTAAATATATCCAGACTGGATTTCAACTTATCCAGTGCCTGAACACCCAAATCAGCAAAGAAGGCGAGGCTGGCTTTTAATTCTTCAAACGCTTTCAGCCCCAACT
>NZ_LFCV01000199.1 GCF_001037465.1 Xenorhabdus khoisanae
ATGGAAAATCCATATCTAATTTTAATGATTCTAAGTTTATATTATTCATTTAATAGACCTTTTTAATGTGATGATTAATCTAAAAATCAATAAGATATAGAAATACATATTATGTATTTCTATATTATTCTGGCAAGGTGTTAATTGAACTTCCCCAAACTTTCCCGTAATGTTTTTCACCGCCAATATTAAAATAATAATCAAAATAAATAGTTCCATCTCCTCCAGAAAGATATGGTCCGATACCAACAACAAGATCAAAGTCAATATGAAACACTAATGATGCAATTCCATTGTCATCAACTATTGTCGGCATTCTATTCGTCATTGGTATTTGAATATTACGATATTCTGATTCAATATATATATTTAGTGTTGTTTTATAACCTAGAGGAACTTTTCCCAATTTATTATGAGCTCCTAATATTTTAACAAATAAACCAGTATTCGGTTTACTTAAGTTATCCAGATATCTCTTTATACTGTCATAACTAATGATTGTATCTACAGGTATCTCACTTTTACCAATGCCAAGACTAGTGTATACCTTGCAAGAATCATAATCTCTTTTCACATTTTCTGGAGGATTATATATAGCACCACCTGTATAAATTATCGATGTTGGTGATGAAATTTTTGATCCAGCCGGATTACCCATAATAACATCATAACTAAGTTCATAACTAACATTAATATCGAAAATATCATAGGGTAATGAAAAATAGAAATTATCCAAACCTAATTCTTTTTTAGGATTGTCTACAACATGGTAATAACCACTATATTTTCGCATTAAGCTTTTATCAATATTTCTGGTGAAGAATAAAATATAATCGCCACGAACAGCTTGTTCATAGTGATATACACTAGCGTAGAAATTGGATTCCCCATCTGAAGTTAATGAACCCGATTGACTTTCTAAGATATTTGGCCCAGGAATAGTTTCATCATTATTTGGTATTTCATAATTCACAATAAAAATAGGAGAGGCAGCTAATACCGGATCATAAACACCTATAATCCAAGATACTAAATTAAGCACTATTGACTCCGGTTTTTGAGGATAGATATAAAATATCACATTTCCATTTTTGTCTGAGTTTATAAATAAGCCACTATAATAACCTATTTTTTGTATTGAAAGCGGAGTTGTATCATCAGAACCAAGAATCTTACATGATGTTAGGCTTTCTGGTGTAGTGGCTGTTATAAACACAGGTGTATTGGAGAGGGAAAACCCTTCTTTACTTATCAAAATAGTAGATACTTTAGTTTTTAGAATAGGATTATCAAATTTTGTATTTGGTGTATCCAGTAATACATTTTCAATAATGAGTGGCAATGAATCTGAATTTATTTTTTTTGCTGTGCAATTAAATATTAATGAGGTGACATTAGGTATATTTGTATCAATGAAAAATATTATTTCATCATCTTCACTGATTTTATTAACATCACTTTCAACATCTAAAAAAGTGGTATATTCAGCTATTTTTTCATCGCTACCAGGAAGTATTTTTAATTTTTGATGTCCTAATGGAACAGTAACGTTATTAGATTTTTTTTTGAATTCAATATAATCATCAGGTCCTATTGAGTTATCAGATGCTAACGTAATAGTGATTAGAAAACGCTGACCTATTATTAAATCAGCATTATTTTCAATATTGGATTTCAAAGTAGCCATGTTATTACACCATAGTGTTAAGAATATACATTATTAAAATAACACTCTCATTATTAATGAGCTTCAAGTCAATGCCAACCATAAGTAACTTTAAAATCATAAATTAAATAGTAAAAGTATAATAAAAAATCTTACGCATTGATATTAATTGGTTATACTTGATAGAAATAAACATATTTATATCTAATAAATAAAGGCATATAAAATATGTTTCCCATTTTTCACATTGCAACTTTGCTAGTTGGGTTAGCTCATCCCATGGCATAATTACCTATGCTTCTGAGACAATCTATCACTATCTCACTGAATTTTTAATCTATTTTACATATATCGTTCAAGATATTTTAATCTATTCATATTTTTTCTCAAAAAAGCATTAAGATTGATTATCATACTTTCTAATATAGAAGAGTGAATATAACTATATAATCTTTACTCGCGTTTTTAGACAAAGTTGAAACTAATTAATCTTTCGTTGTAGGTGCATCTGGTCGGGTATCAATTTTTCCTGACCAGATTTCTCCATAACTTTTAGCACCAACTTGATAATCAAACCAAATATAACCAGCACCACCACCATCGTATGGTAAGATACCAGTAATTTTATCAATATCAATGTGAAAAACTAATGAGAGATGACCAGTATACTTATCAGCTTTACTTGGCATAATTTGTGTAACAAAAATCTTTTTATTATTACGATTTTTTGCTTGAATATACATATTTAACGTCACCTTAGAGCCAAAAAATACCTGTCCTTGTAACGAACCTCCCATAATTTCAATGAATAATCCTGTCTTTTTCTGATTGGGATCAACAGGTTTATTATCAAAATATTCTTTTATACTGTCATAACCAATGACGCTACCTTCATGTATCTCAGGCCCTGTCACTCCATAGCTGGTATAAACTTTGCATTTGTCATATTCCCTTTTTATGCCGGAATCTGGTTGATATGTAGCCCCTCCCATATAAGTCACGCTTGCTGGTTGGGAAGTTAAACTACCGGCCGATTGACCAAGAATAACTACATAATTAATATCAAAGGGAGTACCATAATCAAAAATATCATAAGGTAATGTATAAACATAATTAGAATCGCCCAATTCTGTCCTTGGGTTTCCTACGACAACATAATGATCTGTGTATTCACGTTTAGCACCAGCTTTAGACAAATTTTTAGTAAGAAATAATATGTAATCGCCACTGTTATTTCCTGGATATACTGGGATTGCAATACGGAAATCCGAAGCACCAGCATCAGATGTTAGAAGACCAGAAAATCCCCCCTGAATATTTGGTGGTAATAAGCTATTGGGAAATTTAGGAATGTCTGGATTAATAATAAAAAGAGGAGAAAAAGCGTGTACAAATTCTTCACCAATAAAAATAATCCAGGATTTAATATTAAGTACCATTGACGTTGCTTTTTGTGGAGACATATTAAAACTTACACTCCCATCTTTTCCGGAATTTATAAATAATCCAGTGTAATTTCCCATAGTTTGCAATGAAAGTGGTTTTCCATTATCATCTTCAAATGTACATGAACTAAAGTCACTTATTGGATCTGCAGTGATAAATACAGGAACATTAGATAAAGGTGTTTGTGGTTCCCCCTGACCTATTAAGGTTGTGGATACCTTGGCTTTTTCTAATGCTTGTGGGCTTGTTATATTTGGTGTTCTTATAAAGTTGTTATTAAATATAAGAGTTAATGAATCTTGGTTAACTGTTCTTGCTGTACCAGTAAAAGGAAATTTTTCGGCATTCGATTGAGTCGCTTCAAGGGTAAATTTAATCGGATCATTTTCTTTTATATTTTCATTAGCAACAGTTAGCAATGTTTGATAAGTAGCCTTTGTTTTATCTTTTGGATCTACAGTTAAACTCACGTCACCCTGTGGAACAGTAATATTTGGGCTAGCTCCTGTAAATTTCAATTTTGTGGAAACAACATTTATAGGATTTGCTGATTCGAATGTTACATACAAAAAAACACCTTGTCCTATTATAAGGTTAGCATTTGAAGAAATATTTACATCTAATTTATCTTTTGCACTTATCATTTTATTACCTCATGAGCATTATAAGAATTCTTAATAAAATCTATTACGAGGTGATTTCATTGTTATTAAATTCTAAATGTGTTAAAAAGTTAACAATTGTAAGTTAGGGATATTAACCGAAAATGTACAATGATAAATTTTTATCACCCGATAACAATTAGCAATCCCTGCGATAAAACAACTTGCTTCAATATTAAAAAGAGTAATAACAGTAGCTTTACCTATACCTTAGTTAGATAAAAGTATTTCCCACCAAAACATTAACATCTAAATAATATTTTAAAATCGTAGAACACCTACTTACTCCTCACACCGCGAGGAGTAAGCATTCTTCCGCGTTTGAGTGTTTCACTATTATGAAAATCTCTTTAGTAATGTCTAATAGACCAATATAGTAGCTTATCAAGAGCAGGTCATGACTTCAATTTATTGATAGTGGCAAATATTCAGATAATACCTAATAACTCTGACATGCATTTCTATGAATTTTGAAAAAGACAGAGTTTTTCGACGAAGATTCAGGTTATATCTCTCTATACGTTGTGTATCACGCCTGCTGACCATATGAAGTTTCTCTGTCAGCATTTTTTCATATCCTTTCCAGCCACTGAGCATATAAATCACCATGTTAAAAGGCGACAGCAAGACCATCAGATGCATCAATGTCTTCTTTGTCATTGGGCCAAAAACATGGGCGATCATATTTCGTCTGAGCTGGTCGTAGGCATAAAAGGGCCTCCGGGCCTGATTCTTTGACTTCACGTGCGACCACGGTTCATTCATTTCGCAACAGACAATCACGTCGGTACTGGGAGAAATAGCTTCAGTGATAGATTTGGGACTGAGTGTCTTAAATGACGAAGGGCTGTATTAAGGCCAATCCCTATGACACATGCTGTCGCCCGACATTCCATTCCATTCATCCCCGTATCAACGACTCGCTTATGTGTTCTGGGATGACAGGATTGGCAAAGATAACATTGATGACCAGAACTAAAACGCCCATTACGATGACTCCTTTTAACTGCGCAACAAGATAGGCAGGTCAGTCACCTTAATCTTTACCATCTGAATGTTCTCAAAATAGGCATCCTATACAAAATTCAATAAATTGATGTCACTATCCCCCATATTCCTCGGGGCTTACTTTACAAACCAGCAACCCAGAATCATTATCATCAGATTGCTCAGTCAATTGGTCAAATATTGTATAAATACCAGGGTATTGCTTACTGGCAAGCACCTTGTATTTAAGGTTGTTTTTTTGAACATCATGCTTAGCTGCATCAAAAAGCCCCCATTCATAAAGATTTTCAAATTCAGAATCTATCGCATACTCTCCAGAAGACTTCACAAAATCTGCCACATAAGGAGAAATAAGGCTACCAGCGGTACCAGAACCATCACTTCCACTTCCACTCTCACACGTTACACCATCACGAGCTAAATGGTAGCCCTGTAAATTTTCATGCCCCAGTGAATTTTGGACATAAGTGAGGTCTCTAATAATGTGTAAGTGATAGTAATAAGACTGAACTGTTCCATCTCCTTTTGTAACTTTGGCTGTAATTTTTGATTTACCTGGGTTCCAAAAAACTATGGGTCCTTTATGATCATCTCCTACGTCAACTGTAGGGTTTGTAAAATAATTATCTTTATCATCAAAATGCTCGTAATAAACTTCGCCTTTAGTAAACATTTTTGATGTATCAGCTCCAAGCTGACCACCCAACCCCTCAAAAATATTTGCTGGATGGTATTCCGTAGTAAAAATTTTACTATTGTTAACATTTATTGGTTTATTTGTATTATAAACAAACATCACCGCTTGCTTCGGTTCAGGAACAAAAGTGACTGCATAATCCTTAGATGTGGTCTGAGGCTCTTTCTCTCCTTTTTGATTAGGTATCGTCAATGTCACGTTAATATCCTTATAAACTCCAACATTACTGTCTAAGGTGGCATATAAAAATCCTTGCTCATCTGTTGTTAGTGGATCTTTTTCTTTATTTTTATCAGGTTGAGGATTAAGTAAATCAGTTGTGCTGATCTGGTCTTGATCACGAGTCCATTCCACATCACTAAATGTCTGTTTGCGAAGTATATTGCCGTTTTTATGAGTAACTAACGCTCTGTATTTGTATTTATCTCTCCCATTACCAGTCAGTGGGTATTTTTTCAGATCGAAATCTGTTTTCTCAACACCGTTAACTTCAACCGCATAAACTTCAACACTTTTAATCTCAAAATCCACAGGAGGCGATATAAAATTAACGGGTTTAGAGCAATTATTTTTTGAAGTCTGAGGATCACTAACAATAGACAGGCAAACTTCAGCACCCGTAACTAACGGTTTGTCCTTATCACTTGTTAAACTCACTGTCAGTTTTCCATCAGATACATCAGTGACTTCTCCCGAAGGTGACAAAGATAGCCCCTCTGATATTGGCGGTTTAATACTCCATTTAAATGGAATTTTGTTTCCCGTATAAGGAGATTTACCATCCGCGCCATTCACAATTGCAGTGAGTTCATACGCCTCACCAGGAAGCTTAGTGTTATTTGGTGTTTTTGGGCTTAGCATCACATGCTGAATGGCTGGCCAATTGAATTCCACAACAAAAGGTGCCGACTTAAAGGCATTATTAGCAATAGAAGCTTCTACACTCACTTTTTGTGCAGTACTGCTGGTCAGTGTGGCCGTGTTTATCCCGGTTGGCGTTATCGTTGCCTTACCACCGACTACGTTCCAGTTAACAGCCTGAACTTCCCCTGTTTCCTTACCGCTAGTGGCGTCAATGACGGTTGCCGTCAGGGTATAACTCTCATTCACCAATATCGGGCTGGTAGATGATGACGTGATCTTGATTTTGGCAGGATCGAAAGAAACCGCTTGAGCCGATACTGCAGGATTTTTTTCAATCGATAAAGAGACCACCACCCCAGACAAAGGGACCAAACTGCTCAATGTCGCTTGTAATTGTCCCTGCCCGTCAGTCTTAAATTTCCCGTCTATTTTTATCGGGTTAACAGGAACTTCTTTACCATCTTTATCTTTCGCACTCCATTCCACATTATCAATTTCCTGACCGCTAACTGTGCCCCCACTGCCATTAATGACCGTGGCGGTATAGGTATATTTACTGTGTTCACCCGCAATAAGTGGCCCTGGGTTATCAACACTCAATTGCTTATTTTCAATGTGATATTTTGATTTATCTTCAGTAAAGCTCATTATTCCTACTAATTGTGGAGAGGCATCCTCCATTTTTAAGTAAACTTTTGCAGTCTCAATTTTTTTTGTGCTTTTTAACGTAACCGTTTTTGTAAGATAGCCATTTTCATCCGTTGTGAGCTTATCTGCTTTATTCCAACTTAATTTAAGCCCCGGTTTATCGCCTTCAGCTTCTGGCGGCTCGGTTATCCACTGAACATTATCAATAATTGCGTTTTTAACAGGGTTTCCTGTATTTTTATCAAAAGTAATAATGGGATTAATAGTATAAAAAGATGAACCATTTGCAGGTAATGGCCCTGATGGAAGGAAGTTAGCTTCTTCCCTTGTTTTAACCTTATAAGGAGTAACAATAACTTGTACTACCTCAGGCTTTGATTTCTGCTTATTATCAAATTCAGCAAATGCAGAAATCGGATAGTTGTTGTTTCCACCAGATAAATATCTTGGTAACGTAATTTGAATAGATTTCCCAACCTTTGGAAAGAGCTTCCCGCCATTTTCTTCAAACTCTTTGCTTGCAGTCCAGTAAATCTGTTTTATCGAAGAGTTAGTGGATATATTAGCCGAAATATCGTGCTGCTGATGACTATATCCTACCAGTACCTCTGGCAAAGATAGTTGTGTAATGAGTTTCTTCTGATGATCAAGAATAATATTGTAATTCCTTTCAACCAGATCATAACGGCTTCCCGTTAAGGTACGCATCTCAGTTACACTATCCGGTGATAATTGAGTGCCAAAAGGAATACCAAATTTATAATTTAAATTCGCCAAAAATTGCGTTTCAGTATTTCCGTTTTCTCCCTGTTTATAATCCATTCCCATTGTTATCAGAGGAATTGGGGTATAAGTCACGCCTATCTTAGCCAGACCAGGATTTTTCTGTTTAGTATCCCGGTTGAACAGGGTAACGTTATCACCAAAATATTTTTCATAAGCCAGTTTTGCACCAATATTAGGATAGGCGGGCAGGAAAAACTCTCCGTTAATGTCATAACCGTTGGCAGGGCGTTCTTGATAATCATTAAAATTTTGTGATTTCTGCCAGTCACTTAAGCGGTAATAGGCATTAGCAGAGAATTTTACATAATCACCCCAAACTTCCCCCCCCAAACCTAAACGCTGATTTTTGCCAGTCAAGTCATGGTCATAAAATGTGTTTAGACCATACATCCAATTCTTGTCAAAATAACGTCCCCCTAACCCTATATTAATCGTATTCCGACTATCTCGATTACGATAGCCTAATTGTGAAAAAAAGAGCCAATTTTTTTTATTGTCGTAAAGCGGTAATAGTAAATCGATAGCACTATTTTCCAAAGTGCCCTTTTTATCAAGTCCAAAGCTAATTCTTGCTGTACCGAACTGTGATAACCATTTTTGTGCTTCAAAAGAAGCTACGCTGTTTAATTTTCCCAAAGCATAAGATTTAGCTTGATCTGCAAGTTCTGAAGGAGAAGATGACAGCATATTACTCATTGTATGAATATTTCTGGCAATAATATTAGGAGTATCAAACTCTGAGGTATCAAAATGTTTTTTATTAGTATTAGCGTTCAAGAGTTTTTTACTTGGCTCATTAACCCGAAAGGCTATATTATCTTTTTTATTTTTTTCTTGAATATGTTTTTCCTCAGTAACAGTATTACTACCTGCAACAGTATTCATCACTGTAGAAAGAATAAAAAAAGCATATATAACAACAAGAAAACCAATGAATTTACGAATATATGACGACATATATAAGTACCTCATAAAATTTCATTTCTCGAAAACCTAACATTTGTCACCAAGTCAGTAAAAACTGACACACCTTCCTACTTTAATATATTAGAAAAACTTTTTATTTTAGGTGGTTTTTTTTCACTAAAATTAATGAAAGATTTTTATCAACTGATAACAAAAAGCTATAACAGCTATAAAATTGCGTTTTAACATGAGTGAAAACCAATCCACTCAATACTCACCTTTAATTAATAAAACAATCAAAAGCAAAAATGATCAAACCAGTATAAATTTCTTTTATCATAATCAAATAATGTTATAAATTTTTATAATTTATAAGAATTAAAAATAATTAAACTGGATTGTTCTTTGATTTTATTTTTTTATCAGGCGATAACTATTTGTCATTGTAC
>NZ_LFCV01000200.1 GCF_001037465.1 Xenorhabdus khoisanae
GGTGCAGCCGCATTTCTGAAAGCGCATTCACAAGAAGAAATGCAGCATATGCAGCGTTTGTTTGATTATTTAGGTGACACTGGTTCAATGCCTGTGCTGGGTGCTATTCAGGCTCCTCCGGTTGAGTTTGATTCTATCTCTGATGTCTTCAAGCAGACTTATGAGCATGAAAAATTAATTACAGAAGAGATCAACAAACTTGCCCATGTCGCGATGATGACACAGGATTATTCTACTTTTAACTTCTTGCAATGGTATGTTGCTGAACAACATGAAGAAGAAAAGTTGTTCAAATCCATTCTGGGTAAACTGGATATGGTGGGTGAAAGTGGCAAGTCACTGTTCTTGCTGGATAAGGATCTGAAAGGTCTGTCTATGGCACCAAACCACGCTTAAGAGAGCGCCAAATAAATTCGCCTTAACCGCTTTTTTCACCGTAGTTCCCGCCTTTTCGTTTATTTTTGAGGCAGGAATTACGGTTCTTTTCGTTTTTACCCTCATTTTTGCGTAGTGCTTCACAGGTCAGGACATTACCCTTTGAATATCGCAGATTAAACCGATCTTTTGATATAGAATCCCCGTCTGAGTATGAAAAATTCACCTGTATATTAAAGGGTTATCTATATGTCTATTTTTAATATCCGTTCATCTTGGGCTAAGTTATCTGCTCTGGTTGTTCTGTTTGTCGGTATGTCTTGCCAACAGGCTTTGGCACATGCTCATTTGAAAGATCAGATCCCGGCAGAAAACACGACAGTTGAAGCGGCCCCACAAGCCATCACGTTGAGTTTTTCAGAACGTATTGAACTCGGATTTAGTAAAGTAAATTTGATTGGCCCGGAAAAAGCAGCGATCAAAACAGGCAAATTGGAACTTGACCCTGAAACCAAAACCAAACTTATCCTGCCAGTTGAAGGTAAACTTGCTGCGGGAGAATATAGTGTCGACTGGAGTGTACTTTCTGTCGATGGTCATAAAACAAAAGGCGCTTATAGCTTTACTGTAAAATAATGATCTCTCTAGAGGCACTATACGTATTCTGCCGTTTTTCTCATTTTGTCGTCGTCATGTTGATGTTTGGTTTGAGCTTATTCACAGTGATGCTGACTTCCGGTCATTTTTCGAGGCTGATGAGAGAACGGTTAAGGGTTGGAATTCAAATCAGCACAGTGCTGGCTTTAATAACTTCCATAGTCTGGTTTGTTGTTCAGGCAGGGTTAATGGGGGATGGCTGGCATGATGTTTATGTCCCGGATATTTGGCTGGCTGTATTGGGAACTTCTTTTGGGCAAGTGTGGCAATGGCAGTTATTGGTTGCAATATTTGCTGTTGGCGGGTTATTCCTTTCCAATACCAAGGTCAGAAACCTTCTATTGCTCAGTTGTGCCGTTATCTTATTATCCAGTCACGCTTTCATTGGTCATGCCGCTATGTATGAAGGAAGCATAGGGTTATTACTGCAAGCCAATCAGGTTGTTCATTTGCTGAGTGCAGGTTACTGGTTTGGGGGATTATGGCCATTCTTGCTGTGCCTACAATTTTTGCGTTTGAAGAAAGCACCGGAAGCAAATTTATATCGTGATAGTACATACTTAATTAATGGCACACATGCAGGGGATACAGACAGTAGTAAAAATATTGCTGCTGGTTTATATGCAGAAAGTATGGCAGCAATGAGAAAATTTTCCCTCTATGGGCATGTTGCTGTTTTTTTGGTGATTGTAACGGGAATTGTGAGTAGTGTGATTTTAATTCCGGGTTGGCCTGTTTTTAATCGCGTTATTTCTGAATACCAATCCGTGTTATGGCTGAAAATTGTTTTGGTTACAGGCATGGTGCTTTTGGCGTTGATAAACCGTTATATTTTAGTTCCCAAATTGAAGCAGAAAGGTTGCTATCAACTGTTGATAATCAATATCTGGTTGGAGATTATCCTGGGTACATCTGCATTATTATGTGTGGCGATTTTCGCAACGCAGTCTCCGGCATGATTCTTGAGTGATTGGTAAAATTCCGGGTACATTAACAGAAAAATTAACGATAAAATCAGATCATGTATCTATAACCTAATGGATTTCAAAATGCAGCCAACAAAGCGGCAACTTGAAAGACGACGGGTATATCAGGGGAATGATAATGAAACGAATATATTGGGCTTTGCCTTTTTTGCTTCTCTCTTTTCAGGGAGTAAGTTCGCCAATACAAACCATCAGCAAGCTACAGTTTGGTAAGCAATGGGCATTTACCCGCGAAGAGGTGATGCTTGATTGTCGCTCAGATGGGGCGCTATTTGTGATAAATCCTAGTACACTAATGCAGTATCCGTTGAATGGTTTGGCAACAAAATTGATGAAATCTAATAAAGTTATTGCAACATCATTAGATACAATCCTCTTAGATAATCCAGAAAATCCCAATCAAAAAATGAGCGTAGAGCCATTCCAGAAAGCGGCATCGGCTTTATGTGATCATTCAAATGATAAAAAATAAAAACCGGTTAATATTTCTAATGTTAATAATATCTCGAATACCTAAAAAGGGGTAAAATTTGGTAAATCATGCCATGTCAACTACGCTTTAGATGGTAAGTTGTTCTACGTCTCAATGGCAACTTTTGCGCAAGGCTCTTTGACAGAGCCATTTTCCCTGGGCCGAGTATAGGAGTGGACTCGGCCTTTTTTTGTCTATTATAAGGAGCGGGTGTTTTGACTCTCTTTTCAATAAATTACCTCGTTTTGTTATCTATATAATAAGTAGGTGAGAAGAAAACAATCGTTCGGGATCTTGATTTGGTGTTTTATAATAAGAATATGAACAAGAACACGGTTCTGGCTGCAAATTGGAGTGATTTTAAATATAAGCTGTGATATCTGCCTGAGTTTTATCAGCAAATACTGGTAAAAATAATTAAAGAAAATTTAAATTCAGAAAGACAGTTTATATTTTGGGGAAATTGCTATTTTGGTGGCAGATTTTTCTCAGAAATAGTCTGCTGAATAGGATAAAAATTTTGTGTAAAATTTTTGTTTTTATTTTGTTAAAATCTTATCTGTTTTATAGGGCCTTATGAATAAGAGCGAATTTTATAAAGAGCTAACAGACAGCTTGATGGCGTTGCTATCAGGTGAATATGACTTTATAGCTTCTCTTGCCAATACGAGTGCATTGTTATATGAACGTTTGGATAATGTTAATTGGGTTGGCTTTTATTTAGTGGATGATGATACCCTAATATTAGGGCCATTTCAGGGTAAGAACGCTTGTGTTCGCATTCCCGTAGGAAAAGGTGTATGCGGAACAGCTGTTGCGAATAAATGTACACAGCGTATTTCTGACGTGCATGCTTTCCCCGGTCATATAGCCTGTGATGCCGCTAGTAATGCTGAAATTGTTCTTCCTTTGGAAATCAATGGACAAGTTATTGGGGTTTTGGATATCGATAGCACGGTTTTTGATCGGTTTGACGAGAATGATGAAAATGGCTTGGAAGCGCTGGTGAACAGGCTTTGTAAACATTTGGGGCAATGTGTTGTGTCAAAATATCTACAACAGAACGTAACTTAACATACGTATAGCGTGGCATTTATCAGTAACACTATTATAATGTCGCCTGTTCATGCCTGCGCTGGTTGGCAAAACCGTTGTAATCAGGAAATTTCATGGAAAATCAACCTAAGTTGAACAGTAGTAAAGAAGTTATTGCTTTCTTGGCTGAGCGTTTCCCGCTCTGTTTCGTAGCAGAAGGTGAAGCACGTCCTTTGAAGATTGGGATCTTTCAGGATATCGTTGAACGTATTCAGAATGAAGAGTGTTTAAGTAAAACACAGCTCCGTTCTGCTTTGCGTTTGTATACTTCCAGTTGGCGCTATCTCTATGGCGTTAAAGAGGGAGCCCAACGTGTTGACCTTGATGGGAATGTATGTGGTGAGTTGGAAGCCGAACATATTGAACATGCTCGTCAGCAATTGGCGGAAGCAAAAGCGCGTGTACAGGCTCAACGAGCTGAACAGCGTGCCAAGAAACGTGAGACTGAAAACGTATCTGAAAAGAAAAGTGAACGCCCTGTAAGTAAAAAGCCGGCTCCCCGTCGTCAAAAAACATCAGGTGATGGTGAAAAACGTCCATCTCGTTCGCAAAACCGTCTGCAACAATCGCGTAAACCTGCAGATAAAACCACAAAGAAAACTGTACAATCTGAGCTAACCTCAGTCACAGACGTATCTTCTTTGAAAGTCGGTCAGACAATCAAAGTAAACGTAGGAAAAAGCTTAATGGATGCTTCTGTGCTTGAAATTGCAAAAGATGGTGTAAGAGTGCAGTTACCTACTGGTTTGGCAATGATAGTACGCGCAGAACACTTAAAGTTCTGATACGGAGGCCAACTTGGGCATGAACAAACTCATTACTTTGGCTTTCGTTTTAGGTCTATCTTTTTCTAGTACGGGATATTCAGATACCACTAATGGCAATAATATCGCCAGTAGTGGCAATGTCGCTAGCGGCAGTACCATTAATAATCACAATGCCGCTGTTATCAGTCTGAGTCAGTTGCCAGATTTAAAACCGGAGCCACAACATTCTACTGTAAGTAAGCGAATTGTTTCCCGCTTGCTTCGTTCTCATTATCGCCAATTTTATTTAGATGCTGATTTTTCAGGGAAAATATTTGATCGTTACCTGAACCAGCTAGATTATGGGCACAATGTTTTTCTGGCATCGGATATTGCACAGTTTGCGGCTCAAAAGGGCATGTTAGGAAAAGATCTTGAAAGTGGCGATCTAAAGCTGCCTTATGCTCTGTTTAATTTAATGCAAAAGCGTCGTTTTGAACGTTATCAATATGTGCTCTCTCGTTTGGATCAGCCCGTTGATTTAGAAGGGAGTGAGACGATTGATACAAAACGTACTAAAGCTCCTTGGCCAACGAGTGTTGAGGAACTAAATAAGCTTTGGGATGCCAAGATTAAATTTGATTGGATAAATCTCAAATTATCAGGCAAAAATGATAAAGAAATCAAAGAAACACTGATTAAACGTTATCGGATGTTGATGAAGCGCCTCACGCAGACCAAAAGTGAGGATGTTTTCCAAAGTATCATGATGTCTTTTACCCGTGAAATAGACCCTCACACCAGTTATCTCTCACCTCAGGATACAGAGCAATTTAACTCAGAGATGAGCCTTTCTCTTGAAGGTATTGGTGCTGTTTTACAATATGAGGATGAATATATCTCTATCCGTTCATTACTTGCAGGTGGACCGGCGGCTAAAAGTAATTTACTGAAAGTTGGGGATAAAATCATTGGTGTTGGGCAAGTTGGCAAGCCTATTGTGGATGTTGTCGGATGGCGTTTAGAAGACGTTGTCGCTCTGATCAAAGGGCCGAAAGGCAGTAAAGTCCGTCTTGAAGTTATTCCAAGTACAAAAGGGGCAAAAAATCATATTGTCACCTTAACTCGTGAAAATATCCGCCTTGAAGATAATGCAGTCAAGATGTCGGTGAAGACTGTCGGCAAGGAAAAAGTGGGGGTTCTTGATATACCGAGCTTCTATGTTGGCTTGACTAACGATGTAAAAGTTCAGTTGCAAAAACTGAATAAGCAAGGTGTTTCCGCGATTGTGATTGATTTGCGTAGCAATGGTGGTGGTGCATTAACGGAAGCCGTTTCTCTATCTGGTTTGTTTATTACTACTGGCCCCATTGTTCAGATTCGAGACAATATTGGTAAAGTTAAAGAAGAATCGGATACGGATGAAGCAGTATATTACAAAGGCCCTTTGGTTGTTTTAGTTGATAATAGAAGCGCTTCAGCGTCTGAGATTTTTGCGGCGGCTATGCAAGATTATGGGCGTGGATTAATCTTGGGAGAGCCTACTTTTGGTAAAGGTACAGTTCAGATGCATCGTCTTCTGCATCGGATTTATGATCAAATGTTAGAGCCTGATTGGCCGAAAATTGGCTCTGTGCAATACACCATTCAGAAGTTTTACCGAGTAAATGGCGGCAGCACTCAGCTGAAAGGTGTAACGCCTGATATAGTTATGCTCACAGGTGAAGATCCTAATGAAATGGGCGAAAGCCAGGAAGATAATGCGCTACCTTGGGACAGTATCCAACCTGCGGATTATACTTCTTCGAAAGTGATTTCAGAGTTGGCGGCGCTATTGACCAAACTGCATAACAATCGCGTTGCTAATGATCCTGAGTTTAAATATATCAAAGAGGATATTGCTTATTATAAGACCATGAAGGAGCGTAATGGTGTTTACTCTCTAAACTATATCCAAAGAGAGAAAGAGAATAAGCAATATGAAACAACCAAGTTAAATCGTCTTAATGAGCGTTTTAAACGTGAAGGGAAAAAACAGCTCAAGTCACTTGATGATTTACCAAAAGATTATAAAGGGCCTGATCCATATTTAGATGAATCGGTAAAAATTGCGTTAGATTTAGCGCATCAGCCTGCTGAAATGGCTATAACGAAGTAGCTATAGAATTCGTTATTGATGCAAGGTCGGCTATCAAGCCGGCCTTTTTTTGTATATAGAAAACCCCCAGCTTGGCTCTGTCTCTTCTACACAAATCCCTCGATTTAATCGAGGGATTTTTTTGAACCTTTTTCTAC
>NZ_LFCV01000201.1 GCF_001037465.1 Xenorhabdus khoisanae
CTATTACAGTGAGTATCAGGGCAAGGCCGAAGAATACCGTAGTTTAAAACGACAGTATGACGAGCAAAAGCTCATCACTGATAACACCTTCAACGCTATCAGGATCATCAATGATATTTCACAAGCTAATAGCGAAGACCGGAACCGGACAGCCGTGGATTCTGAGCAAACTCAGGCCGCCATCAAAACTATTGTTGTTAATCATGATTGCGCCGCTCGCCTTGTTCCTGATGGGGTTGTTATCCGGCTGCAACAACACGCGAATCGAATACGTTCAGGTGCCACTGATTCCGATCCCGGCGCATCTGCTCGCTGACTGTCTGACCCCGGCCATTCCTGACAAAATGACATGGGGTGACAGCCTCATTCTGAATGAGCAGCTACTGATGATCATTGAACAGTGCAATCTGGATAAATGGGCGATACGGGAAATAGAAGACACCTCAGCACCTCAGGACAAGTGATGCTGAGGTGGCAAGAGTATATTAGGGCGCTGAGCATTGAAATTTTTTCTTAAAATTGGCTTTATGTCAGAGGACGAAGAAAAAAATAGTGCTATATATTCAGTAAGCGTTTAAAGTTCTTGACCTCAAAAACGGTTACATTGACTCCTTGGGAAGAAAGACAAGAAAATGAAAGACATAGACGTGCGGCGTGCTGTTCATTCTAAGATACTGAAAGAGCATCATAAAGATCCAGACACATTAGTTATTGATGAGTTTTCTTTGAATCAGGGTCTATGCCGTGCTGATATTGCGGTAATTAATGGAGTTATTCATGGTTATGAGTTAAAGAGCGAGAGAGACAATCTTTTGAGACTACCTAACCAGATAGAACAGTATTCCTTAGTTATGGATAAAGTCACACTAGTTGTACATGATTCTCATTTATTGGCTGCTCAAAAAATTATCCCTGAATGGTGGGGGATAAAAATAGTCAATCAAGGTGGTAGGGGAGCAATTCATATACATAACTACAGGCGAGATAAACTAAATCCTGATGGTGATGTTTTTTCATTAGCAAAACTGCTTTGGAAAGATGAATGTCTTCGTATTATGGAAAAATGGGATATATTGAAAGGCAATAAAAGTAAACCACGTTTTGAGCTATGGGATATAATTGCACAGCATACCTCACTTGAAAAATTGAAAGTTGAAGTGAGGCACACTTTGAGGCAAAGGACTACGTGGAAAAACTAAGGCATAGCAGGATATTTAGTGGAGTATTGAGAAAGCTGCTCAATTACCATAGTGAAATGATGTGTGTGTGCAACTTTTCTCCATGTCTTTGAACTGCCAGCTGTTACAGTGTTGCTAGCTCTATCGTGTATATATCTATCCCCCCAACTATAATTTGGATCAAAATAGTAGGGACTATTAACTAAGATTTGAGAGAGATTTTGTGTTTGCCCCCAGCCATTTTTTCTGGCTGCTAAACCTTTAACAATGATCCAATTACCCCAATCAGAGTAACGAACTGAAACATACGGGGACATCAATCGAGGGTCAATATTGCTTATTTCTGAGCTGGCAGTGGGGTAATCACTAAATCCTGGAGTTCTAGTCATGCCGGACGTTTCTACTATTTTTTGCCATAAACTCCACTCTTCTCTTGGGATGGTATGTAGCGTATGTTGCTGGATACCTGTTTGAAATTGTGGATAATGACAACTTGAAAATATTATTCTCCTCCAGTTCTTCAAGTTACAAACCGTTACATAGTGATAAATTGCATCCTCTATTAGTTTTGTAGTCAGATCTGGAATATCAGTAAAATCTATAATTAAATCGACATCTTTAGCGTCTAGTTTAATTTGTGTAAGTAAGTACAATATAAGCCCTGCATTTTTTGGTGTTACTTTTATTGCAGCACCATTGCTATTATTTCTCAGTACAGAATATATATATTCTTTAGAGTAACCCGGTGATATAACAGGGATTAATTCTTTCCCGTGATTTCTTGCATGACTAATACAGATATCTAGTGGGTGATTTTGCATGTCACCATGTTCATCTAAATAACCAACATCAACAAATACAGGACGTTCAGATTCCCATGAATCAGCTAATATTGCTCCGAATGATGAAAGGTGATCTATCAAGTTTTTTTGATAGCATTCGTTTATGAAATCCCAAGGAATATCGAGAACAGAAATAATGGGAGTTAAGCCAGAAATTACATTAGGCGACAACTCTTTAAGCGCTTCATATTCAGCCGCTTTCCATCGGATTTGGGGATAATAATGGTGTATATTCATATATAGATATCCTTATAAAGTACAAAAAGAAGAAATATTACATGCTTATTTTTCAATCTTCATATGAATAACTTTCTAAATGTGACTTACTCCATTCATTTTTTAATATAAGATACCTAAATAAAATTATTGCAATAAAAATAATAATGCATGAATTAAACAATATTCCTCTACCCATTCCCTGAGTGGCTACAGGAATAACCCATGCTGCCACCCCGTTCCTACCGCGTACCCAACGCACACGGGCTGGTGGCATTTTTATTTTCACTGCGCATTCACAGCGCCATTCTTTAAACGTCGAATCCAATCACTTTGATATGAGCCTTCGAGGAAGTCAGTTATAGCTGGCGAGCTTCGACGGGCTGATTTTCTATGTGAACGAGGGTTCATTTCAAATGTAGGTAATACGCCATGAGTAACTTGTTAACTGCTGAAATTAACTTCAAAGGTGACACCATCACCACGATGAAAGAAGGGAGCATTGAGTATGTCGCCATGAAACATATTGTTAAGAACTTAGGGATGAGCTGGGGTGCACAGCAACAAAAGTTACAGAGAAACAAAGATAAGTTTGGGTGTATCGATATCGATATACCTTCAAGTGGTGGAATTCAAAGGATGCTATGCATCCCTCTGAAAAAACTTAATGGTTGGTTGTTCAGTATTAACCCTGCGAAAGTTAAAGCAAGCATTCGCAACAAACTCATTCAATATCAGGAAGAATGCTTTGCTGCTCTGTATGATTACTGGACTAAGGGTTATTCCTCTCGTAAGAAATTAAACCTCTCAGAGGCCGAGATAGAAGCACATGAAATTGCCAAATACGATACAGAGACTTTTGCATTAGCAAGTCAAGGTTCCAGAGATATGAATGACAGGAAGAAAGCAATCCCCGTTATTCAGAGGAAAATCCGAGATTGGGAAAGCAGACATCTACTGCAATTCGATTTCGTTCTGGTTCAGACAGGAATAGGAAGACTCACCCGCTCTTAGCTTACGCCATCATGACTCACAGAGTCGTGATCGCTATGCAGAAAAGCAAAGTCCGATTATCGGATATTGGACGATAAGTGACTTCCTGAATGTTTTTTCAGCATTTTATATAACCACAGTACAAAAACTGTCGGGGTTATATCAACCAGACCAGTTATTTATTCTGATTTATGGAGAACAAACATGTCACAAGGTACAGCAACATCCACATTCACTGTCGGTATCAAATACGACACTGAAACATTAAGCCAGCTTGAATCACAGCTAGAACGCATTGCTGAACTGATGGATCGCATTGATGGGCGACGTGAGGTCGGTACGAAGCAGGCGGAATACAAAGACGCTGCCACCATCATCAATGAGGTGGAGCAGGCTTATCATGCACAGGGAGTCTTTAGCGGAAAGTTGAGGTCTTTAGTGTCGAAGGTGGGAATTAACCTGAGTGACGATCACCTCCGCTATATAATCCGTGAAGAGCTAAAGACACTCATCACCCGTGAGATTCGACCCGGTGGATTACTCGCAAGGCGGTGATGCTATGCCACCCCGTATCCCCCGAGCTTGCCGCAAGCAAGGCTGCCCCAAGACTACTACCGACCGCAGCGGCTACTGTCCTGACCATCTGCATACAGGCTGGCAATCTCACCAGCAGGGTAAGAACCGACACGCCCGCGGCTACGGCAGCAAGTGGGACAAGCTACGCGAACGGATTCTTAGGCGTGATAAATACCTGTGTCAGGAGTGCTTACGAAGTGGTCGAGTAGTAGAAGCCAAGACCGTTGACCATATCATTCCCAAGGCTCATGGGGGAGCTGATACAGATAACAATCTATCCTCGATTTGCTATAGCTGCCACAGACGGAAGACATCTTTAGATCGTTTTAATAAATAACAATTTCATAGGTGAATAATGACTGAGTCAACATTAGATTCAGGGGAACTGCACGTCTTAATAAAAGAAATTAAGGGGTTCCCCGGTTATTTTGCATCTAAAGAAGGTGAAATATTCTCGCTTAGAACCAATCAATTAAAAAGGCTTAAGACGAGAATACGTAATGGCTATAAACGAGTTAACGTTAGGAGCGGTACCGGACGTAAGACGGTGGTAACAAAACCCGTTCATCAACTTGTGCTATTGGCACACAAGGGAGATAAGCCGAAAGAATGCGATCTTACACGTCATCTAAATGGGGATCCGCTTGATAACCGTCTGGAAAATTTAAGGTGGGGAACCCACAAAGAAAACACTCTAGATAGTATACGACATGGTACAGCAGCCTGCTTGAAATATGGGGAAAGAGCTGTTGCTACAAAGCTATCAGATAATGATGTTTTAAAGATAGAGCAACGAGTGTTGGATGGAAATTCTAAACTTTCGGTTGCGCGTGAGTTTGGAATATCAGCGGCTCATGTTCGAGATATAGTCAATCATCGGACTAGGTGCCACCTATGGACCGGGGGCGGGTCAAATAGCTACCACTCTCGCCCTTAAGGACCGCCGCCTTGCCTCTTTTCAGATCGCCGCGAAATGCCAACCTTTTTTTGGGGTGCCCCAACTGCACCATTTTACAGGAGAAACCACATGGCAGGACGACCGCCAACCCCGACTCACCTGCGTCTGGTGAGGGGTAACCCATCAAAGCGCCCGATTAATGCCCATGAACCGATGCCGGAAAAAGGGGTTCCCCATGTCCCCAAGCATTTTGGGAAAATGGGCCGGTACTGGCATGAACGGATCGCCGGGGAACTGCATAAAGTCGGCGTGCTGACTAACCTTGACGCCAAAGCCCTTGAGTTGCTGGTTGAAGCCTACGTCGAATACCGCACGCACTGTGAAAC
>NZ_LFCV01000202.1 GCF_001037465.1 Xenorhabdus khoisanae
ACACCTCATTGTCATGTTAATAACATTAGCAGGCTTTTGACGTGTCCGGAATTATCATGCCACGACACTTCACTCAGTGTCGTTATCTCAGTAATACACTTGCCGGATATATCATTCTTTCCCATTACTCTGCCCCAAACCATGGCAATCAGACCAACCCAACCAACTCAATAGAACCATCCGATAAATTGTCTGTTTATTAACCCACATGCCATAACTTCGCACACTCAATAATGGTCATTTCCCTTGGATATCTATCTTTGATGCCAATGATCCTAATAGACTGACTGCTATTTTCCAGTAATTCTTTTAATAACCTTAGACGATTAGTTTTAACAATCTCAATTATTATTTCTTATACTAAATTATTCTAATAGATATTTAAATTCTTTCACTGTTTCTGCTGTATATAGTGTGTCGATACCTGTATATTATATTGAGCTTCAAATTGCCAACCACATGTCTCTATAGATATTCCTATTAAGATAGATTTTTAACCCATTCATTTACATTAATTTAGAAATACAGAGCAACCGCATGAATGCTTAAATATCACCCAAATTAGAAAATCCCGCTTGTAATACTTGTTCCAGAAATTGCGTTTTCATCCAGGCTCGCATACGTTTCTTTCTTATACTTAATTTGCTGCCTTCTTGTTTCAGTATATTCAATGCAATTCGCCTCAATATCGCGATATTTTCCGCTGCATTTTCTCGATAAATCTGACAATCATCCTCGTGAAAAGTCGCATCCAATACCCAATGGAGATTATTCTCAATACGCCAATGCCTGCGTACTGCCTGTGCGAAATTTTCTTCTGTCAATGGGGCTGAGCTGATGTAATAGTGATACTCCAGACTTGGCGATTGACCTTTTTCTTGCCGGTAACCGATGGCAACACCGAGTGTTTTTAATTCCGGCCAGGCGGGAAATTCCGCTTGAAGTGTATCGGCGGCTGATAACATGATTCTCCCTGAGTTCAAGGCGTCCATGCGCTTGTTCCAAAATGATTTTTTCTCTTACCGAAGGCGCAATACGCTGGGCCTCTAACACCTTTTGAACCGCCCTGTGGAGATGTTTTTGGTTATCTTTGACACTGAACAAATAATCCGCGCCAGCATCAAGGAGTTCCTGGGCTATCTGGGTCTGACACCCCATGGCATCAATAGAAACTCGCGCCCCTTTTAGGTCTAACAATTTAATCAGCTCGGGGATTGCCGTGATTTCATTGGACTTTTTTTGTGTCCGAACCTGCCCCATCACCAGTTGGTTCGTGGTGGCATAGGCACTAACCAGATGGAGAGAGGAAAGGCGTTCTTCAGGCGAGCAAGAACCCCGTAATACTTTACCGTCAATGGCCACTAATTCGCTTTGGGTGAGTTCATGAACTGATCGCATCCAGTTAATAAAACAAAGGTTAAACTGTTCTGGGTTAATACGCGAAATAATGCGGGCAAACGTATCATCAACAGGGAAACCTTCTTTAAACATACCTTGTTTCAGGAACCAATCATGATGCCCTTCGGTATATTCCTGAATATCATTCCAGCCTTCTGCGCCCGCAATCACGGCACACAGTGACGCAAACAGAATGTCAAATAAAGGATAGGTGTAGCGGTCAAGAAATCCCGGACATTTTTTTAGCCTCTTTTTCTTGTTTTTCATAAACGGC
>NZ_LFCV01000203.1 GCF_001037465.1 Xenorhabdus khoisanae
ACTACTTCCTTCCACTATTTAAATACTGTTTTTAATAAAACGTATAAATAGTTTCACATTAATGAGCACAGCAACGTGCTCATTTTAGTTCTTATCAATATCGTTACAACGATCACAATTACTTACTTATCGGTGGCTTTTTCTTATTTTTCAATTAAAAATAAGTCATGTCAATAATGAAAAGTCTCCAATAATATTTACTACAAATAGGTGAGCACCATGGGTATATTTAGTTACTTACAGCGTTTGGGAAAAGCACTCATGCTCCCGATCGCTTCGCTTCCAGTCGCCGCGTTACTACTGCGGCTCGGTCAACCAGACGTATTCAATATCGCTTTTATTGCCAGTGCAGGTGGCGGAATTTTTGAAAACCTGCCCCTATTATTTGCGCTGGGGATCTCTGTCGGTCTGGCGAAAGATAACAGTGGAGCAGCGGCTCTCGCGGGCGTCGTTGGCTTTTTTATTCTGACAAAAGCAACCGCCGTTATTGATCCTAAAATCAATATGTCATTCTTTGCTGGTATTATTTCAGGGATTGTTGCCGGCCACTGTTATAACCGCTTTTCTGAAACCCAATTACCCGAGTTTTTGGCGTTTTTCGCGGGTAAGCGTTTAGTTCCCATTATAACCGGAATTATTTGCCTCTTCCTTGCATGGGTTTGTGGTCATATCTGGCCATATGTACAACATGGTATTGATAATTTCAGCCTCTTAGTATCAAAAAGTGGGATGGCAGGATGGTTTGCTTATGGTGTTCTTAATCGCTCCCTGATTCCGTTTGGCCTGCACTATATCCTACATTCCGTTTTCTGGTTCAGCTTAGGTGATTGTATAAAAATCACTTACGATCTGGCAGACTCGATACATAATATCTGTTTGGCTCCTGATGTAGCACGCTCACTCACTATTGGAGCAGCTATACCCGGAATAGAGGGTTCAAATATCACTCAAATAGCGACTGACCTCGCTCGTGGTGATCTCAATCGTTTCTTTGCGGGTGATCCCAATGCGGGGGTCTATATGGCATGGGCCTATCCAATCTTTATGGGTGGATTGCCTGGTGCTGCCTTAGCCATGTATCTGGCTGCGCCAAAAGCGCGTCGCCCTCAAATTGGTGGGATGCTATTTTCCGTCGCGTTAACATCATTCCTGACCGGTATCACTGAACCAATAGAGTTTTCATTCCTGTTCTTAGCGCCCGTATTATATGTCTTACATGCAATTCTTGCGGGCGTTAGCATGGTAATTACAAACTCTTTAGGCGTCTTGCACGGCTTTGGTTTCTCCGCTGGCCTTATTGACTTTGGATTGAATTGGGGATTAGCAACAAAACCATGGATATTGATCCCTCTCATTATCTTATTCTTTGTTATCTACTTCGTTGTCTTTACCTTAATGATCCGTGTTTTCAACCTGAATACGATAGGCAGAGAAGAAGCAGATTCTGATAAAGCAACTTCTGCATCTCAGGATAAAGAAGCGATCACACATTATATCAGTGCCCTCGGTGGAGCTAATAATATTCGCACTGTTGATGCTTGTATCACTCGGCTCCGTTTAACGGTAGAAGACAATACCCGATTAGATGAGGCTCAATTGAAGAAATTAGGGGCTAAAGGCGTCTTAAAAATAGGTAAGCAGAGTATCCAAGTCGTCCTCGGTCCACAAGCTGAAAGCATCGCTGAACAAATCAAAGTTCAGTTGAAACCAAGTTACGCAGATAAAACTGAGTAAGTTCTCTCTATAAAGATAAAAAGGAACGTAATCACGTTCCTTTTTATCATAACGTACATATACCATCTGTTTGTTTTAAAATATAAATAATTACAAAAACTTATTTAAAATAATAAAAAAACATACTTTAAAAACCCATCCAAAGTCATTAAATGCGCTGAAAAAAGCTAAAAAACTAGCCATAACGACGATCTTATTTTAAAATTGAAAATATCTTTCTGTTTTAAATGGAACAAAGTCCCATACAGAACAGGTATGATGTGCAATTTTACCCTACCGCTATCACGCATCACATTGATATCTCTGATATCACATAGACGTGCATAGACTTACATAATTAAATTAACAAATGACTTTTAAGAGGTATTCATGAGGCTGATCCCCCTAACAACAGCAAGTGACGTTGGTCGATGGTCTGCTCACTATATTGTTAGTAAAATCAATGAGTTTAATCCAACTGCTGAACGTCCTTTCGTACTTGGGCTTCCTACAGGCAGCACACCACTAACAACCTACAATGAGCTGATATCCCTGTATCAAGCCGGAAAGGTGAGTTTTAAACACGTTGTGACATTTAATATGGATGAATACATCGGTCTGCCTGAAAACCATCCTCAAAGCTATCACTCTTTTATGCACCAAAACTTCTTCAATCACATTGATATTCCAACTGAAAATATCAATTTGTTAAACGGAAATGCACCGGATATTGATGCTGAATGCCAGCGTTACGAAAATAAGATCAAATCTTATGGAAAAATCCATTTATTCATGGGAGGAGTCGGTAATGATGGGCACATCGCTTTTAATGAACCTGCATCTTCTCTTTCTTCACGCACACGCATCAAAACACTGACCATTGAAACCCGGACAGCCAATTCTCGTTTTTTCAACAATGATGTGGAGCAAGTCCCCAAATATGCATTAACCGTTGGTGTTGGCACGTTAATGGATGCCGAGGAAATCATGATCCTGGCAACCGGGATGAATAAAGCCCAAGCTCTGCAAGCTGCCATAGAAGGGAATATCAATCATATGTGGACAATCAGTTGCCTCCAGATGCATCCAAAATCTCTTATCGTTTGTGATGAACCTGCAACGATGGAACTGAAAGTGAAAACAGTGAAGTATTTTCGCCAACTGGAAACCGACATTATCAATGAATTTGCCAGCTAAACTTATTTAGTCAAAGTGTAGGAAACCAATATGTACGCATTAATCAACGGCATCATTTATACCGGATATGACAGGCTCGATAACCACGCGGTTATCATTGCGGACGGTTTGATTAAACAGGTTTGTCCGGTAAATGAGTTGCCAGAAGAGATTGAGAAACACGATTTACACGGCGCGAACCTCACTCCCGGATTTATTGACCTACAAGTGAATGGTTGTGGTGGCGTTCAATTTAATGAGCAATTGGACAATATTTCAGAAGGTACTCTGCATACCATGCAGAAAACCAATCAGCTCTACGGTTGTACCAGTTTCCTCCCTACCCTCATCACCAGCCCCGATGAGTTGATGATAAAAGCCATTGAAGTGATGCGCTCCTATCTGAAAAAAAATCCCAATCAGGCATTGGGGCTACATCTGGAAGGGCCTTATCTGAACCCAATCAAAAAAGGAACTCACAATGCCGCCTATATCCGTAAGCCAACACCGGAAATGGTCAATTACCTATGCCATAACGCGGATGTCATCACGAAGATTACCCTCGCCCCCGAAATGGTGGAGAGCAAATATATTCGGCAGTTAGCCGAAGCAGGTATTGTTGTTTCTGCTGGTCATTCCAATGCGACTTATGAAGAAGCGCGTCATGGTTTCCAAAATGGTATTACTTTCTCTACTCACTTATATAATGCTATGCCCGCCATTTCTGGTCGCCAGCCGGGGTTAATCAGCGCCATTTATGATTCATCGGAAGTCTATGCCGGCATTATCTGTGATGGGATGCATGTATCATGGCCAAATATCCGCAATTCCAAGCGATTGAAAAATGAAAAACTTATTTTAGTCACAGATGCCATTCTTCCTGCCGGGCTTGCTCCTGATGCAATGGAACAATTTACCTTTGCAAATAAAACAATATATTATCGAAATGGTTTATGTGTTGATGAAAATGGAACTCTGAGCGGCTCATCAGTCACAATGATTGATTGTGTCAAAAATAGTGTTGAACAGGTTGGTATTGCTTTGGATGAAACGTTGCGGATGGTAACGCTTTACCCAGCTCGGGCAATCGGTGTTGATAAATACCTCGGCACGATTGAACCCGGCAAGGTAGCGAATCTGACTGCATTTACTCACGGTTTCAACATCTGCAAAACCATTGTTAACGGAAATGAAGTCAAACTATCGTGAGTATCAAGATTGATGAGTAATGAAAACGCACAAAAGCAAATCGGTAATATTGATCTAGTCAAGCAGCTAAATGGGGCTGTGGTCTATCGGCTAATTGATCAGCATGGGCCAATATCACGCATTCAAATTGCAGAAGAAAGCCAGCTTGCCCCCGCCAGCGTAACAAAAATTACTCGTCAGCTATTGGAACGCGGCTTGATAAAAGAAGTCGAACATCAGGCCTCCACTGGAGGAAGACGCGCGATTTCTATTATCACCGAAAGCCGCCATTTCCATACGATTGGAATTCGGCTTGGGCGCCATGATGCAACTTTGGCGCTGTTTGACATGAGTGGTAAAACGCTAGTAGAAGAGCGCTATCCTGTACCGGAGAATACTCAGCAGGAAGTTGAGAAACGGATTATTTCTGCCATCGAGAATTTCATCGACAAAAATCAGCGCAGGCTGCGTGAATTAATTGCAATTTCAGTGATCCTTCCTGGCTTGGTTGACCCGGATGAAGGGGTTATCCGTTATATGCCGCATATTAAGGTAGATAACTGGCCTCTGGTGAAAAATCTAAAGGATCATTTCAATACTTTCTGTTTTATTGGGCATGATATTCGCAGCCTTGCATTAGCTGAAAATTACTTTGGGGCAACTCGTGACTGTGAGGATTCCATTCTAGTACGCATCCACCGTGGGACGGGTGCTGGTGTTATCGTCAACAACAATATCCTGCTCAACAAACGTGGCAATATGGGCGAGATAGGGCATATTCAAATCGAGCCGTTGGGTGAACGCTGTCATTGCGGTAATTTTGGTTGTCTGGAAACTATCGCTTCTAACTCAGCAATAGAAGCCAGAGTACAGCATCAGTTGCGTCAAGGCTTTCCAAGCCAGCTCACCCTGAATAACTGCAACATTCACGCCATTTGCCTCGCGGCCAATGCAGGTGACCTGTTAGCTACAGAAGTCATCAGGCAAGTAGGACACTACCTTGGTAAAGCTATTTCTATAGCGATTAACTTATTTAATCCCCAGAAAGTCGTTATTGCAGGAGAAATAACCGAAGCAGAGCAGATTTTGCTTCCGGCTATACAGAGTTGTATCAATACGCAAGTATTACAAGCGTTTCGTGAAGATCTTCCTGTTGTCGTTTCCGAGCTAAATCACTGCTCTGCTATTGGCGCATTTGCGCTAACAAAACGCGCTATGCTTAATGGTGTACTGTTACAACATCTTCTTGGGGGATAACATCAGCCATTCTTGTCGGTAAAGTCAGCAAAATGATTATAAGACAGACAAATGAACGCTTTTGTGCATATTTCTTTAAAAAAGCAGTTGACGCATCTCTCTGATATACGCATAATTCGCCCCGCACCGCCGATGAAGGCAAAGCGAAAGATGGCTACGTAGCTCAGCTGGTTAGAGCACAGCACTCATAATGCTGGGGTCACAGGTTCGATTCCCGTCGTAGCCACCATCTTTGCGGGAGTGGCGAAATTGGTAGACGCACCAGATTTAGGTTCTGGCGCCGCAAGGTGTGCGAGTTCAAGTCTCGCCTCCCGCACCATTTTCTTTATCGGTTTGTACTTAAAATGTGTTTAATGACGATTTTAAGTTTTAGTGTGTTTTTTCAGGTGGGGTATCGCCAAGCGGTAAGGCACCAGGTTTTGATCCTGGCATGCCCTGGTTCGAATCCAG
>NZ_LFCV01000204.1 GCF_001037465.1 Xenorhabdus khoisanae
CTTTTGTGAAAGTAACAGCCACGCTGGATGCATTTGTACAGCTGGGCGTGCAGGCGCTGGACAGATTGCTGGCACCGCTGGATGTCTTTACCCAGTTGGGGCTGAAAGCGTTTGAAGAATTAAAAACCAGCCTCGCCTTCTTTGCTGATTTGGGCGTTCAGGCACTGGACAAGCTGAAAGCCACGCTGGATTCATTTGTACAGCTGGGCGTGCAGGCGCTGGACAGATTGCTGGCACCGCTGGATGTCTTTACCCAGTTGGGGCTGAAAGCGTTTGAAGAATTAAAAACCAGCCTCGCCTTCTTTGCTGATTTGGGCGTTCAGGCACTGGACAAGCTGAAAGCCACGCTGGATTCATTTGTACAGCTGGGCGTGCAGGCGCTGGACAGATTGCTGGCACCGCTGGATGTCTTTACCCAGTTGGGGCTGAAAGCGTTTGAAGAATTAAAAGCCAGCCTCGCCTTCTTTGCTGATTTGGGTGTTCAGGCACTGGATAAGTTGAAATCCAGTCTGGATATATTTACTCAGATCGGGGTTCAGGGGCTGGAGGAGTTAAGAGCCAATCTGAATAGATTTGCGCAGGTGGGGATTCAGGCTATGGAGAATTTGAGAGATGGCTTGAAGGCATTTGCACAATTCGGCACCGAAGCGTTGGAAGCGCTAAGAGCAGCCATGGATTTTTTTGGCAAAACCGGAAACAAGGTTTTTGGCTCACTTAATAATGATGCTGATTTATTATCTAACAAAGGAGGTAAAGATACTTTTGGAAACCAAAGAAAAGGCTTGGGGATATTAGGGAATATTGGTCAAAAAGTTTTTGGAGTTTTAGGTAGTGGTATAAATATTCTGGCAAGTGTTGGTGTAAAAGGATTATCTTTTTTAAGTAGTGCTTTCAATGTATTAGGCAAGGCAATGATGTTTATTGGCCGGGCTATGATGGCAAACCCAATTCTTGCTGTTATTGGCATTATTGCAATGGCTGCTATTTATATTTGGCAGAATTGGGAAACATTAGGACCAAAATTTACAGCTTTATGGGAAAGCGTTAAAAATATCTTCAGCGGTGCTTGGGAAGGAATTAAAAACCTTGTGAATACCGCATGGGAAGGTATTAAGAGTTATTTCATGAATGGTGGGTTAATAGGCATTATCTACCAAAACTGGGATACCATTAAACAAAGTGCTTCAGATGCTTGGGAATCGGTTAAAGCTACAATAAGTGGAGTTTGGGAATCCGTTAAGCAGAATACATTAGAAATCTGGGAGAACGTTAAAAAATCAATTTCAGATAGATGGAATGAAATTGTTGCTGATGTTCAAGCCATTCCGGAAAAATTAAAAGCTGCGGGTTCGGAAATGATCGATAGCTTGTTAACGGGTATTCAAGAAAAATGGGAGGCCCTGAAAGGTAAGATTTCCTCTATTACTGACATATTTAAATCGTGGTGGTCAGGTGATGATAAAAAGGAAGTTGTTGTAAAAACCTCAAAGGAAATAACCAATAACGAAACTAATGAAAAAGCGAAACAGATTGGTCAATACGATAAAGGCGGCTCCATTTCAGCGGGAGAAATTGGCATCGTAGGTGAGCGCGGTCCTGAAATTATTAGTGGTTCGGCAAATGTCATCAGTCGTAAAAATACGGCGAATTATGCTGCCTTGGGGGTTGCTGTCGCTTCAATGTCTTTGCCCGTAGCGGCACAGGATGCACCGCTGCATCCGCAAAGTTTACCTACTCATTCTTATGAGGAAGTTCAGGCGAAAAGGGAGCGGAGTCAGCCACAACAATTTAGTGGCGCCCCGCAATATAACATTTATGTCTATGGTTCACAGGGACAATCCGCTCAGGATATTGCCCGCATGGTCAGACAGGAACTGGAACAACGGGAACGTATGCAGCAAGCCCGTATGCGTAGCTCATATTCTGATAGGGAGGAATTATTCTCATGATGGCTGCACTTGGTTTATTCGTTTTTATGTTGAAAACAACGCCATACCAGAGTTTTCAACATAAACAAAGCTGGAGACATGCCTTCAATAGCCGTGTGGGAGCACGGCCTGCCTGGCAGTTTATCGGTCCTGATAATGACACGGTCACTCTATCAGGGGAACTTTATCCTGAGCTGACAGGTGGTTCTCTTTCTCTGACCGCATTGAAATTAATGGCAGACAGTGGCAAAGCATGGTCTTTCATTGATGGTAGTGGTGCGATTTATGGCATGTTCGTTATCGAAAGCATTGATGAGACAAAAACGGAATTTATGTCGGGTGGTGCGGCCAGAAAAATCAGTTTTACACTGACCTTACGGCGGGTTGATAACAATTTGCTTGAAATGTTGGGAGATTTGCAAGAGCAGCTATCTGAAATACGGGACCAACTGCCTAAATCATTGGATGAGCTTTATAAACTTAAGGATCAAGCCATTGATAAAGTTAAGGGAGCATTCTCATGATAGATTTTCAACAGTGGATACCAAGCACAGATTGGGTTCCCCAATTTGATTTGATTACTGGCAAAGATGGTGCACCGGCTTTTCGATTGGAAACCAATAACAAGGATATAACTGGCAAAATTCAATCACGTTTAATGTCCCTAACGCTGACGGATAACCGCGGCTTGGAGTCAGATCAGCTGGATATTGAGTTGGATGATGCGGATGGGAAACTTATATTTCCTTCCCGGGGCGATATCCTGATACTGGAATTGGGGTGGCATGGCCACCCCTTAACCCCAAAGGGAAAATTTGTTGTTGATGAAATTGAACATTCTGGTGCTCCGGATCGGCTGACAGTTCGTGCCCGCAGCGCTGATTTTCGTGGTGATCTGAATGTCAAGCGCGAAGCGTCTTATCATAAACACACGTTAGAGAGTATTGTGAGTACGATAGCCACGAGAAACTACCTGCAATTTCAAATCAGCGATGAATTGAAAGGTCTCTCTATGCATATCGATCAAACTAATGAATCTGATGTGAGCTTTCTGACACGCATAGCACAGCAGGAAGGGGCGATTGCTTCAGTCAAAAATGGTGAATTGCTGTTTATTCTTCAAGGACAGAATAAGAGTGCGAGTGGTATGGCAATTCCTCCTGTTTTGATTACTCGTCAATCAGGGGATAGCCATCGGTTTTCTCTGGCTGATCGTGAAGCTTATACAGGTGTGGTCGCTCAATGGTGGGATACACAAAGGGCATCTAAACAAACGGTAACCTATAAACGGCAGGAGTCAAAGAACACAAAGGTTGATGTTTCTGTTCACTACGATAGCAGTAAAACTCAGGTGTCAGATAAAACCGTGCTTAAAACGAGTAGTGCTCCTTCTAATTTTAGTTTTTTCAAAAGGCAAGATAAAAAAGACCACAAAATGGTGAAAGAGAAAAACAAAAAGCCAGGTGTTGTCGATTTATCGAAAAAAGACTCTAAAAAGAAGGGGGGTAAAACATCTCCTTATGACAAGCCCAGCCACAAAAAAGCAAAAAAGTTGGGTGGTGATAAGACCCGAAGAGATAAAAGTCAGTCTTATTATGAGGAAAAGCAAGAATCAGCGCTTGAGTCTCATGAAGCAACGACTGAAACCAAGACGACCAAACAAGAAGCCCAAAAATATTTGCAAGGAACAGAAGAGAATGTACTGAAACTCTCCCGTGTATATAACAGCAAAGAAGAAGCAGAACGTGCTGCTGAAGCAGTTTGGAAAAAACTACAGAGAGGTGCAGCTCAGTTTTCTATCACTTTGGCGAAAGGGCGCGCTGACATTTATCCTGAAACACCTGTACAAATTGATGGATTTAAGCCGGAGATAAACGGAACTAGCTGGACGATAGTGAAAGTGACCCATAATCTCAATGACAGTGGTTTTACAACATCATTAGATCTCGAGATTAAACTTGATGATATCGAAATCAAAGCTGAGGATACTGAAACCAAAACTGAGAACACCTAAATAAACACTTGATCTCAATATGAGATCTTTGGTATATTGTTCACCAGACGAGAAGATGTTATTTCAAGAAAGGTGAACAATATGATTAAGTGTCCTCTGTGTGATCAGTCAGCGCATACTCGTAGCAGCTTCGAGCATTCAAGCCAAACAAAGGAGCGCTATAACCAATGTCAGAACATCAATTGTGGAGCAACGTTCGTCAGCCATGAAACCTTTGTCCGTTTCATTTCTAAGCCGGGTGAAGTCCAGAATGTAACGCCGCATCCAAAGGCAAAAGCTAAGAGACAACCTCGCCAGAAAGCGGCTGCCGCACAATAAATAACGAAAAAATCATTGCTCCGGTTTTTGCCACCATTATGGTGGCTTTTTTACGGATGTGGAATTGGCAAGGTTCTCTAATCGAGAACTCCATATGACGCCTACTTATAAACAAAGCAGGCGTTAAAATTATTGGCAGGGCTATTTCTGATATTCTGCCTGCAAAATCCTTTGCATCTCATCTTTGATGTGTAATTTTTCTTTTTTCAGACGTATAACTTTATCGCTGTAGCCAGTTCCATTTGGGCCTTCAAGCTGGGTTATCTCGTGGTCAAGTCGGTTATGTTTTTCAAACAGGGATTGGAAGCGGGGATGAGATTCTTTCAGGTTGGATACTAAATCACGATATTCTGGAAACATGAGACCTCCTATACGAAATTTACGACCACACTATATGAGTGTAGCAGCCCATTGTAATCTCAGATTTGAGAGATATCACATAAAAAGATCTGGTACTCTTTATAAGTCTAACTCATTGTTAATGAAAATTAATATTAACTTTTATTGCATATACTTCAAGTTTATGGAATAAGCCTAAAAATCAGTGCATTGCCAAAAAAACATAATTCACATCAGTATTTTTGTTGTTATGATTCAATCTCCTTTTTAAATATATTCAGAGGTGATATATGAAAAAATATCTATTTCCTTTAGCTGCTTTGATGGTATCGACTTCTGTTTTTGCTGACAAAAAACTGGAAGATGTAGCACCTTATCCTGCTGCTTCTGAGGGAATGGTACGCAGTGTGATTGAACTTCCTCAGAAAGAGCATGAAAACAACTACATGGTTGAGTTGATGATTGGCAAGGACATGAAAGTGGATTGCAACCATCATTGGTTTGGTGGCAAGTTGGAGACGAAAGTATTGGAAGGATGGGGATATGATTACTATGAGCTAAATAAAGTCTCTGGTCCCGCTTCAACAAAAATGGCCTGTCCAAATAAGGAAAAAACAGTACGTTTTGTTCAGATTAATTTAGGTAAAGATGCGTTTATACGTTATAACAGCAAATTACCTATCGTGGTATATACACCAAAATCGATGACAGTTAAATATCGTATTTGGCAGGCATCGGATGAAGTCAAGGCAGCAGTGCATAAATAATCTATTGACTTAGTAAATCAACAACCTGAGTTTTCGTTATATTAAACTCAGGTTGTTCGATTTATAACATTATCTTCTGATTTTCAATTCTTTTAATTTTAATAAGCAAG
>NZ_LFCV01000205.1 GCF_001037465.1 Xenorhabdus khoisanae
TTCAGTTGATGAGTTGTTCACCGAGCACATCGAATGTGTCAGGTTATGTTGATTCTGCTATATGCTCCTGGGGATTCATTCCCTTGCCGTCGCGCTGCACTTGAAATCTATTAGGTATAGTAAAGCTGGCAGGACAGGCGGGTTAACAAAGTAAAGCCGTAAGTTAAAAGATAAGTCAGATAAATATTGTAATAAAGAGGAAAAAAATAACTAACGGGGAAGCAACTGATTGATAAACGAACAATCAGTGGGGAAACAAATAATTAGCAGGAAGCAAGCAAATAGCCAGTAGAAACCATTAGAAAATAGATAGCAAAAAGCCCGGTTAGCAGAACTAACCGGGCTTTTCAGAATTTGGCTCCTCCAGCTGGACTTGAACCAGCGACATACGGATTAACAGTCCGCCGTTCTACCGACTGAACTATGGAGGAATTTGGTTGTTCCTGAGAACGGAGCGGATAATACAAGGAATGCTTTGGGGTTGTAAAGTGAAAAGAATAAAAATAAGTTCAAGTGGTTAATGTATGATCTTAATGGTGTTTTTTTGTTATTTTTTGATGAAAATATAGCGCATTTGTCAGGGTTTTATTGATTTTATGGTTGGTAATTACATGTTGTTTATCAAAGGGAAGTTGTATTCTTTTTGTAATTATTGCTTTCATGATTAACTTTTCATATTCACCAAGCAAATGAGTACGGAAACCGGTGCTTCAAAAACAGGCGTTTGATAAGGAAGGGGAATGTCTGATAACGGAGATTGCACAGCATGCTCAATGCAAAAACGGCCTCCCAAAAGGGAGGCCGTTTTAAACGGTTTAAACTAGATTGTTTAGTTTAAGCATAACACCTCGCAACATTAACAGAGCGGAGTGTTTTGAATTTGGCTCCTCCAGCTGGACTCGAACCAGCGACATACGGATTAACAGTCCGCCGTTCTACCGACTGAACTATGGAGGAATTGCTTCGTTCCTGAGAACGGGGCGAATATTAGCGATGAACTGGAATAGTGTCAACGCAAAAATTCTTTTTTCTTACCGTCTGCTCATCATGTGAGCGTGTTGTGTCATAAAAGTGCTATTTTGTTGAATTTATGCACTTTTGTTAGCCATGTTAAGAGGTTGGGCATAAGGTGATTGCTCTGAACAGGCGAGCATAAATACATCATAAAAACAAATTCCGTGCTTTTTCTTTATAATGTGTTTGATGTCATCTTTGATTTCATTAGGTACTCGGGGATGATTGAGTATTCTATTAATGGCATTTTTGGAGACTTGTTCGTTGACGAACCACTCTCCGTTATAACAGACACGTAAATCGAGTACGTCAATATCTTCAAAATGATAAACTGGCTTAATATCAAATAGCAGAACAGCGGCCATAGCAATAAAAGCCACAGTAAATGCAGAAATAGACCAAGCGCCAAAATAGGGCGCATACCACATGAGCGTAACAAGAAAAGCATAAGCGACAACCATCGCCAGACATAGATAGGGATGATGGTGAATAAAAATGCTGTTGAAGTGCACTTTACCGTCACGATGCTCTTTAAGATTGATCCGCTCAAGATCTTGAATCAATATCTGTTTGATGATTTTCATAATGCTAACCCACTTATATGTAGAAAAGTGTTGTAAAAAGCGCGATCGAATTGAAAGTTTTACCATTTTTTTAAGGTTAGCATGTCTGCAACACACATCTGTATAGCAATTGATTTAATTTATTTGGAAAATTGTTATTGTTGGCGAGCAATAATCAGTATTTCTGCTGAGACAAAAGTTGAATTAATCAAATAAAATTATAAATACACCTCTTTATTATGTTATTCTGTTCTAATATTGAGCGTATGTGAATTTTTTAAATCGATAATACATAAAAAGGTTGCTATTCGTGTGCGGTCATGCGTTAATGCGCTTGGCCTGATTAACAGACCTACTTTATGTACGACATCTTGAGTTAATGAGTTATGTGTAAGTGCTATCTTCGGTAGCCTTTGTTGACCGTTTCCTTCTTAGTGCCTCCATAAGTAATAGCTGATACTGGCCAACACATGCCCGAGGTGGCGAGTTTTTTTTGATATATAGGAAAGACAAATGTCTGACAAAATGAAAGGTCAAGTGAAGTGGTTCAACGAGTCTAAAGGCTTTGGTTTCATCACTCCAGCTGATGGTAGCAAAGACGTATTCGTACACTTCTCTGCCATTCAAGGTAACGGCTTCAAAACTCTGGCAGAAGGCCAGAATGTAGAATTCACCATTGAAAATGGTGCCAAAGGCCCAGCAGCAGCAAACGTCTCTGCTATCTAATTTCCGCCTTTATGCCTTATTTAAGCTCGCCAGGCCAGAACGCCGTGGCGGGCTTTTTGTTTTTCTGTTTTATAAATCTATTTCCGTAAGTTTCTAGGCTATAAATTTCCAGACTGATTTATTTGCATGGTAAAAATAACGGAATGAAAATAATGGATTATTTATCATCAGATAAAATCAGTTACAATTAGATGACAAAGGATTTATAACACTATTGCTTTTTAATGAGGCAGGAAACGCATAGGTTTTTTGTAAATAGTTTTTGCAAAACAGTCTCTCGAACAGAGTCTTTACTTATTAATTAAGTCTGTTTATACTCACCCTCAAATTCTCTTGGAGAGCGATCAATTGGACAGTCAAGGTTTCAGATTAAATAGAAAATAATCCGGTAAGCTGTTCATTTCACCTCGATTTGCTGCTTACCTGTAATGGTGGGCGGTACTACTTTAACTTCATGAGCTGTACCCACCCGAATAAAGATCATTTGATACTGTGGATCTACTGAATTGGATTCTTAACAAAGTATTGGCTGAAGGTATATCGGGGTATACATGATGTGGTCATATACTCGTTCCTTATTCCCTCCGGGAACATACAAATAATCAACTCGAATTTATTTCATGTACGATGAAGAATTATCTCTTCAGGCCCTCTATTGTGTGTTCGTTGAATAACAGATGGTTTTAAGGTTAACCGAACCAGAACAGGCTGTAATGTACATGATTCTCTATACCCAATAGATCTTAAGTTATTAATTGTTCAATTTTTAATTTGAATGTTTAAGGGGTTATTTATCCATTTGATGTTATGGAGAATACTATGTTGTTAACATCTATTGCCATTCATTTACTATCCGCATTGTGCCTTGGCGCTTTGATTGGGGCTGAACGTCAGTGGCGCCAACGTATGGCTGGGTTGAGAACTAATGCTTTGGTATCAACTGGCGCAGCGGTTTTTATTATTTGTTCAATGACGGCTTCTGCGGATAGCCCTGGGCGTATTGCTGCACAAATTGTATCTGGAATTGGTTTTCTTGGTGCTGGTGTCATTATGCGTGAAGGAATGAATATTCGTGGCTTAAATACAGCAGCAACATTATGGTGTTCGGCAGGAATCGGAGTGTTGTGTGGGCTGGGTCAATATTGGTCAGCCAGCATAGCAACAGCCATTATTCTTTGTGCGAACATTCTATTGAGGGAAGCTGCACAGCGAATTAATACCCAGCCTCCTCAGCAAGCCCTGGATTTAGAACAACGTTATAAAATCCATATTATTTGCGCTATAGGTGATGAAATTTTGGTAAGGACTTTGATCTTGCAGGCTCTGAATGGGTTAGGTGTTAGATTACAGTCGTTGAGTAGTGCAGATGCTATTCAGTCTGGCCGACTTGAAGTTTGTGCGGAAATATTAGCTACACCAGCAGAGCAAAAAGAAATTGAGGCGATTGTTTGTCGGGTTAGTCTGGAAAAAAGTGTCACTTCAGTAAATTGGAAAATAGCTGCTGAGTTGCCTGCTTAGAATTATTTTTTATTGCTAATTTCATAACATTATATGGATAAAACGCGAACAGGGGAGATGCTCTTCATCCCCCTGACGCTTCCTATGGATAATTTTGTTTCTCGTATCGATAACGCAGAAAATCCTTATATGAAAATTACCTCTTACAAAAAAATATGACAGTTATTGTACTGATTATTTATTGTCATTATTGAATGGAGATGAAATTGAATTAACTTAAGTTATTATTACTTTATTTATAATCACATTAAGTATGTTTTTTCAGTTTTGGTTGGGATAGCAAACAAATCAGGTGATTCTGAGGAAGTGATTCCAAAATACGATGTGATGGCTCATGTGAAGGCTAGAGCTCTTGTTCTAAGGTGTATCTGAAACAACGTTACCTGCACATTTTTAATGGCTACAAATGTAACTGATGGTATAGCGATGATGCTCATCGTAGCAGCAGAAAAGTAACCATAGAGGCACTATTTACCGATAAAACGAAAATATTGATTTAAGATAAAATTATTCTCCAACA
>NZ_LFCV01000206.1 GCF_001037465.1 Xenorhabdus khoisanae
AGATCGCCGCGAAATGCCAACCTTTTTTTGGGGTGCCCCAACTGCACCATTTTACAGGAGAAACCACATGGCAGGACGACCGCCAACCCCGACTCACCTGCGTCTGGTGAGGGGTAACCCATCAAAGCGCCCGATTAATGCCCATGAACCGATGCCGGAAAAAGGGGTTCCCCATGTCCCCAAGCATTTTGGGAAAATGGGCCGGTACTGGCATGAACGGATCGCCGGGGAACTGCATAAAGTCGGCGTGCTGACTAACCTTGACGCCAAAGCCCTTGAGTTGCTGGTTGAAGCCTACGTCGAATACCGCACGCACTGTGAAACACTGGAGAGTGAAGGTTACACCTACCGGACCGATCAGGGATTAATTAAGGCGCATCCGGCGGCGGGCATGAAAGCCGATGCGTGGAAACGGATCCACACCATGCTCAGTGCGTTTGGTATGTCACCCTCCAGCCGGTCTAAGGTCAACATGGCCGGGGAAGATAAGGCTGACCCGCTGGCTGAGTTTTTACAAATGAGAGATTAACATGGCGAAAGTATCAGAAGGCATCCGCTATGCTGAGCGGGTCGTGGCGGGTGAGGTTGTATCCGGTGAGTTGGTGAAACTGGCCTGTCAGCGGTTCCTGAATGACCTGAAAACGGGGGAAGCGCGTGGAATTTATTTCAGTGAACCCCGTGCCCAGCATATCCTGAACTTTTACAAATTTGTGCCCCACGTCAAGGGCGCACTGGCGGGCAAGCCCATTGAGTTGATGGACTGGCATATCTTTATTCTGATTAACCTGTTTGGTTTTGTGCATCCGTTAGTGAATGAGGCCACGGGGGAGGTGGTGCTGCGCAATGACGGCAGCGGGCGGCCGGTGATGGTGCGCCGTTTTCGCACCGCCTATAACGAAGTGGCCCGTAAGAATGCCAAATCGACCCTGTCCTCCGGT
>NZ_LFCV01000207.1 GCF_001037465.1 Xenorhabdus khoisanae
ACGCCTGGAAAGTGTGTATACGTGAAAACGTATCGAGGGTTCGAATCCCTCCCTCACCGCCATTTTATATGTGAAAGCCCGAACTTATGTTCGGGCTTTTTGCGTTTACATCCCTATCAATTTATATTCCCCTAAACAAAGACACACTCCAGCAACTTATTATGTGAATGCAAGGAACATAAAATTATCTCACTGCCTATTTTTAGGGTTGTTTCTGTAATAATGGATGAATAAATTCAGTGTCCCGCCCCAAAAAACGCCATCAGACAAACCGCTCACAAAACCAAACATCAGATTAAAATTGAAAGAATGTAACAAGGCAGGATTAACACCTGACATGGCAGAAATAATGAATTTTACTATAAAAACCGCAAGCATGAGGATCAGAGTCAAAGGCGTTCCTGATCGAATAATTAATCCACTGCCACTTTCTTTTCTTAATCTAGGTTGGTTTCTCCATAACATCCATCCTACAACAGCCCCCGCCAATATCCCCAATATAAACATTAATAATGCAACATTTGTAAATACTGTCTCATTCAATACATTGTAACCACCCCATATAAAAAACAATATTGGTAAAAAGAACAAACGTTCAATTCTTATTTTCCTGTCATATAACGCATTGACACCTCGTTTAATTAAAAAAGCAAATAAAAGCCAAACCCAGAGTGGAGTATCTTTCAAAATGGTCAGAATCGACATATCACCTCTCTTTATCATATTGCTGATAAAATGATTAATAATCTGAATAAAATAGACCACTATTCACACTTATTCACCAATAATGGTTATAAAAATCAGGTTTAATATAATATGAAGAAAATAAATTATCCTGTTATCATTACCTTATAAGTCCACCTTAAAAATTACGATTTATCCGTAAAAGAATGCTATCGACAATAGTTAGAAAGTTTAAAAATTTTAATCGGACAGAATAATAGTCTGAAAAAACACAGGCCTGAGACACAATTACGCTTTTAGCAAAAAATGCAATCGTGTATACCTCAGGCATGATTAATTTAGCAGCCAGGATCTAATTTGATAAAAACGCTTTCAAAAATGGTATCAACAACTCTGGTTTTTCTTCATGGGGCGAATGTCCCGTAAAAGGAATATTCAAGAAACAGGAATGAGTGACTTTATCGGCTAATTCCACCGAATTGCTGCGAGAAACCAAGCTATCATTATCTCCCCGAACCACCAGCAATTTACACGTTATTTTGCTGATAGATTCATTGGGGTAACCGCTTTCACCATCATCAATCCACATAGGAACAATACTACTGAACAATTTGTTGAAATCTGCTTTTGGGTTCAGCCTATAGTAACTTTCATAGGTATCAGGTAACATTGCTCGCCAACTATCTGCCGTCACCAGTGTAAATATCTCTCTCGTCGGATCATCTTCTTTTAATGTCCAATGAGCGCCTATTATTACTATTTTATCAATTGGAATACTTCCCGCCGCAGCCAGACGCAACGCCACAATACCTCCGTCACTGTGACCAATAATGCTGCATTTTCCTAACGTTAAATATCTGACAACTGCTTCTACATCTTGTTGAAGCTGCTTATACGATAAATTTCCTTGCCCTAACGTCGATTTACCCTGCCCCCTGCTATCTATACCAATAAGTTGGTAAGTATTTCCAAGTTCATCCACAATTCGGTTAAATGTCTCAATGTCACTTAAGCCACCATGCAAAAAAATCAGTGGATATCCATTTGGATTGCCTTGCCGCTCGTAATAAATATGAGCGCCATCAATTTCTAAGTAACTGCCATTTTGATGATTAAAACCTAACATAAAACAATATCTCCTTCATTTACCTTAAAGCCTAATGGGATAGGCTCTTAATCCAAAGGACACACGCGAATAGTATGACCATCAGGATCTTTCACGAGGAAAGTGCGTCCAAACACATCATTATAAGGTTTCTGTTTAATCTCAATGTGTGGTTTCTTTTGCCATTTTTCAAAAAGTCGATCAACTTCTTCGTTGGATGACAACATAATACCAATCTCAGAAAATCTCGGAATAGCGCTATCAGGCTTTGCACCTCCGCTCCAAATCGCAAAGATTGTCTCTTTACCCGCAGAAAATGCCACATAACGCGGGCTGGAAAAGAGCGGTTCAGCATTAAAAATAGTTTTATAAAAAACCGTAGAACGCTCGATATCAGAAACATAAATCAGTTGAAGATTAGGGTTAACAAGGATGGAGTCTACCATTTTATTTGCTTCAACTTCATTTTGTTCAACAATCGCCTTAAGCCTTGATACCGTTTCAACCAGATCTTGCGTCACTTGTTTGAAGAAGTTTTCAGCTTGGGCATTTAGCATATTTATTTCAGGCTCAAAAGTAACAGTTACCTGAATGCGCTTTGCCATGCTATTTTCATCGGTCAAAATTTGGTGACAGAAAGTTAATATTCCCACCTGTGGCAGTTTAACCTGATCGGTGAACTCTTTATTTACTTCTACCTTTGCAAGATAGAAGCGTATCTCAGGCATACCACCTAATACCATTCTGCCATATTGCCCAGTTTTCACTTCACCTTCGAATTTAAGATATTCGAGATCAATCTCCCATTTTTTCCGCAAATCAAAATCAACATAATGAGCCCAAATTTGAGATGGTTTTGCATTTATCGATGTAGAAAAAGTCAGGGTTAACATGAAAAACTCCAATAGTTAGATAGATGACTCAAAACATGTTGTAGAGTTCACAGAGTAGCAATCTGGTGTGACAGTTTTTGTCAGTAGTGTTTTCTATATTTATTAATTCGGCGTGTAAATATCTATACTTTTATCACGCTGCATCATAAAGAATCTTGGAATGGTGAAAAAACGCGTAACACGCTTCTCTCATTTCTGTAGCTTCCTGAGATGGCTTTTTACCTTTCCTTCTAATTCCTGCTGACTGCTTGCCAGTGATTAACGATGAAAGGCACTTTCCAGATTGCCATTAAGATATTCATCTGGATTCAATTCCGGTGAATATGGCGGTAAATAAAACATCAAAATCCGGCTCTTATGCTTTTTAATCAATGTCTTACTGTCTTTGTATGGTGAACCTGCAAGTTATCCAGAATTAGATAGACTTTGCCCCCCTGCTTCTTTTATCAAGCGCTGAAAAAACTGTAACAGTTTCCGGGCTGTCATCGTTTCCCGGTACAACATGAATCTCACTCTGCCACATTCCCCTCCTTGAATTGATTGTATTTTACGACCAAGCGAATGAGCACCATATCTGATACGTAATTTTGATTCGGTAACCCGTAACATCAATAGAGACAAAAAATCTTTAATATCAAACAATACAATATATTATTGAATTTATAGGAATGGTATGGTTTATATGTTTAAAGATTTTTTTAATTTAGATATTATTTTATTTGTTGATAATGATTAGTTATAGACTGATAAACAAAATAAATTTGAATTAATGCGCTTAAAAAAACACTGTATACAGTCCATTGAATCTCTGTTAAGTACAATACTTCAGATTTATATGATAAGTGAGAAGTTAATTTTTACATAAGATTATCTGATGTAAATTTATTTTCATCCTAATAAAGAACCATATATCCTATAAAACTATATAATAATCAGGAAATTTACGATCAATAATATAGCATTGATATTATCAAAACATAAGAAT
>NZ_LFCV01000208.1 GCF_001037465.1 Xenorhabdus khoisanae
TCTCTCAATTCCAGCACGGTGCCAAAGGTTCAGTGGTTGGGATGCGTTCATTACATTCCTCCTCCGTCTCCCTGATTGATGCGTTGCTTCAGGAGGCCGCCGGGCAGGTTCATTCCCCGCTGGTGAAACAGTCGGTTTTGCCAACGGCAGCCGAAACGGCCCTGGTTTCCGAAGCCGGTACAAGGCCGGAAACCCAATCGGCTGCTTCCACAAATGAAATGAAAAGTTCCCCTCCATCGACGGCGGATGATACCCGGACGTTATTGTCATTATTTCAATCAGATGATGAAGTTTCATTGTTCATTAATGCAAATGAGAACGATAACGATTTAAAAGCAGGCAAACGCACAGGCAGGTCATCAGAAAACGTTGCTCCCGCCGGGGAGGAGTCGTCATGATATTAATCATGAAACAATTTCAATTTGTGATTGATTTTTAACGGAATGATTAACGGCTTGCTATATCGAAAAGCCGCCGGATTGTGTTGTTGATAACAGGAAAAAATGATGCACGGAACAGAAGAAATAATGGGTTGGGAAGAATTATTAGACGAGTACTTTTTTTCACATATCCTGAGGCCGGACACCGAGTGGAGTTACCGTAAAGTGACGAAGAGTTTTATCCGGTTTATGGGGGAAGCGGTCTCACCGATGCAGGTCACTCACCGGGATGTGTTGCGGTGGCGGCGTCATCTTCTGCTGGAGAAAAAACAGTCGAGCCATACCTGGAACAATAAGGTGGCGCATATGCGGGCGATCTTTAATTTCGGCATGGAGCAAAAACTGCTGCCGCACACTGAGAATCCGTTTAACGAGGCGGCAGTAAAAAAAGAAAAGAAAAAGAAGAAGATCCTGAGTGACTCGCAGATAAACCGCATCAATCTGGTGATGGGGAAATTTGCTGAGGAAGAAAGAACCGGGTCTGTTCCACGGGGAGGACGTTGTGCATTATACCCGACCGGATATTGGATGACGGTACTGGCAACATTACGTTTTACGGGGATACGCCAGAACCAGTTGCTGCACCTGCGGTTGCGGGATATCAATCTGGAAAGCAATTATATTGAACTGGGCCTTGAAGGCAGTAAAAATCACTGTGAATGGGAGGTGCCGATTGTCCAGCCGCTCAAACCCCGGCTGGCGCAATTAATTGAACGGGCAACAGCGGCCGGTGCCGAAGCCGACGATCCGATTTTTGATCTCAGCCGGCTGAATGTACCGCACCCAAGCCGGCTTTCCCGTTACAAATACGATATCGGCAGGGAAAAACAACAGCTCCGCTCTTTCTTCCGCAGGCTGTCCAGAGAATGTGGTTTTGCCGTCTCTCCTCACCGTTTTCGCCATACCGTGGCCACGACGCTGATGAAAGCGCCGGATCGGAACCTGCCGTTGGTGAAGAGATTACTGGGGCATCGTAATGTGGCGACCACGATGGAGTACATTGATCTCGATATGGCAGTGACGGGAAAAACACTGGAGCGGGAACTGGGGTTGTACACGGATCGTTCTGATGAGAGTTCCGGTGAGAAGGAATAAAACGGATTAAAAAGAACAGGGCGGGTTTCAGTCAGGATTTAGGAGGATGGATGGAATTGATTGAACTGCCCTGCATCAACATTGATGGTATGAAAAGATAATTGATACCGAACTGGCATCCCGCGAAGTTTACACCTCACTTGACATCAGAATCAATTACTGAAATCATTACCTTAAACAAGAAAAGGGTAACTGAAAAACAGTCACCCTGAAATCTTGTCTCAAATGTTCTTCTCAACTAAACAGTACAAATTGAACTGATTAGGATTTAACATTTAACTAACGATTGATTCTTTTTCGCGCTTTTGTCAGGAAATTTAACAACCTAGGACAAACCCGCATGTAAACTTGGTGCCGGACTCGGAATCGAAAATCGTTATAACTTGTTGAAAATATAAAATTTATAACCTTACCTTTCTTTTATGCCCCTTTTAATGCCCCCGGATTTTTTTGCTTGCTTTTTCTTTATTATCTAACTGATTTTACTTAGTTATATTTCTTATTGCGCGATTTTTCATCATCTTAAAGCAAAAAAGCCGTGAGGGTTAAAAATGGTTAAATTTGGCTGCCATTTTACGCTCAGGGCTTAAGATAAAAAATATTCATTTTTACGACATCGATCACAAATTGAAGCGGGTTATTCCTGTGATTTACTGCGAACTTTACGCTCAATCAGTTGACCCTGTTTATCAAAATAGCGGCTGGGCCAGATTTCAGAGGGATGGATGCCAAGATAGTTCGCAATAATCCATTCACCTTTAGGCCACTGCCTGCTGAGTGCATTTGCGAGTGTAGATGAACTGAGTCCCGCTTCACGGGAGAGGGCTGCTAAGGTTGTTCCGCGTTTACGCAGTGCAGCGATGATATCGGCCTGATGCCAGTCGTTTTGAATATTGTTGCTATTCATTCCTGCTACCCCTTCCATTAATTAATATTGATGGTGGCGATTCAGACAGGGTTCGCGGACCGGAGATCAACCATTCCGGCAAGGCAATGCCTTCCCCGCCTGAATCACCATTGAAAGGGCGATAACAGGCACACTGGTAGAAATTTCCTACCAGTGGGTTGATCAATCAAGGCCGCGACGCCTTGGCCATTAGATTTGGCTAATGGCGGGAATACTTTAACTGATTGTTTTATCTAACTCAATAACAGAACGGCTAAGTTTAACGGCTATAACTCCTCTCAAGTACGCACAAACTCAGAGGATAATACGGACGGCTAATCAATCTTTGTTGTTAGTTTTCGTTCGTGATCGCTTCGCTATCCGTATTTCCCCTGTGATTTTCAGACTCATTTTACTCATTTCGAAACATTTTCTCTGCGTGTCGGTTAGGTTCACCGTTCCGTGGCGCGTCAGATAATGTGTAGCAGAGACAGCATTGAGGTGAGTTATTGCAGGAGTTCGCTACGTGCATGCCAGGCACGGCGATGGTTTACTCCCCGTTCAGCGCCTGAACTCAATCAGGATGAACGCCTCATTATTCGTGACGTGGTTTTATATCTCCTTTCTTTACTGCATCAGCCTGTTATAGGCAGTGGGTGAAAAATGAACGAAATAAGTGAATTAAGGCAGAAAAATGCCAATGAAAAGTGGTGACACTGAGTAAAACGTAGTTCAAATCGTTCGTAAAGCCAGACCGGACGTGCTCTGGACGTTGACGCTTGGCCGCGTCACTTGGTAATCGCTACGCTTTAACGCAAGTGACGCCACGCAGTTTTCGGGATGTTTATCGTGCGTAAATCAAAGCGTTGGTAAAGATCGTGCAAGGTAAAAAAGTTAAGGTGAACGTAGCAGGGTTACTGCTCTACATGTGTGATAAGCCGATGCATAAAGAAACCGGGAAACTTTCATCATCGATACATTGGTTATTTATCCGATGATATCTGCTTCCAAAAGTGTGCAGATGTACCGCATGACATGCACTCCCTTTCAGGCTACGGGAGTTAATGAGATGGTCTTCCCCACCTTGTGAACCATACTCTTTATAGAGTATTTTTTCTGGAGAGTCCATCATGCAAAACGTCACCCTTATTGGTATCGATCTCGGCAAGCATTCTTTCCATATCCATTGTCAGGACAAATTCGGCAAGACTATGCTGCGTAAAAAATTTACCCGCCCAAAATTAATGGAATTTTTAGCTGGGTGTACATCGACTACCGTCGTGATGGAAGCTTGTGCGGGTGCACATTTTATGGCTCGCCGGATCGCTGATTTAGGCCATGATGCGAAGCTGATATCTCCGCAGTTTGTTCGTCCTTTTGTCAAAAGTAACAAAAATGATTTCGTTGATGCAGAGGCGATATGTGAAGCAGCATCACGCCCCTCAATGCGTTTTGTCCAGCCGAGAACGGAGACGCAACAGGCGATGAGAGCACAGCATCGTGTCAGAGAATCACTCATCAAAGATAAGGTAAAGACCACTAACCAAATGCACGCTTTTTTGCTGGAGTTTGGTATCAGTCTGCCAAAAGGCGAGGCGGTCATTAAACGGTTATCTCTGGTTCTGGCAGAACACGACGTGCCCGATTATCTGAGCCGTTTGCTGATGAAATTACATGCCCATTACCTTTATCTTGTCGAGCAAATAACCACGTTGGAATTAGAATTAAAACAGTCCATCAAAGCGGACGATGCGACTCAACGCATGATGACAATACCGGGGGTGGGACCCATTACCGCCAGCCTACTTTCATCCCAGCTTGGTGACGGAAAACAATTTTCATGCATCCGGGATTTTGCTGCTTCGATGGGGCTTGTTCCCCGACAATACAGTACAGGGGGAAAACCGACTCTGCTGGGTATCAGCAAACGCGGCAACAAAAATTTGCGCCGATTGCTGGTTCAATGCGCCCGGGCGTTTATGATGCGGCTTGAGCATCAGCATGGGAGACTTGCCGAGTGGGTTCAGGCACAACTGAGCAAGAAACATTCGAATGTGGTTGCCTGTGCACTGGCTAATAAGCTGGCACGAATAGCCTGGGCAATCACGACTCGGCAAAATGAGTATCAGGCCTAATAGAGGCTGGCTGATTCAATAACTTGATGATTAAACAGTGAAATACACGTTACCTATCTGGTTTTGCGAAGACTGATTATTGATGACATGAACGGCCAATCGGCCTGATGAATAACCTAAGAAGCAAAATGGCTCATTGAAGCCGGGGAGTTTTTAAGGTTCATCAGGCGCAGAACTCATCGTGGCGCGGGTATCCATACTCATAGAGACGCCGGATAGATTTAAGCAAGCCAACCATACATCAAAATGAGTGTTGCAAAAACGGGGAAGACCATAGATTTGTTTCGCCATTCTTAAGGAGATGGCTCGTTATGATAAGTAAAGATATTATGAGCTATGCAGGATGAAATCAAATATTTGTTCAATGAATTATTGAAATAAGAATAATTGTATTGAGATCTGCATAATAAGAAGGGGACTCCCAGTTTTTACTCTTGATCGTTAGTGTTCATATCCCTTAGTGTCCCTTTGTTGTCTGTACTTACTCGTTCCTATTAAATAGGCATCTAGCCTCACGGGGGCATTCCCTTGCCATCGCGAGGTAACTCAAAATCCATAGAGTATATAAAATAATGTGGCAGTGATTGTCACTATGAGTGATAAATCATTGTTCGGAAGATATTGTTCTGAACGCACTATTTTTCATGCTATAAAATTGTAGAATCAATGAAATTAAAATAAAAAATACTGCAAAATAGATTAAAACCATGGTGCCTATTCCAAGAGATATGACAACACCACCTAACATCGCACCTATTGAGCTTCCTAGGTAGTTGATCGAGCTATTAAGAGCAATGACTGCACTGCCATGTTTAGGTTGATAAGACAATAAAATATGTTGCTGAGGTGCTCCCGCTGCCCATCCCATTGCGCCCCATATGAAGAATGGTAGATACTTTATAAATGGTATGTGAATCATTATCGGGATGCATATGACAGAACATGCTAATAATATTAAGATAAATAAAATTAATAACTTTGTTTTTTTAAAATAATCGATTAAGAATCCAACTAATAAACTTCCAAATAATCCACCTAGTCCCCATGCCCATAAATATGATGTTATATCATCTGAACCGCTAATATCCTGTAATAAAGGAGATAAGTATGTATATAATCCTAAACTTGCAAGGCCAGCAAAAAGAGTTATAAGCACTGTGATTGTCACTCGTTTATCTAAAAACATTACAACCCTATCTTTCATGGATGGAGGGGCGGTTGCTGGAATAAAAGGGAAAAATTTGAATATGCTTAAGGCTGCGATAAAGCTAAGGATAACAGTAAACCACATTGTAGCTTGCCAACCAAATTGGTTTGCGAGATAAAGGCCAACAGGAACGCCTAACACAGTTCCGATACTCATTCCACCTACCGTTAATCCAAGGGCACGTCCTTTCTTTTCGGCAGAAACTAGCAATGTAGAGCCAGCTATAGCTAATGGAGAGAATAAGCCAGCACTAATCCCAGCAATTGCTCTAGAGATCAGGAATACAGAAAAATTTGGAGCAATGGCGGTTAAGGCATTTGCAACCCCAAAAATTATTATAGAAATTAATAGAATTTTTTTTATCGATTTTCCTGCTAAGAGAGAAGCAAATAATGGAGCTGAAATTGCGTAACATAAAGTAAATATACTTACAGCCTGTCCAATTTGAGATGCACTTTTTTGATATGTCTCACTAACTCCAGGTATAATTCCTGCTATAATATATGTATTAAACCCCAGAGCAAACATACCTATAGCTAAAAAAATAATTTTTTTCATGCAGTTATGCCTTTATATCATATTTTAATTTATTAATGTGACTAATTAGTATGGTGATGAACTTGATGCGATTTTAAATGTAGTATATAGAGTACAGCTCTACACCCAAGTAGTTTGTAATTTAGCTTAGTTACACTTTCCTATGTAAATAAGGTTACTTGCATTTAATAAAGTTGTAATAATAATTTATGTAAAAATATTATTATGGTAAGTCATTAAATAG
>NZ_LFCV01000209.1 GCF_001037465.1 Xenorhabdus khoisanae
TCATAGACCGGCTAATAACTGCATACCCCAAAATGGGGTGACAATAATTTCCGGACAGAGGAATAAATGGTTTATTTGATAAACCGGAAGAAGTTATTCCATTTTTTATTAATCGACGCTGAATTACATAACTAAATAGAAATAGATCTATTAATTATATCTACTGGTATGAGCACTAAGTCACTGCTGTATTTTTCCCATTTAGCATTAATATTTGATTTAAATTTAGAGAGTGAATAATGTTTTTAGTCGTTAAACGGAGCAATGTAATCTGATGTGGGTTTTCCTTTAAAAACGTTGTCGGCTTATCCATTTGCTGCTGAATCCAGAGCTTGGCTTGTTCTGCGGTTTCAGATTGCAGGGCTACAGTTACCCTTGCAATATTTCAGCATTCCCCTTCACAAAAAAAATTAATATTTATCAGTAACAATTAATCAACAACCCTCTGTTGCTGGTGGGGTTTTATTCTATATAGGTATTTATTCTTGCTATCTATGCTGCTCAGATTAAGTTCTGCGTTATTTTAAAACTTCATCGTCCCAGAAATAACCATTTTTAGTTACCTATTGTTTCGTCATCATATTATTTACTATTATTATAATATTGATAGCCATTTTCATTTAAGTCTATATTATTTTTTATTATACATAGGTAAGTTTTTTAATTGTTTCTACCCAAAAAACCTTTGTTTCAGCTATTACATAAAATCTTCGATAAATACTTTTTTACCAACCGATCAGATCAATCCCTGGATTTATTTTCTTCAATATTGAAATTGGACGCACATCATTAATGCCAATAATAATCGGCATTCTATTTTTTTATCCAAAACTCACATTTCCTGTTTTAGCGGTAATATTACCTTTACCGTGCTGTGGATTCAGACAGCAATACGCCAGCATGGACAACCAGATTTTCTTTGTTAATGCGACAGAACCCGCAGGCTTCATTTATGATCTGATAATCGTCGCCAAACTCAATATCAGAAACACGAATGAAGCCTTTTTTCTATCTAAAATAGGCAGTTATTGCTTAAGACCCTGTATATGATGCCCCGATAAAAATAAACTCATATTAAAATGGAATCGCCGCTTTTAAGAAAAGTTGCGAACCCGCCGGGCGGTTATTCACTGCAAGGTCTTTTTGCCATTTCAGCGCGACCAGCCAACCTTTATCATTGGCATAACGGATAGAAGGGCCAAAACCAAACGCGCTCGCTTTACCCTGTGCTGAATTTGGCCCGCTGTCGCTGGTGATCTGCTGGAAAACATAACCTCCCAGCCCCACCACCAGCCCGTTGCCGAATCCCCAACCCAACGCATAATCCGCATGGATCGCCTGACCAGAAGTGGTTTTGGTTTCTTTATTGCTGGAGTTGACGTCATACATCACTTTCAAATCGGCATTGATGCCATTAGCAGGAAAATAACTCACCGCCCAGACAGGCCGGATCGTCCAGTAATTTTTTCCCAGGCTGGAAGGATCATTGCGATCATAGTGACCTGTTGGTATGTTGACATCCAACCCAATGACATAGCCTAAATCAGGAGCGGGATGATAACCCAAGGCAGGACCAAAGGTGATATCTCCGATTCCTTTGCTGTTGTCGTGCTTGCCAGCAGCGTCAGTGGTCACATCCAGTAACGGTACGATGGTATGGTAGGCCAGTTGACCGCCCCAAACCTGCCTTCCCGTCACCCAAACCAATCTGGGCGCCAGAATATTCACATTCACTTTGAAACCCGGTACAGGGATCAAATTACCGTGATTTCCCCTAAGCTTGTTATAGTGAATATTGCCACCATAAAACAGCGCATAAGTACCCGGAGGCGGTAAAGCACCAGCCAAATAATTATCCAAGCCATCAGGATAAGTCCCCACACCGCCACCTTCTGCCGCCATTACCGAAGTGCTTATCAGTGATAAAGATAAAGTCAGTGATAAAGCCGCTGCATAAACAAGCTCTTTAAGTTTTATCGCCATATAACGCTCCTCTCTGTAAGAGATGAATCAATAATGAGTAAATTGAGTGGCTAATGTGCTCAACGCCGCGCAAGCCGGCGGGCAACAAGATAGCCGGAAGTCCCGCTTAATCCGGGGCCGGGATGAGTTGAAGCCCCGATGTGAAATACATTACTGACAGGAGTTTGATGCGCCTTTGCGCCTTGTGAAGCAGCAAACGGACGCAGACAGAAAAATTGGTCGGGTGAACAAATACCTGAATAGGGATCGCCACCTACCAAGTTACAGTTCAATGCCTGTAAATCCTGCGGAGAGTAAGATTTACGCCCCACAACGGAGGATGAAAAACCGGGCATCACTGTTTCCAAACGAGCCTGCACGCGATCCGCAACCGCTTCGCGAACGGCTTCATTCCATCTGCCATCGGCGGGAATTGAAACCTCGCCCAAAGCATCGCCTTTCAAGTGTGTCGGCAATTCCTGCATTTGAATCCATAAAATCCAACCGCCGTTTGGAGCACGAGAAGGATCAAGGGCCGTTGGCTGCCCTATGCTCAATGTAGGATGGCTCGGCAGATAACCGTTATTCGCCTGTGCCACGGACAGACAGACCTGTTCCATGCTCTCCGTTAGATGGATAAGTGGCACATGACGCAATTCCTGCTCACACCACGGCGGCGGCGCATTCAAGGCAAAGTGAATCTGCATTCCACCCCGCCCATAACGATAGTTCCGTGCCCGTTGCAGAACAGTTTCAGGCATGTTATCCAACAAATGACCATAAAGCTGTTGGGGGGTCACATTGCAAACCACCGCTTCACTTGCGTGATAAATGTTTCCCTCGGCTATCACGCCAGAGGCATAACTCTTTTTCCCTCTTCTATGGGTGATGATGCGATCAACGTGAGCATGGGTAATAAATTGACCGCCATGTTGCTCAATGATCGCCTTAAGCGCTTCCACAATGCGAATACTGCCGCCTTTCACCACAGGCATGCCTCCCGCAACCACCGCAGCAAAAGTAAGCTTGCCAATCAGGGCAGAGCTGGCATCATCCGGTCCCAACCCCGTATGCAGTACCCACGGCGCAATCAAAGCGCGGCTGAAATCAGACTGTAATTCACGTTCAGCCCAACGCCGGAAAGTTTCCAGCGAGTTGCCGGCAAACTCTGCCAGCCCATCAATGCCACGTTTCCGCCATTCAGAGAACAGCAATTTCAGCATTCCTAAACCATAAGGGTTCTGCCCCAACAGGCCAAAGACCAGCGCTGCATCATCATGGAGGATTTGCTGTGCCATGCGATTTAATGCCGCTCCATCTCCCATCGAAATTTCATCAAGCCGCAAAGCAGCAGCCAGTACATCCCGTTTTAAGGCAATTCCCTTGCCATTCGGTTGTACCAATCCGGTTGAATAATCACTTTGTATGAATTCCAAACCCGCCTTTTCCAAAGCGGGCTTGAGCACTTCATAAGCAGGACTGCTCAAAAACAGCGGATACCAACAAGAGAACACATCGTGGACATAACCGGGGAAAAGTTCTTCTGTGCGAATACAACCCCCCAGTACCGCATTCCGTTCCAGTACCAGGACGGATTTACCCCAGAGTGCCAGCAAGGCCGCACAGACCAGAGAATTGATACCACTGCCAACGATAATCACTTGTGGCTTCGATACTGTCATGACTCCCCTCCGTAAAGGGATTCAACCAGAGCCAGAACACGCAGCGGACTCCCCGAACCTCCTTCAATTTTGAGAGGGGCGGCAATAATGACGGCGCCCGTTGGTGGCAGCAAATCGAGATTTTTCAGGCACTGCAAGCCGTATTTATTTGCCCCGTGCATCAAGGTATGGCAAGGATAAGCCATCGGCCATGCGTAGGATTGACCGGCATCTGTATTGATGGTTTCGACCCCGAACCCCCTGATATCACGCTCATGGATCAACCACTCTACAGCCTCTTGGCTCGGCCCTGGCGTGTGAGCCCCGTCATCGTGCATATTGAGGAAACGAATGGGATCATCTGCCCGCTTAGACCAATCCGTTCTGAACAGTAACCATGTGCCCGCAGGAATACGCCCATACCGCCCTTCCCAAGACTGTAAGAACTCAACCGTCAGTATCCAGTCGGGGTTTTGTGCCACTTGCCTGCTGGCATCCACGACCACCGCTGGCGCGACAAAGTTATGCAAGGGAATGGTATCGACCGTGTTATCGGGATGATCTTTACCACTGATCCAATGTATCGGGGCATCAAAATGCGTTCCTGTATGCTCACCACAACTGAAATTGTTCCAATACCAAGCCGGGCCATTCTCGTCATAGTGAGAAATACGCTCTGACTTGAATGACCAGACCTGCCCGAACTGTTCAGGTAACTGCAAGGCCGGAAAATGAGGCGTCAATGTTTGTGTAAGGTCGATAATATTCACATTCCCCTGATTTAACGCAGTGACAAACGCACTTAATGGACTTTTCATTAATAATGTTCTCCTGAATGTTTTCCCAACAAAAGAATGTTCTGACAAAAAACAACAGATTGATTTTTTTCATATTTCTCGAACATCATGCAGTACAGTAAACATACCGCTATGAAAAACCAGTGGCTTCCCTTCAATGCTGGCAATACGCTTCACGTGACCAATCATCAGCAAATGATCACCCAGATGCGTTTGTTGATGATTGGCACAAACCAAAGTCGCTATCGCTCCCCCAATCGAGGGAACCCCTTCCGGTGTTTCCTGTACGGGAATATCCCGAAATTTGTTTTCAACCCTCGGATTGGCAAAACGCAAAGCCAACTCTTGATGCTCACATCCAAGAATGCTGATCGTGAAATATGCACAATCACGGAAGGCGGGCAGATTGGGGGAGTGATTGACCAGACTCCAGAGTACCAGCGGCGGCTCTAATGAAAGTGAAGCAAATGAGTTGATGGTCAATCCCACATTGCGCCCGTCAGCAGTACGTGTCGCAACAATGGCAACGCCTGTTGGATAATGCCCCAAAAGTGTGCGCAACGCTCTTGCTTCAAATTCAGTTGCCCCCCACTCGGTATCAGGCAACGGTATCTGACTACTCAGGATATTCAAAGTCATGACAAGTTCCCCGCTCAGGCTCTGGTTTTTTCAACCAGCTGTGAATTAAACCGCAGTGAATTAACCCTCTGTGAATGAATGTATTCTTCACAGGCGTGATTGTCTTTCCACCACGGGAACAACACGGGAGGATGATCGAAAGCATTGGCAAGCGTGCTGGCAAGGGCCGGCAATTGTTGGGCGGCTCCCAATAAATGTAAAATATGTGGCTCTGGCGGAATAAGCAGGCTATTTGTCCATTCCACAACATGATGACCATATTTCCAGAACTGTTCGAAGGTGTCGTTCATCCATTCTGCCGTAAAGGGTTTGTCACCGCGGGCAAGAATGGCCTCGTAATATACCTTGCAGGCTTTCGTTGCATTATTGGAGCCTTGTCCGGTCAGCGGATCGTTTGTGACGACCGCATCCCCCAACCCAAAAACCTGACGACCAGAAGGCAATGTTAATACCGGTTTGCGCACCACTGGCGCAAAGCACCCCGCCAGAGTACCATTTTCATCGGTAAGCTCTACCTGCTGACAACGTTCAGCTTCCCACGGCATAAAAGTCTTGAGGATTTGCTTGCTGTAGGCCAGATGCTCTTGTGGCGTTCTGACCTCTCGCCAGCCATCCATTACCCCTCCGGGAATACCTTCAAAAACCATGATGTCACAGGGACCATTCAGCGTCAGGGCAGGAAAAACAAAATACTCTCCCACCCCCGGAACCAGGTTAAAAGAAACACGGGAGTATTCAGGCGTTGGCAGCATGCCATTGACATAAGTCAATGCCAGTGCGCGTTGGGGGACATCAAAAGGAGAACGTGATGCGTCACGCTCCAGTAATTTCACAACGTCTCCCTTTCCTCCCGCCAGAATAACCAGCTCATGGCGGGCAGCCAATTGTTCCAGCTCAATGATCCCCACATCGTTAATTTCCAGATTACCGCCACGGGCAGCGAACTGTTCCATCCAGAATGGCATCTTGATACGTTGATCGACAGCTTGCGCGTGTTTGTCCAGCCGGGCACTCCATCCAATCGCCTTTTCATCAGGAATTTCAGGATGGGGAACAGTAAAACCGATGCCTTCAACGGGCGGGCACTGCGTTTCCCACTGATTCAGTCCTAAATCACGTTCAAATTGTAAAGAGGAATCGAACATACACTGGCTCGACATGACCCGACCATTGCGAATATCATCGGGAGTGCGATTGGTAACAACCGTCACCTGATAGCCCTTGTTCAGCAGACCAAGGGCCAAAGGCAGTCCAGCTTGACCACCTCCTACGATAGCTATACGGCGCATAATATTTTCCTCTTTCATTTTTTTTCGGATTTCGGAACTAAAATTATTTCGTCCCGCTATGCCAATTGTCCGGGACGCCTATTCCGCCCACTTATTCCGCCCACTTATTCCGCCAAGCGTGGAATGGCAGGTTTTGCCTGCTCAGGCCCCATTGCTGAATAGCCGCCATCAACGGCGTAATCCGCCCCTGTCACAAAACTGGCTGAATCAGACAGGAGGAAGGCCACGACTTGAGCGATTTCTTCGGGATCGCCCACACGACCAAGCAAGTGATAATCGGCGGCAACCGCATCGGTTTTCTGGCGATTGCCCTGAGTCAGCTCATCCATGACTCGTGACCACGTCCAACCCGGTGAAACGGAGTTAACACGGATACGATCGGCGGCATAATCCATTGCCATGCTGCGGGTGACTTGTAATAAAGTGGCTTTTGAGGCGGGATATAACCAACGACCAGTCTGGGCAATAGCGGAGGAAATACTGGTGAAATTAACAATGGCTCCACCGCCTGCGGCAATAAGGTAAGGACGCACAAACTGAGCCGCCCTGACAGCGCTGACCACATTGATATTCAAGGCTGTCAGCCATGTTTCACGGTCGGAATTGGCGCCGCTATCCAGATAAGTTGCTGCAAGATTGACGAGATAATCCAGACGGTCGTAATAAGCAACGACTTCATGTACTCCCTGAGAGAGTTGTTTGTCGTCAGTAATATCAACATGCCAGAAACGAATGGATTCGGGTTGGAGGCTGGCGGCGTTTTTCCCGCCTTCCTGATCAATATCAAAAATAGCGACCTTAATCCCATATTCACTCAATAGCTTGGCAACGGCTGTACCTATTTTGGTGGCTCCACCAGTGACAATAGCGACTTTATCGTTTAAGCCCTTCATGAGTGCTCCCCTTTTGCCGTAGATGCCCACCTGCCGATAATCATTACTCTGGGCTTAATGGCTGGCGAATACGTAATACGATATGTAATTAGGGAGTCATCATTACGTGAAATATAAAGGTTCAAGTAGCCGCTATATGCAGAAAAGATCCATTCAGTGCAGATATGTCATGAATATTTTAAAAAGGAGAAATTCAGAAAAAGAGTGAATTTATTATTCGGCAATAGCCAAAGATGGTTTAACAACCCGTCAAGTCAGATATGTTTTTTCTCTAAAAACGCATAGAACATATTAACCACTCCATAAAAATAAGGCGCATTCAATGATATTGAATGCGCCTTGCTTTTGTGTGTGCCTGAATTATTTTTTAGCCAAGCTTGTTAATTAAAACCGATATCCTACACCGATATTAAACCCGTTGATGTTATGACGTTCATCATAATCTTTTATTGATGATCCTTCATAGCCAGCATAAAGGCTGAGGTTTTGAATTGGGTTAACCTCTACGCCGGCACCATAGGCCAGATTGGTCGATTTTCTATTTACCTTCATGCTACTATGAGTTTCTTTTCCATATTCTTTCTTAATTTCATTAACAGATGCATCAACTTTTGAATGTGAAAAGCCCAATAAACCATATACACTCACATAATCATTAATACGATAAGCAGGCCCTGCCATAAATGAATAATATTTCATATCAATATTAGCTTTCCCAGAATAATTCACGCCATTGTAATGACCACCTTCATCACCTTTCATATAAGTCAATGAACCAACAATGCTGACAGGGGAATCCATCTCATAACGGTAGTGAAGGTTCACCCCACGAATATTCTTAAAATTTTGAACCTTACTTTGTGCATAACCTACAGCGACAGTATTCGAGTCCGCATAAGCCAATGAACCACACATAAAACCGGATACGGCTAAAGTTGCAAGCAACGCTTTTTTCATCATCATAACTAATAATTACCCTTCATGTTTATTAACTATTTAAAGTATAGATAGTTTTTGCGGGATGCTTAGGTAAAATGCAATAAATTTGAAAAGATAGAATTATTGACAATGGCGCGTAATCATTACCTATAGAAATTACACCTTCAAAAAACAAGTGAACTTTTGTTTTAAATAGATATCAAATTGATATCTAAACATTTATTTTTGATATTGATCCATTACATTATCTTTTTGTAAATTAGATACAATTTTTCTTCCGGCTTAACAAGTTAACAAATAAGATTTAATATTATCATTC
>NZ_LFCV01000210.1 GCF_001037465.1 Xenorhabdus khoisanae
GAATAATATAAATCTGAGCTGATATAACCGTCTTTCAAGTTGCCACTTCGTTGGCGTGGCGTAATCTTGAAATACATTGGTTATAGATATGCCCATTATTTTTAATATTAGCTAACGTTTCATCAATATTTAATAAACAACTCTCCTCTTTTAAAGTAACCTCGAATATCAAATCACATAACCAACTATTTCCCATAAAAAAAGCCAGAACAATTCTGACCTTTTTCAGTAATAATTGGAGATTATTCTTACATCACCCCATTATCGCATGGTAACAAACTCTTCCGCCGCGGTCGGATGGATAGCAACCGTATTATCAAAATCCTTTTTCGTTGCTCCCATTTTCAGCGCGACTGCAAAGCCTTGCAGGATCTCATCCATACCAAAACCGATGCCATGGATACCCACAATCCGCTCATCTTTACCCATACACACTAACTTCATGCGGCATGGTTGGCGGTGTTGCGTCACAGCCGTATACATTGCGGTAAAGGACGATGTATAAACCTTAACCTGATCGTCACCATACTGCGCCTTTGCCTGCGGCTCCGTCAAACCCACAACGCCGATTGGCGGGTGACTGAATACCACCGTCGGCACATTGGTGTAATCCAAATGCTCTTCCGATTTGTTATTAAACAGACGTTCGGATAAACGACGCCCTGCCGCAATCGCGACGGGTGTCAATTCTATCGCGCCAGTGTTATCGCCAACGGCATAAATGCCATTGATATTGGTATTCTGATATTTATCGACTTGGATATAACCTTTCTCATTCAACTCAACACCTGTTGCAGCCAGATTCAGATTATCCGTCATCGGTTCACGCCCAATCGCCCAAATCAACGTATCAACCGTCTGCTCTCTGCCATCCTCTAACTGAACGGTCAGGCTGCCATCACTGTTTTTAATCACGGACTTTAATATTGCATCCGTATGCAGTGTCGGCCCCTCATTTTTGATGACTTCCAGCAAGGTATCCACAATCATAGGGTCGAAAGAGCGCAGCGGGGCATGTTTACGAACAAACAGATGGGTTTCACTGCCCAGTGCATTCAAAACACCCGCGATTTCTACCGCAATATAACCAGCGCCCACCACAGCAACACGCTTCGGCATCTCATCCAGCTCGAAGAAACCATCTGAATCAATACCGTATTCCGCACCGGGAATATTTGGACGCATTGGACGACCACCCGTTGCAATCAGGATATGGTCAGCCGTAATTTTTTCACCATTAATTTCAACAGAGTGCGCATCGACAAAACGAGCAAAACCTTGAATGACATCTACCTTATTGTTGCCCAATACACGCTCATATGACTGATGAATGCGATCAATATAGGCAGTGCGGCTGGCAATCAGTTTTTTCCAATCAAAATGATTAACGGTGGTATCAAAACCATAGTCGGGGCCATATTGATGAATAGATTCGGCAATTTGCGCAGCATGCCACATCACTTTCTTCGGCACACAACCCACATTAACACATGTTCCACCTAATGCTTTTGCTTCAATCAGGGCACATTTCTGCCCATACATGGCTGCACGGTTAATGGAAGCAATACCGCCACTGCCGCCACCAATTGCAATATAATCGTAATGTTTACTCATCTTAGGTCACTTCCGTCTAATCAATTAAGTTACTGCTAAGTTCAACCTGACGCCTATTATTACAAAAAGTTATCACTGACTGTGGACGATTCTCGCTTTCACTGCCATAGGCCACGGCTATTGAGTCATAACGCCACGTTGAACTTTCCCTTATTCAGGTACGATCCACTCCACTAAGGTGTGTCCTGTACCTCCAGGAACCAATACCTGATGCAGCCACGGCAATATTGCCTTCATCTGCTGTTCTAATTTCCACGGTGGGTTAATGACAATCATGCCTGAGGCCGTCATACCACGTTGATCACTGTCAGGACGCACACCAAGTTCAATTTGTAAAATCTTGCGGATACCTGTCGCTTCCAGATCCTTCACTAAGCGTTTAATCTGCTGGCGCAGTACAACGGGATACCACAGCGCATAAGTACCTGTAGCAAAGCGCTTATACCCTTCCTGAATGCCATAAACGACATTTTTATAATCCGATTTCAGTTCATAAGGCGGGTCAATCAGCACAAAGCCACGACGGCTTCTTGGTGGCAATTTTGATTTTAACTGTTGAAAACCATCTTCCCTCTGGACACGGGTACGACTGTCACGGGAAAATTCTGTGCGTAACAAAGGAAAATCACTGGGATGCAATTCACTCAGATTAAGCTCATCATATCCACGCAATAAATGACGGGCAATCAACGGAGAACCTGGATAATAGCGTAGCGAACCATTTGGGTTCAGTGCCTTCACTGCCTTAATGTAAGCCGACAATTCCTCAGGAATATCATCACGCTGCCAAATACGGGCAATACCTTCCAGATACTCCCCTGTACGCTCGGCATGTTCTCCACTCAATTGATAACGGCCTGCGCCCGCGTGCGTATCCAGATACAGGAAAGGTTTTTCTTTTGTTTTAAGTGACTCAATGATAAGGCTTTGCACTGTGTGCTTAAGCACATCAGCATGGTTGCCGGCATGGAAGCTGTGACGATAACTTAACATTAATTTATTTCCAGTTGATTTTTAATAAGTTTTAGTTGAACACAAGGCGAATAAATCACTTTATTACCCCACGAATTACCCCACAAGTCATTGCACGAGCACTAAAACACAATAAAGCATAGTAACAAAGTACATGCTGCCATAGCATCTTAAAAAGAGTAAATGTAGGCTAAAGAGGGTGAAGTGTGGGGAAACGGATTACCCCACGGAGATGAAATGAGCTCAGAGTGCTAATCAATGGGTTTAATACGTGACCAAATTCTGTTTTTGAATCAATCTAATGGTTATACTTGAATAAGCACTATTATTCATTCTATTATGCTGAATTAAAAATAAATTTCGATTTAATCTGATAAATTTGGGATAACTATGCGATTCACTCATGATAAAAAAATCAGGAAATCAATAATTAAAATTTTTACGGCTATTGAACAAGTTACTCTACTCAAAAGTTTTGCATTAGTAAAAAATGAAACATCCGATGATTTTACTGCTTGGATAAAATGGCTGGCTTATGAAAATATGGAGTCAGTAAAAAGATCCACTCTATTTTTTATTATAATCGCCATTGCATTATATATAATGTCCGCCAAAGCTAATTGGTTAAATTATCTTTTCTTTATCTATTTAGTCATCTCCTTTTTGAGAATATTAGATAAAGCCAAAAACATCGGTTATAGCTATACCATCGGGATAAAACTGTTTTTTTTCGCACTCACCAACAGAATATTTTTTGAACCTCATTCAGAAAATAACTCCAGCAAACCGATACAGAAAAAAAGAACAAAAATCTATATCGATAAAAACCCGAAACTCAGGCAATTGATTATAAAAACATTCACACTTAAAGAACAACTCGCTTTAATTAGGATTTTCTCTTTTGAAAGAGAAATAACTGACGGAAATTTCCTTGATTGGATAATTAAAACATCCGATGATTCTTTTTCATCATCAAGAATGATGCTAATTTGTATTTTTATGATTTTTATAATAACCATAATACAACAACCTGACGCAATATATTATATCTCTCTTACTTTTTTGATAGTTATGCTCCCCATTAGCATGTTAGCTCCTGTAATTTCAAATCACTGCCTTACAGGTTATAAATTCATCACCTGCATCAAATTATCTTATTTTCAAATCAAGATAAAAACACTTTAAATTATAGGCCATTTTTACGGTCACGCCTCCAATAGTTAGATCCCTTAGCAAAGGTAGTATTCCTGTTCGATGAAAGTCCCTATGACTTTGTCGTGCATCTCTTCCGATTTTGGAATAACCCAGCGTTTTTCGGTTCAGTCTTTTTAAACGTGTACGAAGTGTCAGGTTGGTTCTTTCTATACGTTGGGTGTAATACTTTCCAACAATATGTTTTTCTTTAGGAAGTATTCTGTACGTTGCAAAATTATCCGTACAGTAAAACCGAACATTAAAAGGAGATAATAATTCAAGCAATTGACGTAATGTGTTTATGCTGCGATCACCAAAAACATGCGCCACAATTCGCTTTAAACGAGGCTCCCAAGCATACCTGAGCCAGCGTTGATTTTCTTGTTACCGATAAACGATCATTGTTCATCCAGTTTGCATAGGATTTGGATTTCATTTCCCTCAAGAGGAAGACAGGTTACATTTGTTGGTTTGAGTTTTTTAATGTGCGAATGACGGTGTTAATGCGAACCTTTAGGACTCGAGCTGTATCCCGAACGCCGGAGTTATTCATCGCCATATCAACGATCTGCTCTTTCACTCCAGGATTGCAGGCTTGATAGGTGTACTTCAGTTGAAAGGTTTTACAGCAGGCATAACAGTGATAACAGGGGTGTCCGCAACGGCCTTTTCCACGCCCTTTAACATCGTCCGTTTTGTAACAATAACGACAAACCACAAAACCACATCAACTTTAGCCATATCTCACCGATAAAAATGGGGGAAGTTTATCACGATATCTAATTATTGGAGGCATGACCTGAATTTTCAGGATCAAATCGAGATCAGAGTATAAAATTTCGAATAAACGCTCTCAATAACCTTGGGAATAATTCATGATGTCGAAAACATTGATCATATTTGCGTTGATTGTTTTCTGTATGAGTGTTGCCTATGCAACCCCAAATAAAGCAGGATGTGAGATAAAAAGGCAAACATTAGAAAAGCAGCTTCAGTATGCTCAGGCAGATAAAGACGAGCGCTTGATAAAAGGACTAACTCGGACCTTAGAAAATATAAAATCCATGTGTGCTTTGGAAAAAAGCCTAAAAGATAAAATGAATAAATCAGAAGCGGTAAAAGATAATTTGGCTGATAACACTGCGCCATTAAAGCGGAAAAAAAACAAAAAACCACCCCGCAAATCCACTAAAAACAGCAAAATAAAAACAGGAAAAAAAGTGCAGGCCAAACAGAAATAACAGACCTGCACCTAATCTTATAACTTTGCTCATTTTACTCAAGAAGCCGGATAAAATTACGTATCCCTTCCCCTAACTTGCTGCGCATTAGAAGGAGAAATCTTGTAGTAAACTTTATCACTCACAAATGGCTTATGTTCAATTTCTACTGAAAGAATGGAATTATTTTTCGAGACAGCATAGTGACTAAAATAATCTCCTTTTCTTTCAACTGGATAATGAAAATTAGGCTTGATAAACTTTTTCTTGTAAGATTCATCCGAAGGACGATACTCATCTGAATAAACTACCTTTTTATTTCTGACAAAGATAATTTTATAAAAAAGACTGGCTTTCTCATTAAATGTCGCACCGATAATATTCTCAATATCCTCAGGCTTCATACCTTTATCAATGATATACATTTTATCCCAGTCAAAAGGGATTATTTTGTTGATATCAATCAAACAGGCGGTGTTCTTCTGACAATGTTTATCAGCGTAACCAATAATCCCCAATCGACTGTTATTAAAAGATAAAAATAAAATGGCAATTCCCAATATTAAAGTAAATACGATAATCTTATTTTTGTTGACGACATGGAAAAACATAATTCCCCCCTTCATAATC
>NZ_LFCV01000211.1 GCF_001037465.1 Xenorhabdus khoisanae
CTTTAATCACTGTCGATTTGGTGGGATTGGTTGCCGTTTTTGTTATTGGGCGAAGAGCAAATATTAAATGATTTCAAGATAATATGATAAGTTATTCAGAGAACATGTAATTATTTTTATTTGCCATTTTTTATGTTTGTTACTTTTATTCAAACTTATATTTGAGGTTCTTATTCTATATCAATAAAACTGCTGGGATATTCATCGACAAATATAAAAAAAATTGTATGATAGGAGCGTATTTATGCATTTAAGCTAAATTAGCGTTTTATAGAGAGTTAATATGGATATTAAAACACTATGTGATTTATACCAATCAGGAAAAAAGCTGAAATATCTTTTTTTCTGGGGGCATAAAGCCAATCATACCAACCACATAACCAAGTCTTGTTTAAGCCAGTGGTATCCAGTTCAATTTACTGTTAATGATGTAAAATATGCAAGTGCGGAGCACTATATGATGGCGGGGAAAGCTCGCTTGTTTAATGATCTCGACGCTCTGGAAAAAATTATCAATGCTAAAAATCCAGGCGCCGCGAAAGCATATGGCCGAGAGATACGTGGTTTTAACCAATCGATTTGGGATGAACATCGATTGAAAATAGTGATTGAGGGTAATCTGGCAAAATTTTCCCAGAATAAACCACTGGCAGAGTTTTTATTAAATACTGGGGATAAGATATTAGTTGAGGCTAGCCCTGTTGACCGTATCTGGGGGATCGGTCTGGCAGAAGATTTTCCCAATATACAGAATCCCTTGACGTGGGATGGTCTGAATTTATTAGGATTTGCGTTGATAGCTGTACGCGAAAAATTGAAAGCATAAGATAAACGGTAGAGTCCAACTGGATGGGCTCTATCCTTTATATCTTTCAGTCTGATTTTTTCCTTTAACTTCAGCTAAATGGTGCTTGTTCTCTTAGAAACTCCCTCATTGGCTGTTGTGTTGTGATTTTATATCTAATTAATAATTGTCATTTAATCAATCTATTCTGTTATAGAAAAATAAACCAATAGTTATTATTCTGTGTTTAATGAGTATCTTTTATTTTATCTTCTTTTGAAACGCCCCATTTATACAACTAGAGGAACTTGATTTTGTTTAATTCAGTTTTATTTCCTGTGATTAAAAGACCTGAAGCTGGAATGCAGTTGATATTTCTACACCATGCCGGAGGCTCTTGTTTTTCTTATGTGGAATTGGCTCGCAAATTGCCGGAATTTATTGAGGTCTATTGTCTTGAGCTTGCAGGTAGAGGAACTCGTACTTCTGTGTCTTTTCAAACAGATGCTGAAAGTGTACTGTCCGATATCCTTGCTGCGGTAAAGAATTTGAGGTTAGGAGAGGATAAACCTTTACTTTTATTCGGACACAGTATGGGAGCAGAACTTGCCTATCAACTTGCTTATAGGCTTGAAAATGAAGCGCCTGAAAGAAAGTTAGCTCTTGTGATTTCAGCCCGGGGCTGTGCTGATCCTGCGGATTTGAAAAATAAGCCACATGAGGAATATTCTGATAATTATGTATTGAACATACTTGAACAATGTGGGGGAACGCCTTCAGACGTCTTAGTTAATCCTGAATTACGTAGCTACATAATTGAAACAATGAGAAATGATCTGATTTTACTGGATTCTTTGTCTAAATTTCCCAAAGTAAAACTAAATGCTCAAATTTACGTCATAGGAGGTCGTCAAGATAAAAGAGTGCCTGTTTCTCGATTAGCGGAATGGGAGCGGGTACTGCCTGCGCCAATAAAGCAACAGGTTTTTACGGGAGGGCATTTTTATTTGTTTAATAATGATGAAGTGATCTCTTGGCTTGAAAAACAAGCCAGAGAGCTGGTAAGGCAAAATTAGGCTTATTATTTCTGATATTGTCTTAGGGATATTATTTAACTAATTGATATTTATGGTTTATTTTGTTATTCCAAACAAGGAGGTTGTCACAATGCCAAGGTTAAAACAGTCAATTTATTAGTCAAGTTTATCGTATTGAATATTAGTGTTTTTGGTACAAAGGTTTTTAATTTTATATGGTCAACTATATGAACGCATCCCGTTTGCAAGACAAAAATCATGTTGACATCGACGGTAGGTTGCAGC
>NZ_LFCV01000212.1 GCF_001037465.1 Xenorhabdus khoisanae
ATTGAAAGCGAATCACTATAACGGTTGGTTGGTCGTTGAGGCAGAACAAGATCCCGCTGTTGCCCATCCGCTGACTTATGCCACGATGGGATATAACAATTTGTATCGATTTGCCAAAGAAGCGGGGTTGATTTATACCCAATGGATTTCAAGATGCAGCGCGGCGGCAAGGGAATGAATCCCCGGGAGCATAGATAACTATGTGACCGGGGTGAGTGAGCGCAGCCAACAAAGAGGCAACTTGAAAGACGAAGAGTATAAACGCGGCTGATTTAAATATGAAGAGTGGGGGCCAAGTGTCTAAATTACTATCAAAATACCACGTGCCCGATCGGGATAATCGGACACAACATATCACGCCGGAAACAGCAAACTGGGAGTATGTCCACTTTTCTGTTTATGAACTGAATGCGGGTGAATCCATTACCTTACCTGCATCGGAAAATGAAACTTGTCTGGTGTTGGTTGCGGGAATAGCTTCGGTGATTACACTTCAGCAACGATTTGAGAAAATTGGGGAACGCATAAGCCCATTTGAGCGTAAAAAGCCTTATGCTGTTTATGTTGCACCCAATGAAATAATAATAATCATTGCTGAAACTCAACTCGAATTGGCGGTATGTCAGGCAAAGGGGAAAGGAAATTATCCTACCCGCTTGATTGCACCGCAGGATATTAGTGCGGAACACCGTGGCAATGGCAATAATCGGCGTTATGTTCACAACATTTTGCCCGACGATCAACCTGCGGATAGCCTGCTGGTTGTTGAAGTTTATACTGATGAAGGATGTACCAGCTCCTATCCTAGCCACAAGCATGATACCGATAATGAACCACAAGAAACTTATTTGGAAGAGACCTATTATCACCGCTTAAATCCATCGCAGGGTTTTTGTATACAGCGGGTCTATACCGATGATCGCTCGTTGGATGAAACAATGGCGGTTTACAACAAGGATGTGGTGATGGTACCAAAAGGGTATCATCCCGTGGCTACCATTGCTGGCTATGATAGCTATTACTTGAATGTCATGGCTGGCCCGACCCGTAAGTGGTTATTCACGTGGGAAAAAGATCATCAATGGGTTAATGGCGAAGAATATGCTGCGAAATATGCCAGTCGTTAAATGGAGAACTGCTCCCCGGATGGGGAGCAATATCAAATTTACCTGATTTGGTATAGCGGGTGAGTTCGGGGGACATTTGAGCACCACTCTCATTCTTTTGAGTTATTTAGATAAAGAGTATGATATCCAGCTCACCTTTGGTAAACAAATCGGTTTCAGCTTCTGTAGTGGGAACGCTGGGCGTTTGGCGTTTAATGTATTTTAAAGGAGAGAGATTACTTAGTGGTTTAGCATTCCATACTATCCCGATACACTCTTTTTCGTCGTTATATATGGGAAATTTTTCACTGATGAAAGGTGAGAGCGTGTTTTTTCCGTACCAATAATGTGTTTCGATAATTGAAACTCTATCTTTTGATTCCCCTGTTCTCCGGTCATGCTCTTTAAGATCTTGTGAAAATTGATCGTCAGACCAATCTGTTAGATATATCGGTTAATGCCACAAGGATCGCTGAGATATTCCATCATGGCGATTAATCCCTTTAAATAGGGTTCATCATTTTTATGGGATAAATTTATCTCTATCTTATGTAATTAACATTTGTTAAATTTTAGCTAAAAAATAATAACGCGTGTATTTATATACCTGTCTTCATTAACTTCATACCCATAAAAGATAATTTGCTGTATAAATTGGATAATTGAAACTAAAAAAATCAACATAAGTCATATCTCCTATATTTTTAGCTGTTATTATGTGTTTCATTATCTGTTTTGCCGGTTTATATTATAATAT
>NZ_LFCV01000213.1 GCF_001037465.1 Xenorhabdus khoisanae
TAACCTCACAACCCGAAGGTGTCTTCGGACTGGAGTTTGAGAGACTTCTCAATGCCGTGTATTTAACCGGCACCGAGTGTTTCAAATTTTCAGCTTGTTCCAGATTGTTAAAGAGCATAGATTTCACAATATACCGGGGTTCCCGGTACATTCTGAAATCAAATAGTTGCGTGAAAGAGACAATGGTGGAGCTAAGCGGGATCGAACCGCTGACCTCCTGCGTGCAAGGCAGGCGCTCTCCCAGCTGAGCTATAGCCCCATTGATTGTACGTTATCCGCCCCTTCGCTTAGCCGTCCGGGCAAGCAAAATTGGTAGGCCTGAGTGGACTTGAACCACCGACCTCACCCTTATCAGGGGTGCGCTCTAACCACCTGAGCTACAAGCCTAGACCGATACCGTCTCTTTCTGTATCAGACAATCTGTGTGAACACTCAACATTTCACTATCTTCGGTTAAGGAGGTGATCCAACCG
>NZ_LFCV01000214.1 GCF_001037465.1 Xenorhabdus khoisanae
CCGGCCTGCGCTAAAACGCTTCTCAGCACGGACATTTCATTTTGCAGAGTCCGGTGGCTGATAGAGTTGGCCTTTCGCTCTACAATATAGCGTTCAATATATTTGACTTTAAGGCTGTCCATCTGCCGGAGCTTAATGCCTTTCTCCTTGAGAAAGTTAAGAAACTGCCGGGCAATCCGTTCACGATCGGCAACTGTGGCAAAGCTCCCACCCGCTTGTCGGGCATGGGTCATAAATTCTTTCCTGAACAACTCAATTTTTGAACGTGCTGATTTCTGCGCCATTCACGCCTCTTCTGTCACTTTTTCTCTGTTTTTATTCATTTTTTAAACAAGTCCCTGCGTGTCGGTTCAGGTTCACCGTTCCGTGATGCGTCAGATAATGTGTAGCAGAGTGAAGTTGTGTTGAGTTATTGCAGGAGCTCGCGACGTGCTGAGCACAGCGATGGAAGGCTCCCCGTT
>NZ_LFCV01000215.1 GCF_001037465.1 Xenorhabdus khoisanae
GATGGGAAATAATAAATAACAGACAAGTGAAAACCAAATGAAATCAAGTGAAATACAAATCCCTCATCTGACAATGACGGGATAAAAAGTTTAAATGATTGCTGCATCAGAGGAATACCCTGTGTTTTTATATATAATAAAATTATTGTCTTACGGAGTGTTGCTGTCAGACAAAACAGAATTTCTGTAACAGAATGAGTTAAAAGCAAAAAAATAATTTTTTTATTTTAAAATTCATGATCATTTTCATTTTATGATAATGATCGCAAAAAAACCTTTTAAAAATGTGAATGCATTTATTACCCCAATTATTAAATGATAGGATATAACAAAAATAAATATTTTATTTGTATTAAAAACGCATATTCAGTGATTTTTTAACTAAAATGAATATTTCTATGGGATAATTCTCATATAGGTCATATTAAAAAGATATTTTTTACATTTGGGAGAGATAGATATTCTATTCGGTTGTAAATATCCGGTAAAAAATAAGAGACAGGATAAGGTAAAAGTTTGACTGCACCTGACATAATCGTTAATCTCTTTCTTGTTATCTTAATGATCCCATCGCCTGTAAGGATCACCTCCGGGTGGCGAAATCAAAGCTCCTGTAGCCTGCAAGGGAGTGCATCACAATGCGGTACATCTGCGCACTTTTGGAAGCAGATATCATTGGACACATAACCCAGTTTCGATGATGAAAGTTTCCCGGTGTTATTTCACCGGCTACCTACATAACAAGGCAGAACATGCCCTGCTTCACGCTAATCGATACCGTTTTAACCGGTACAACATTCACCTACGTTTTGCATTTATCACAATAAACGTCCCGAAAACGGCGCGGCGTCACTTGTGTTAACGCGCAGCGATTACCAAGTGACGTCGCCGGGCGTCAGCGTCCAGAGCGCATTCGGTCTGGCTTTACGACCTATTTGAACCCTGAATTACTCGGTGAAACCACGCAAAACAGACCATTAACGGGGATTTCGTCTGATTTATGAACGAATGCCAGACTGGCTTTCAACCCACTGCCTTAAACAGGCTGATGCAGTAAAAAAAGGAGATATGACATACGTCAAGATAATGAGGCGTTCATCC
>NZ_LFCV01000216.1 GCF_001037465.1 Xenorhabdus khoisanae
AAACAAACACGGGCAAATGCGGATGAAGCGTTGTCTAAACAAGTTACGCAACTGAAAAGTGAAATCGATCAAAACATCAAAGCCCAGTTAAGTGAAGAAAAACAAACACGTGCAAATGCAGATGAAGCGTTGTCTAAACAAGTTACGCAACTGAAAAGCGAAGTCGATCAAAACATCAAGGCCCAGTTAAGTGAAGAAAAACAAACACGGGCAAATGCGGATGAAGCATTGTCTAAGCAAGTTACGCAACTGAAAAGTGAAGTCGATAAAAACATTAAAGCCCAGTTAAGTGAAGAAAAACAAACACGGGCAAATGCGGATGAAGCATTGTCTAAGCAAGTTACGCAACTGAAAAGTGAAGTCGATAAAAACATTAAAGCCCAGTTAAGTGAAGAAAAGCAAACACGGGCAAATGCGGATGAAGCGTTATCCAGACAGGTTACTCAGATAAAAAGTGAAGTC
>NZ_LFCV01000217.1 GCF_001037465.1 Xenorhabdus khoisanae
ATTGTATATTAATACAGAGTTTTTCGATTTTAAGTCGGTTTCCAAAGGGGAAGAAATAAAATTCTTCTCCTTTTTGTATTCTCAAGTTCTATGGACGTGGACAGAAATAGATATTGATTTTTAGGCTTAGAGATTTTTTTTGTTGTTGCATATAGCAAGGTTTTGATTATTTCTTATTGGTTTCAAATATTCTTAGTTTTTTATTTTCAATAAGTATGTTGTAACTAAAATGATAGGGACAGATCAAAATCCGTTCTATACATAAATATTTATTCTGTTTCAGATGTTATTCATTTGTTATATTAATAAAACATTCCTACTAATTCTGAAAATAGCTCGCTAGATATTACTATGGGATAAATGAACCTTTTCTGGTTGTTATTATTTTAATTTCACATAAGTAAAGCAAATAATCCCAACTTATGTAAAAGATTAAGATTAAAAACCAATCCTCCGAATGCTTTTCACAAAAAAATAATATTTAATCCAATTAAATAACAAGAAAAAAATCGAAAACATTTATGTATTTTCTCTCGATTTTTATTTTACAAAATATCATCAATTAATAATTAAATTTATAAAATAGAATAAAAGCTCATTCACGTTCGAAAAACACCCTACTTTATGAATAACAATTCTATTAATCTCAACTTAACGACACAAAAATTCTAAATATTGAAGTTAGTCAAGTTATTATTTTGAACTTTTCTAATTACTCGCTACTATATTCTTCACCTTGTCTGTTGATAAGGAAACATTAACTGTTATTTTTTTGTTGTTTTTAAGGCGTAAATTTAAACAATCCATTTGCTGTATTAATGTACGGCATTAACGTTAACTCAATAATCTATTTTTCTGTCGTATCAATTCGGCAGAGGTGGGATGTATTAAAAAATGAAAACCAAGTTAATTATTTCATCTTTATTTGTTTCATCTGTATTTATGTCTGCCGCGCACGCTGCTGATGGGGAAATCAAATTTACGGGAAAAATTACCGCAACAGCGTGTAAAGTTGACTCAAACTCAATTAATCAAACCGTAAATATGGGTACGATTAGTTCAAGTTCATTTAATGGAGTTGGTAGTACCTCCGCCGCTACTCGCTTTAGTATTCAATTGACGGACTGCCCTACAAAAGTGGGCGAAGCACGGGTCAAATTTGATGGTCACACGCATGTAAACAATCCAAAACTTTTAGCATTAACCAGTGCTAGTGAAGAGAGTTCAGCTACAGGTGTCGCAATCGCTCTTTATGAAGATGACAGTAACACATTGATTCCACTGGCAGAAAACTCACGCACTCAGTCTTTTTCAGGTAAAAAAGCTACACAGTTGAATTTCATTGCCAAATATATGGCAATAGATAAGACAGTGACTCCAGGCTCAGGTGATGCAGTAGCTAACTTCACTATCGTTTATAACTAACGGAATTTATGGCAGGGAAGCCAAAACAATATATTGTTTGGAGCAGCCATTTTGAAATTCTTTCGCATTTTAATGCTTATTTTTATCTACATTTTCAGCACCAATATTTCTCTTGCTGGCGTTGTCATTGGTGGCACACGTGTTGTTTATCTTAGTGACCAAAGAGAAGCGTCAATTTCCATTAATAATCCAGAAACCGATATTTCTTATCTCATCCAATCGTGGGTTCAGGACGAACATGATGAAACTAAAGTGCCTTTTATTATCACTCCCCCGCTTTTTAAATTAACGGCCGGGAATGAGAATATTTTACGTATTGTCAAAATCGGAAATAATTTACCAGATGACAGAGAATCTTTGTTCTGGCTCAATATCAAGTCTATTCCTGCTACAGCTAAAACAGAACAAAATCAATTGCAAATCACGGTAAAATCCCGGTTTAAACTCTTCTTCCGCCCTGCGGGCCTGGCAGACAATGCCAGCGTGGCCTATAAGGCATTGAAGTTTAAAGCCGATGGTCACAAACTTATTGCGAAAAATCCGACCCCCTATTATATCTCTTTTTCTGGGTTATATACTGGTAATGGTGCCAAAAATTATGAAATCAAATCTGCCGGTATGATCCCGCCTTTTGAGCAAGTGAGCTGGGATGTTCCTATTCAAAACATCAATCAAGTGACTTGGAAAACGATTAATGATTTTGGCGGCACAATGCCAGAAGAAAAACGTGAGCTGTAATTAAAAAATCATACAAACTATATACCCAATAGACTTCAAAAGACCACTTGAATAATGGAGGGTATAGCAAAATTAGAAAATTATCATGGATAACTATCGTCATTATCTTCAACAAAATATTTCTGATAATTGGGCGTTATTTATCAAGCTGAGCTTGCGTGGCCTATATAGTAAGATGCCTCTCTGTGCATTGTTAACCACATTTATTTGGGTGTATAACAATAAAGCTTATGCTGAAGAGTATTTCAACATTAATGCGCTGGAAACCCATTCAGGTTTTCCGGAGAATATTGATCTATCAATTTTCACTCAAGAAGATCAACAGCCTCCCGGCTATTATTGGGTAGATATCTATCTTAATCGGGAAAAAGTAGATACCGGAAATATAGATTTTATTATTGTAAATAATAAGCTATCTCCCAAGCTTAAAGTACAACAACTCAGAGAAATGGGAGTAAATATTGAGTCAGCTCCTAAACTGCTTAATTTGCCGCAAGAAACAGAACTCACTGATCTTGGTCAATATATTCCATCGGCATCGACGTCTTTTGATTTCAAACGCCAGCGACTGGATATCAGTATTCCTCAAGCGGCCTTGAATAGTCAGGCGAAAGACTATGTGCCACCTCATTTGTGGGATCAGGGATTAACGTCCCTGTTGCTCAACTATAACTATAATGGATCTATGACTTGGCAGGATAATCAACCCGACTCAACAAAAAACCATTTTCTCAACCTCAGAATGGGTGCCAATTGGGAAGCATGGCGTTTGCGGAACTATTCCACTTACAGCAGCCAGAATAGAAAATGGCAAAATATCAGTACATACCTTCAGCGAGATATTCATGCACTAAAAAGCCAATTAATATTAGGTGACAGTTACACACCCTCACCTATCTTTGATAGCTTCCAGTTTCGTGGAATACAATTGTCTTCCGATGACAATATGTTGCCCGATAGCTTAAAAGGATTTGCACCGACAATTAGGGGAATTGCCCAAAGTAATGCTCAAGTCACCGTTAAGCAAAATGGTTACATTATCTATGAATCTTACGTTTCTCCCGGGCCTTTTGTTATCAATGATCTCTATCCAACAACTTCAACAGGAGATATGGAGATCATTGTCAAGGAAGCCGATGGGAAAGAACATCGTTCTGTGCAGACTTTTTCTACTGTACCTCTTATGCTACGGGAAAATAGCCTGCGACACTCGCTGACCTTGGGAAAATATCAATCTAATTCCCATCGTGGAAAAGAACCTTACTTCATGCAGGGTACGGTAATTTATGGAATTTCCAACCGTGTCACTGCCTATGGCGGAGCCACGATTGCAAAAGATTATCAATCCATCGCCTTGGGTACAGGCTATAGTCTCTCTGATTGGGGTTCCCTTTCTTTTGATGCTACTTATGCCAAAACCAATTTAATATCGGGTTCCAGTTCTTATGGTCAATCTTATCGTTTCCAATATGCCAAAGATCTCTCTCAGACGGGAACTAACTTCACTCTCGCGGGTTATCGTTACTCGACACAAAATTTTTACGATTTTAAAGATGCGAATGAGTTAGATGCTGCAATTAATGGAATAATCCACAATAGCACCAATAAACGCAGTAAATTACAGTTACATATTAATCAGCCTCTTGGTGATTGGGGAGCCATCTATTTATCGGCTTTCCAACAGAATTATTGGCATCAAAAAGGTTACGAAAGGAATGTCAGTGCTGGTTATAACAAAAATTACAATTCAATCAATTATAGCTTGAATTATTCTCACAGTGCTTTCCCCGGCTCGGCTCATAATGAGCAAATTGTCTCATTCAGTGTTCAGATCCCCCTTGATCGTTGGCTAAAGAATAGCTGGGTAAGCTATAACATGACCAGCAGCAAAAACAGTGATACATCTCATCAACTTAGTTTAAATGGTACAGCTCTTGAAGATGGCAAACTGATTTATAACATTCAGCAAAATTATACCAGCCACAATAAAGGCGCTGGCGGAAATATCGGTGCAGAATATAAGGGATCTTATGGTCAAATCAACGCTGGTTACAATTACGACAAATACTCCAAGCAACTGAATTATGGTTTAAATGGAGGGATTGTTGTCCATCCTTATGGCATCACCCTTTCCCAATCTTTGGGTGATACTTTGGCATTAGTGCGCGCCAAAGGTGCTTCAGGCGTCAAAGTACAAAACCACACCGGCATCAAGACTGACTGGAAAGGCTATGCCATTGTACCTTATGTCAGTAACTATCGGAAAAACCGCATTGCACTGGATACGTATTCAATGGGTAACAACGTTGATATTGATATCAATACGCAAACTATTATCCCAACTCAGGGCTCACTGACTCTGGCCAATTTTCAGACTCGCATTGGTTATCGCGTTTTGATGGTACTTTCCCATAAAGGTAAAGAGATCCCATTTGGTGCAACTGCAACATTGGAAAAACAGCATGACATTGATGAATCCAACAGCGCAATTGTCAGCAATGATGGACAAGTTTATCTCAGTGGCATTCCTAAATCGGGTCAGATATGGGTTAAGTGGGGACACAAAGAAATACAGGAGTGTCGTGTCAATTATCGACTCCCTGATGAAGAGCCGGCTTCAGGTTTGCACATGATTGAAGCCTTTTGCGAATAACAGTATCGACATATTTGTTTGATATATAATTAAAAAATAGTGGAAATCATTCTATGGCCAACAGATTGAAATTATTATTGGCAAGTATATTTTTCATCGGCACGATGAGTAGTTTTGATAGTTTAGCGGATTATGATTGCCAGTATTCAGCGGGTTTTGTGCCCAGAACAACTCAGGTTTCTTTTGGTACAATGATTACAGTTCCTCGAAGCCATCCCATCGGGACAACTATCAAAGAAATACGTCTGGATCAAGTGGATGAAAAAGGTAATATTGCCCTCTGCAATCCCCATACGCCTACAACATGGGAAGAACCCGATCTTGCACCTGCAAACTATAACCATGATGCCATTTATGAATCCGGTGTTCAGGGGGTTGGTATTCGTATTAACACATGGGCACCCGATTATGGGATTGGTTGGTTGCCCAGAACCGCAACCTATCCAGCCACTTGCCCTCCACCATGGCAATTTCAAGGGAAAAATCAATATTGTGGTAAATCATGGGGTTATATAACAGTACAATTGATCAAGATTGCGCCAACAACAGGTTCAGGTGCTGTCAAGTCAGTAAAATTGACCCGTGCCAAATTAGGTCACAATATCCTTGTTCATACTTTCAATTTGTCGAATACGTATATCATGACCAAAGGTTGTTCTCTCAGTCAAAAGATAATTTCAGTCAATATGGGAGATATTAAAAAAAGTGACTTCCGAGGCATTAACAGTACAGTAGGAATGAGGGGTTTTGATATCACAATAGATTGCGATGCTGATGTGAATGTCACATTGACACTGGATGGAACCTCTGCAAGCTGGAATAACAGAAATATCTGGGCATTGGATCATGGTGACAACGTCACGGCAAAAGGAGTCGGTTTGCAGATATTATACCAAAACCACCTCGTATCAATGCGCAATCCGGTTGTGTCTGGTTCCAGCCAGTCAGGAGGAAAAATAACAATTCCACTGCATGCACGTTATATCCAGACAGAATCGGCAATTACACCGGGCAAAGCGGATGCAACAGCGACAATTACGTTAACTTATCAATAAAAACAGCACTGCCCAAGTAACAGGTATAAAAATGGGGCAATTACGCCCCATTGGTTCTCTCTTATATCAAACACACACGTAACTTACTTCTTCTAAACACTCAGACAGTTAGAAACTATATCCCACGCCGAACATGAAGACCCATGGGTCAAGGCGAGTTTTATATTTGTACTGCGTATCACCGGCTTTGAATTTCACGTCAGTTTCGATATTCATCCACCAAAGTGAGGTATTCAGCATCCAGTTTTTGTCCAGTTTATAATCCAAACCTACTTGGCCTGCGATTCCCCAAGAATCTTTCAGATCCAAACTATTTAAATTAGCAGTCTGTACAGTGGTATTACCACTATTAAATTTTTCGCTAAAGAATGTGGTGTAGTTAACGCCAACCCCAACATAAGGACGCAATTTATCTTCTCTAGAACCAAAATAATATTGTGCCATTAGGGTTGGTGGTAAATGTTTGACTTCAGCGATTTCACCAGCTTGAGGTAAACTCACTTTGTGCTGGAATGGTGTCGCTGCCAATAATTCAACACTAATGTTGTCGGTGATCATATAGCCAAAAGTTAAACCCATCTCAGTATTATTATTGACACCAAAAGATCCCAATCCTAATACATTTTCAGAGCCAGCATTTGGCCTTACTGTTGCTGTACCTGCACGGAACAGGAAATCACCTGCTTCATGGGCAAAGGTGAATGACGGAGCTAGTGTAGCCGCAGCCAAGATGAGCGCAGAAATCTTTTTCATTATCCATCCCAATTATGTGGTTTTAAAACAGTCAGAAATATACCCGTTTGTTTACTATTATGATCTAAGACAGATCACATCTTTTAAAGATTTTTGGCAAAATAAAGTACTTACAATTTTATTATTTCACCTGTGAAGTATTTTAAATTGATCCAAATCAAAGTTAACTTACTATTAAATTTATTACTGTTTTTGGTTAGTATTTCGATATCAATTTTTGATTATCAATAATAAATTACGAATAGAAGTATTATGTTGAAAATAGCCCATTTAATATTTCAGTTAATTAACATTTTTATAATATATCTGTCATTTTTAGAAACCTCAGTGA
>NZ_LFCV01000218.1 GCF_001037465.1 Xenorhabdus khoisanae
ACCAACATCAGCAGCAATCAGCTGGATATCGGCTGAAAGTTCTTTGTCATTGACTTTGCGGGTTAATGGCACTTTGCTTTCGGCCAGATCCCTGACGTCCTTGATATTGGCATCACTTTCCACTTTGCTGTAGGCACCAACATCAGCGGCAGTGAGTTGGATATCGGCTGAAAGTTCTTTGTCATTAACTTTGCGGGTCAATGGCACTTTGCTTTCGGCCAGATCTCTGACATCTTTGATTCGCGTATCGGTTTCTGCTGTGCTGTAGGCATCGACATCGGCCGCAGTCAGTTGGATATCGGTTGAAAGTTCTTTGTCATTAACTTTGCGGGTTGATGGCACTTTACTGTCAGCCAGATCCCTGACATCCTTGGTATGGGCGTCGCTTTCTGCTTTGCTGTAGGCACCAACATCAGCAGCAATCAGCTGGATATCGGCTGAAAGTTCTTTGTCAT
>NZ_LFCV01000219.1 GCF_001037465.1 Xenorhabdus khoisanae
ACAGTTTGGTACTAATTGTTAACTTTTTTCGTTTTCCTTTACCATCCCATATTGTCTCAAATCTTCCCGCATTACTCGCGGTGTAGCGGACTGTATGACGAATATTCCGGTGGCCTAAATAGTCCTGAATCAAGCGTGTATCTACCCCATTGTCTGCCAACGCATAACCACAAGCATGCCTCAACATGTGCGGATTCGCGCAAATCGACAATTTTGCCTTTTGGCTGGTTTGTCGAAGAATTTTATAAACCTGCTGGCGTGACATACGTTGACCACTACGAGATAAAAATAACCAATCGGGTTCTTTACTATCGATTGCCTGTCCGTCTAATAATGCGGATTTCTTCGGCAAATACTTCGAACGTTCAGCTAACCAGAGACGTATCAATTGAATTTCACGGGATACTATTGGGTGAATAGTAGAAAAACCATTTTTTAATCGTTGTACCCGCAAACTTTTTCCTTCCAAATCAACATCAGAAATTCGCAAATTCAATAATTCAGATACCCGGAAACCATGAATAAACCCCATAAATATCATGCAAGTATTACGTGCTGCGTGAGAATATTTATCCAACGCAGTTAGCAATACCTCAATTTCAGACTGAGTCAGATATTTACGCTTTAGCATATTTTTTATCTCCAGATAATTAATTGAAAAAGAAGTTATAAGGAATACCTTAATTATTCTTGCTCATTATTTTCAGACTGCAATGTCAACCACAGAATAATCTGATAATTTTTCTGTAAATAAGATTTATGACGATAAAAACAATTGTCACTTTAACCAATAATTTCTATAGCTGTATCGTGTCAATTATCGAGAGAAAAAATAAATATTTTTACAGACTGGATAATGTCTTTCCTTTTTACTAAGGAAAAACATTATAAGAATGAAATATTATGCGGATTAAAAGTTGACAGAAATATGTTTATGCAGGCAGTGACATATTTCTGTCATAAAGAATCAAATTGACGCACATCCGCCATCCAGCAAAGCCTGCTCATTACAGCGACGGCCATTTACCAGTTGGCACACAGGAACTTTCTGACCATTCAATTGATTAGTCAGTGTCTGAATCCCTCCTGCGTCAGTGCAAGTTTCACTTGCATCTTTGCTCAAATGAATCCCCAGATCAGAATATTGATAATGTTTGTACCGATTTAATGAAGTACTTGTTTGATGCTCACTGCAACCAGCCAATATGCCTCCAACCAACAACAAATTGCACAAAATAACTCTCCGCCTTAAAAGCATATTTCCTCCCGTTGAATCATTGAATTAATCTAATAACCCCATACACATATTGCTCACTAACCTAAAAATAAGATAAACCACATTCCCAAAAAGCGGGTTAATCTACCACAATCCGTGATGTAGCGCTTTAACGAAAAACACCATTTTATCCATCATTATTGGTGTAAAATCATGCAGTTATCTGTAACGGCTCGCATTTAAAAATGCTCGGACTCGCAATCAGCGCAGATTTTGGCTTGAATTAACTGCAAATGAAAAATACCTCCGGCTCACATTAAATGATAACAAGCTCGCATTCCATTTTCGCTGACTCACAATAACTGCAAATGAAGAAAACGTCTCATTTGGCTCTGGATCTCGAAAGCTGGGCGTCTCGTAAATTCGGCTTAAACCCTTATGAAGCGGCGTTAGTGTCTCATCGATGTATGTTTTAGGTGTACCCATAAAAGATAACTGGTCAGTCTATGGAAGCGGATTTCATTTGCAATTAGTGTGAGCAG
>NZ_LFCV01000220.1 GCF_001037465.1 Xenorhabdus khoisanae
TGTGCGAATATTTTGAATACTTGCCCGTGTTGAGGTCATGACAAAGATGTTTTCATTGCGGAGAATATTTACCGCAGGTAATTCATCTGGTACACGGATAGGCATTGCTCGAAACCTCTACTATTTCAGTTTGCATGTTTAGACTTATAGATAGCTAAATTTAACAAAAAGATGAAAGCGATGTCGAGTTATTGTACTCAAATTGAAATTATTTCATTTTATTATATAGAAAATAGTAATCAGAATAAGGAAGGAAAAATTAAGGTGATATAGTCACAATACTATGTGATCAATATCAACCTTTCATAAATAAAATTAAAGATAGGCAGGTTTCATAACTTGATGGATCAGACAATCTTTAAACGCCTGATAACTCAGTTCGCTTAGTTGTTCAGGATAGCTTAAGATAACCAGCTCATGAGGTTCCCTATCAGGATGATAGCTTGGATGATGATGCAAAATTTCATAAGTCACAAATCCACATTGCTGATAAAAACGTAAGCGCTTACTAGATATTTCATCTACAACGGGATCAATTTCCAGAACAACTTTGCAGTGCTTGGTACAAAAAGCATCTAAAACACGTTTTCCATATCCTTGACCACGTAGCGATGAACTGATGGCAATATGTTCAATATAAAAGAAATCTTCAAATTTCCATGCGCCAATAAATCCAATAAATACATCAACATCAATTAATGCATAAAGATAGTAATTATCAACACCTAATATGGACAAACGGCCCTGATTGCTTCTCTGCTCATGTAAAGGAAAAGCTGTATTATATAGTTCATTAATGAGGTCAAAAAAATGATCTTGATGGCTATCGATTCTTCTAAATTTCAGCATATTCTTAGCAGTAACTTCATATAAATCAGTAAGTTTTATTGTTGAATAATGAAGCTAACACTGAAATAAAGTTATGTCTATTGTTATCGCTTTTTGAACTTCATCATAATTGATTTTTCCAACCCCAAACGCAAAAAAGCCATCCGGTTAAGGATGGCTTTTCTGACGTATTGAATGTCTGGCAGTGCC
>NZ_LFCV01000221.1 GCF_001037465.1 Xenorhabdus khoisanae
CGCATTGCCGATAGTGACCGCTGCCGGAATGCCGGTCAGGGACAGCTGGACATAAGCCATCACTGCCGCCAGCGGATCAATATCAATCGCTGACACCCACAGGCTGCATAACGGATCATGCCCCTGCTCTCTCAAGACGTCAGCGGCGGCCAGTGTCATGCAGCCCGCCCCACAAGCCGGCTCGTACAGGGTCACGAAAGGTTGCTCCTGCAAGCGTGCGGAGACATCCTGCAACTGCATCTCTGCCATCATTCTGGCCACTTCCCAGGGCGTAAAAAACTGATTGAGGGCTTTATCCCCCAATCCCAGCTGCATAAACACACTGCCCAGAAAATCGCAGGGTTCCTGCGCCAATCCAAGCACGGTATAGGAAAATAGCTGCACAATCCGGTCAACATCTTCCCGTTCGTACTTTTTGATGGTTTTCAGGTAATACTGC
>NZ_LFCV01000222.1 GCF_001037465.1 Xenorhabdus khoisanae
CACAATCCGGTCAACATCTTCCCGTTCGTACTTTTTGATGGTTTTCAGGTAATACTGCTCCAGTTCCTCACAGTAACAGTATTTATTGTGAATGGCGGCCATCGCACAATTGCAAAAATCCTGAAAGACCGGGTAACGACGGTGGCAACGCGCCGTCTGGTTAAACAGTTCGATAAATGCTTTTTGGTGATTCGGTTGTGATGACATCACGTGTTTTCCTTGCAAAAAATAAAGGAAGAACATGTTCCGAAAAGGGAAAATGTTTCCCCTTTCGGTTGAAGTGAAGACAAAAAATAAATTAATGATGGGTTAAACAACGCGTTATTGCCCAACGGCGATGGCCGGCACGGGCAGGTTTACATTCCGCTTTTCCTCGTTGACCAGATAAAGTGCCGGCCGGTTCTCCCGTCCTGACTGCCCGTTGCCGCTGTCTACATGTTCGCACTGGTCATAGCAATCGTAGCCTTTGAGCTGACCTGATGATTCGCTGTACCAGTGACGGATTTCACAGTCAAACACCGATGACAGCTCGCCCATCAGCTCTGCTGAAGGTGGTGACCACGGGGAGTCAAAGCGCACGGTTAAACTGCTGACATTGCGACGCTCCCAGCGGACATGGTGACCCAACGGCCATTCCATACCGTATTGTCCGTCGTAAAACTGCGCCGCAGTCGCGATGCCTTTCAACAAGCCACTGTTACCGTTAACCTCAGTCGCCAGCCGGGTCGGCATTATCATCAGCATATCGCAGGGC
>NZ_LFCV01000223.1 GCF_001037465.1 Xenorhabdus khoisanae
GCGTCAGATGTGTATAAGAGACAGATATTAGAGATATATTTGTGCGCAATGTCTTTTCGGCGTTCTATTTCCCTATCAAGATATTTTAATTTTACAGACAGCATCGCAGCCTGTATTTCATCTAGACGACTATTTATGCCTTCATATAAATTTTCATATTTGATATGAGAACCATAATTTCTTAGAGCTTTAACAACGCTTGCTAATTCATCGTCTGAAGTAGTGATTGCTCCTGCATCGCCTAATGCGCCAAGGTTTTTACCTGGATAAAAACTAAAGCTTGCAGCATGCCCCCAATTTCCAGCTTTTTTTCTATTTAACGTAGCTCCATGTGCTTGGGCACAATCTTCCAAAACAAGTAATTTGTATTTTTCAGCAATACTCATTATCGTCGACATCGGGCTAATTTGCCCATATAAGTGCACCGGTAAAATTACTCTTGTTCGTGAGGTAATTGCATGCTCAATACTCTCAGTATTTAAATTGTATGTCAAAGGATCAGGCTCTACTAGTATAGGCTTTAAATTATTTGCAGTTATAGCTAATATTGAAGCGATATATGTATTAGCTTGGATAATAACCTCATCTCCATCTGATAATTTCCCCATGTTTTTCCAAGCACGAAGAACTAAAGTTAATGCATCAAGACCATTCGCTACCCCAATAGCATGTCTGACATTGCAATAATCTGCAAATTTATTTTCAAAATTATCTAATTCTTCACCAAGAATATACCATCCTGATCTTATAACTTTTGTACAAGCATTTCTCAATTCAGCTTCATACTGTTTATTTATTTTTTTTAAATCTAAAAAATTAATCATCTTTTTTTTCTCTTAATAAAATTAGCTAATTCATCATCACCAGACATTACTACGTAGTCAAGTAACGTTAGCCCATGATTGTCACATAGTGAAAAATCTGCACCAAGGTCACTCAATTCAACTAATAAGTCAAAATTCCGTGAAGAGGCAACAAATTCTTTTAGATACATCGATACTGTTGTTCCGTTATAGTTTCGATCATTTATATCCGCACCATTTTCAACAAGCCATTTTATCATGTTCATATTGCCGTGATAGGCAGCGACAATTATTGGACTCCAGCCTTTTTCATTTTTTCCAGAAGGATTTGTTTAGAACAGGAAAGATTAATAATTTCTTGGGGGGTTCCTTTGTAACAAATTGCCAATAAATCTTGAAAGCAGTCTTTATTTAATTCAACATCAAAATCAATTGTTGAAATCACAATCTTATGCGATAGATCTGCGAGCAGCTGCCCTGGTTTCTTCGACGATCTTTTATTTAATATTTGGCCACCAAATATTTGGTAACCAAAAACTTCTGGAAGTTGATAGTCTCTAAATGTAAACGCATTGATTTGATGTAATATTTCATAAGCTGCTTTATTTAAATCTATTTTTAAATTAGCGTAATCGATTGATTTTTTTGAATAATAGCTTCCGTCTATTGCTTTTTGCGCGATACTTTTATAGTTGTTATTTAACAAGCTTGGTAAATTCTCAATGACCAAGTCCGTTCCGAATTTAATATA
>NZ_LFCV01000224.1 GCF_001037465.1 Xenorhabdus khoisanae
AAGATGCCTACTATAGCAACTGACCGCCTTTTTCAGAAATTGCACTTATCATGCGAATCTAAGAAATAAATACATAAAACTCCAACTGATAACTGTAACGGCTCGCATTTAAAAATGCTCGGACTCGCAATCAGCGCAGATTTTGGCTCAAATTAACTGCAAATGAAAAATACCTCAGGCTCACATTAAGTGATAACAGGCTCGCATTCCATTTTCGCTGACTCACACAATAACTGCAAATGAAGAAAACATCTCATTTGGCTCTGGATCTCGAAAGCTGGGCGTCTCGTAAATTCGGCTTAAACCCTTATGAGGCGGCGTTAGTGTCTCATCGATGTATGTTTTAGGTCTACCCATAAAAGATAACTGGTCAGTCTATGGAAGCGGATTTCATTTGCAATTAGTGTGAGCAGGACGAAATGAAATGCGAGCATAGTTGCAATCAGCGTGAGCATAAACCCCATTTCATTTGCACTTAATGTGAGCAAAAAAACCGAATAAACGCGAGCAAGACTGTTTTTAAATGTGAGCGCCTACAGTTACCCACACAAAATGATATTCAATCTGGAATACTGTGTGACTGCCGTATCTGTAATCCATGTTGCTCCTCCAGTACAACACAGTATTGCAGCTAAAGCTGACCGACTTAAAGTCGGTGGTTTTAACCTTTCATATGGAAGAATAAAATAATGGATTTGTTTTTATATATCAGAACATTAATATTTTTTATTATTTATTAAAATAAAAAACAAATTAAAATATTAGTGAGAATTTACATATCTATTATTTATGAATTTAAAAATTCATTATGAATCCAGTATGGAATTTAAGATTTATATAAAAAATATATTAATTGAGGAACAATTATGCAAAATCTCACAGGAAACGATATTCCAATTCCGGGCAATTCCTATATTATTCATACATACCCAATTCAAGAGGGACCTTTTGAAGAGTATGTGAATGCTGTAACTGTGGATCTAGGACCTAACGTTCCGGGGACAGTGACAATGGCAGAATGGGATGGTAGACCGTCCCAAAAATTTGAATGTGTCGAAAATGGGGGCTACCTTGGTTTTATTTGCCGTGCAGCTCCTGCAAGTTATCACGGCGCTTACCTTGGCTACAATGCTTACGAGATACTTATCTGTGAAGCTCAGTACCAACAAAAATGGGAAGATATGGTTGTGATTAAACGTATAGATGGAGGATTCGAGTGGTGTATGAGAAAGGACGACCATCTTGGATATATTTCACGTAATCACTCTTATCCAAAACTTATAATGTTAAAAGACTTTACAGAAGCTTGGGGATTCACAAAATGGTACATTTAACTCGGCAAAAATCACTCAACTACTAAATTATTCACGCAAGTAATGTTCATTAAAATAATATGTAATATGTATTGTGAAAACAAACATTAGATTCAAATAATCGGGAGCTAATAAATTCAATGCTCCCTTTTACTTCACAAATAGGGGTTGTAAGTAGCCGTTACAGTTAGGTTTCAAATCGTTGAAAACAGCCTATACAACACTCAAAGGCATTGAAGTGATGCGAGCGTTACGCAAAGGGCAAGCTGAAATGTTTTACTATGGCCATGCCTTGGGGGAAATGTACTTAGTGAATAGAGTCCTTGGTCTATAACCATTTAAAATCAGAGAACATACAAACTTGCGAGCTTATTTGCAACAGTGCCATTTCAACTCACTACGAAAGCAGGACAACCGCATGAATGATCAAATAATACTCAGGTTGGAAAATCCTGCTTGTAATATCTGTTCCAGAAATTGAATTTTCATCCATGCTCGCTTACGTTTCATCCTGATACTTAATTTGGTTTTTTCCTGTTTCAACATATTCAAGGCAATCCGCCTTAATATCGCGATATTTTCTGCTGCATTTTCTCGATAAATCTGGCAATCATCTTCATGAAAAGTCGCATCCAGCACCCAATGGAGATGATTTTCAATGCACCAGTGACTGCGTACTGCCTGAGCGAATTTCTCTTCTGTCAGTTCGGCTGAACTGATGTAATAGCGATATTCAAGGCTGGCTGATTTGCCTTTTTCTTGTCGGTATCCTATTGCAACGCCAAGGGTTTTTAATTCCGGCCATTCGGGGAAATCGGCTTTGAGTGCATCGGCACTGATAACATGGCTTTCCCGGATTTCGATTCGGCCATGACCCTGTTCTACCCTGAGTTTTTCTCTTGTAGAGGGGGCGATGCATTGTGCTTTCAAGGCGTTTTGCACTGCACGATGGAGGCTTTTTTGGTTGTCTTTGACACTGAATAAATAATCCGCATCAGCATTAATGAGTTCCCGGGCTATTTGGGTTTGGCATCCCATCGCATCGATGGAAACCAGAGCGCCTTTTAGATTTAACAGGTTAATCAGCTCAGGGATGGCCGTAATTTCATTGGATTTTTTCTGTGTCCGCACCTGTCCCATGACCAGTTTATTCGCGGTGGCGTAAGCGCTGACCAGATGGAGTGTTGAAAGGCGTTCTTCCGGGGAATAAGAGCCGCGTAATACTTTACCGTCAATGGCCACTAATTCCCCCTGGGTGAGTTCATGTACTGAGTTCATCCAATTGATAAAACAGAGGTTAAATTGTTGTGGGTTGATCCGCGAAATGATCCGGGCAAACGTATCATCAACGGGGACACCTTCTTTGAACATGCCTTGTTGCAGAAACCATTCGTGGTAGCCTTCGGTATATTCCTGAATATCATTCCAGCCTTCTGCCCCCGCAATCATTGCACAAAGCGACGCAAACAGGATATCAAATAAGGGATAAGCGACTTTCGCGCTCTGGCGCGGGTCTTGGATCTCTGAAAAATGCAGGCTAAAGTTTTCGAGGTACATGGTATTGATTTTCAACTTTCAAAAGAGAGTATAAGATCACAGCTCTTTACGCGACGCAACTTGTTTATTTTGACTAAAAAACATTCGTGATCTTGCCTCGGCATCTCTGCGGGACGCAGGAAGAAGAAGACGAACGTACTTATTTAAGTGATAATCCGTATTATTAGGTCATCATGTTGATTACCCGTAATATAACTGTTTTCAACAAGGACGTTTTTTTAATAAAAAAAGGATAAAGAAAGTAACCAACAATGCGACACCTATGGCAATTGAGAATGTGAACACAAATCCAGCCTGTGTAATATACCGTTCGACTATCAGGTAGAAGGCTAATACACCAGCCCCGCTTATCGCATTCCCACGTATAACGGTCAACGTGTCAGTACGTCCATGGTGAATGTGAGTAAAATGTGATAGAGCTTTTGTAGGTGATGACCTCTTACCACCTCCTGAGCAGGCTTATTTAGATTTGAATTAAAAAACACCACCAGATTTTGTATAAATCTGGTGGTGTTTCGTGGAGA
>NZ_LFCV01000225.1 GCF_001037465.1 Xenorhabdus khoisanae
GATTTTTAGTTTGCTGACGCTGTTGCAGATGACAGGCTTTGGGATAGGTATGCTACTTGTTGCCCCGTTCTACGTCTGGCTGCCACCTTCCATCGTGATCCTGATATTCCATGGATTACCGCTGACGGTATTGGTGCTGGTCTTAGTATGGAGTCGGCGATTTACTGCAAGCAAAGTGTAATGGTTAGATAAATATTTTCCCAAAAAGCTTAAAGTATAAAATTCATTTTCTGTTAAGTTGTTAATAAGATAACTAAAAACATAATACCAAAAATCAAATCTCCGATTCGTAACAGCCCCATTTTTGTTTTTTCAGTAATAGCAATATAAAAAATTGTGACAAATATCACATTTTCACACCTCATGAAACCGGTTACATGGATAGTAAACACCTCTCACATTCCACCTTAAATAAATTCGTTATCTTACCTATAGCAACCCATTCGAACTGGAATTATCCCAAAATATATAGATAAACATGTGACTGGAAGGGTGAAACCAACAAAGCGACGGCTTGGAAAATAACAGGAATATTAATAATTATTGAAGGTTATATATGAGTCAAATAACCCCTCAGTTAACAAATATGTGGAATAAGAGTCATGACTCATGGTCTGTAAAAGATAAGGAGTTACGTTTTATATATACAAATAAGGTATTTATTGAATTAAATAATTTACCGGAAGGTTTTGATGCTATAGGATATTCTGAAAAAGAATTACCTGTTTCTTTCAATCATCATATTCGTCTTTCTGAAGAACATGACCGTCAGGTCTTACAATCTATGCAACGAATATCATCTGTCTCAGCTTATTTTCAACGAAATGATCAACAAATAAAGCCCTATTTTTGTGAAAAACATCCACTAATGAATGAAAATAATCAATGTATCGGCGTTATTTGTCACACTAAAGAAATAAATCATTTTTCAGTACATCATTATATTAAAAATGACATGTCTACATCTATTAATCTTAATCCTCCGAACGATATATTGACAGAAAAAGAATGGCGAATTATTTTTTTATTCTGTCGGGGAATCAGAAACAAAGATATTGCTCATAATCTGAAAATATCATGTCGCACTCTGGAAAAATATTTTAAAATCATCTATGAAAAATTATCAATCAATTCAATTATTGAATTAAAAACGCTTTGTGAGAAAAATAATTACAACCTATATATCCCGCCAGAATATTTAAAATCCATCAACCATGCTTTGCTATGTTAAATATAATACCTATAATGCGGATAAACCATTCAAACAAACATGATAGATTACTTGCTTGAAATAAAATCGACGAAACCTTTCATGATAATTTGAACAAGTTTGGATATGATTCCAAGTCATATTCATCTTATATAACCGCCGGGGGAAGCGCATGGCCACAATGAAAGACGTAGCACATCACGCCAAAGTATCCGTAGCCACTGTCAGCCGTGTTATTAATAATACAGCTTACGTCGAACCTGGAACTCGTGAACGTGTAGAAAAAGCCATGCGTGAATTCAACTACCACCGTAATTCAGCAGCACTCGCCTTGGCAAAAAGATCCGGGAATATGTTGGGATTACTAACGGGCAATCTGGCTGACCCTTTCTTTTCCCTTTTGGCTCGCGGTGTTGAAAACGTTGCCCGGAAAAAAGAAGCCAAACTCATGGTCTGTAGTGGGGGGCATCAAGCTGAACTTGAAAAATCTGCCTTAGATTTTTTAATCAATCAAGGATGTGAGGCAATAGTCGCCCATGTCAGTAGAATGAGCGAAGCAGATATATTACGTTATGCTGCCCATACTCCGGGATTAGTGATTATCAATCGATATTTCCCAGCTATCGCTAACCGATGTGTCTGGTTAGATAATGTCAGTGCTTCTCAGACAGCTACCAACTATCTTCTCCAAAATGGTCATCGAAAAATTGCTTATGTAACGACAGATCTACCGATAGATGACAGAAGGCTCCGTCTGAAGGGATATCATGCTGCAATGGCTGATGCGGGTATCACAGTACCTAGCGATTGGGTTATCAGCGTTCCATTTAACGAAAAAGGAGGGGAACAAGCAGCAGAAAAGCTCTTGGACAGCGGCATCAACTTTACAGCGGCATTAACATTCAACGACGTTATGGCCGCCGGTATGATGCGATTCCTGCATCGGCGGAAAATCAGCTTACCGGAGCAACTGTCAATCGTTGGGTTTGATAATATTGTCACAGCCCGATATCTCTATCCTCCCTTAACCACCATACATAATCCAATCGAACAAATGGCGCAACGGGCAGCTAATCTGGCATTACAGCTCAACGCCAAAAAAGAATTAGTTCCACAAATAAATATGTTCTCAGCAGAACTTATCATCAGAGATTCCGTTTTTTTAATAGAATAGATTTAAGTTTAATGGGTTAAATTAGACTGGAATTTAATATGGATGATAAGAAACAACTCAATCTGGGATTCGCGATACTATCGATTGCAGTAATGCTCCTACTACTCATCATTGGTTATGACCAACTAAATCTACGCATTGAATCATTATTGCTTGTATCAGCAGCAATAGGGGCAGCCTTGGCATGTTGGCAAGGCTATCGCTGGAATGACATTATTGATGCCATTGTGGCAAAGCTCGCTAAAGCAATACCAGTCATCATGATACTAATTTGTGTCGGGGGGTTAATTGGCACCTGGATGTTCAGCGGAACTATACCCTATATGGTTTATTGGGGACTAAAGATGATTAGCCCACAATATATACTCATTACCGCTTTCTTTATCACCAGCGTGATTTCAGTTTGCACTGGTACATCATGGGGATCAGCCGGAACAGTAGGCGTCGCCCTAATGGGAGTCGCTGCCGGCCTTGATGTGTCTTTAGCGGCAACAGCAGGCGCGGTTGTTTCAGGTGCGTATTTCGGTGATAAAATTTCACCGTTATCTGACTCAACTAACTTCGCTGCAATTGTTACCGATACTGACCTTTACAGTCATATTCGACATTTAATGTATACCACTACCCCAAGCTTTATTTTAGCCACCCTTGTTTTTTTTATTGCAGGCCATACAAGCTCAACTAATAGCGTAGCAACACCTGAAAAAATCACAGAAATCCTTCAATCTTTTGGAAGCCTTTACCACTTCAACTTATTGCTGGTTTTGCCCCCAATACTGGTTTTGTGGGGAGCCGTAACAAAACGTCCGGTAATCCCCGTCATGCTGGCTGCTTGTGCATTGGCTATTGTGATCGGCGTAGGCCTTCAGGGATTTACCCTTACACAAGGCCTTAATGCATTAATTGATGGTTTCAATCTCTCAATGTTTTCTGACCAAGGACACAACATCAACGGAATTGTCAGCGATGTTCCCCGCTTGCTCGATCGCGGTGGCATGCTCTCAATGATGGGTACTATATTGCTTGTGTTTTGTGCATTCTCATTTGCTGGCACATTAACACTCACTGGCGCCCTGACTATCATCATTAACCAGCTTCTGCGTTTTGTTCACACAACCGGGCAACTTATTGCTGCAACCTTAGGCACAACCATTCTTGTAACTGGGGCAACCTGTGATGGGAAACTAGCTCTTCTCATCCCGGCAGAATTGTTCAAAGATGCTTATCGTGGGATGGGGCTGGATAACAAAAATTTATCACGCACCATAGAAGATGGTTGTACTGTCATTGAACCTCTGATCCCTTGGACTTCCGCTGGAATATACATGGCGACGACACTGGGTGTCAGTACGCTTGATCTACTACCTTGGGCAATTCAGTGCTACGTTTCTGTCTTTTTTGCTCTCATTTATGGTTTTACTGGTTTCGGTATTGCAAAAACTACACTAGAGCACTCTTTGGAGAAAAAGGAAAAATAACATGAATCGTTTAATTTCAATCAGATAATTGATCGCCATAATACAAGTTCTGTTAAGTAGGATTTAAAAGTAATCCTATTTTAATTCTAGGATAATAGCTGAAATTTTTCTGACAGAAAATTTCAGCTATTTAGTTCTTTTATACTCATTTTTGTATAAAACATTTGTATTAAGTAAAAATGAAAATTCAAGATATCTACTTAGCCATACCTTGTTAGATTTACAATTTCTCTGTTTGATTATGTAAACTGCTATGTTTATATCCTATTAAAATTTTCATATTAACTTTTTATATTATTACAGACTTTCCCCTGAAGTTGACACTGACACAAAATATTAAAATGGTTGAGAATAGCCAAATAGATTCTTTTACAATCTATAAGGCAGTTAAAATTTTAACTATCTTTCAGAATATTGGAAGCGTATAAAATACTCTAATAAAAGCATCCTACCTTAAGGTAAATTAACAGCATTAAAGTTGAGTAAAAATTCAAAGCGGTAACTTAAAATATGAAAAGCATACCATTTTATACATCAGAGCGCCTGATATAGCACCCAATTAAAATTAACAAGATAAATTGGATATTAAATAAATTGATTACGTCATTACAATATAGTAAAGGAATAATAACATGAGTGACAATGCCATCATTTCACTTCAAATAATTAACACACTAGCAGCCAGTAACGATCCCTGGGGAATAAAAGATAAAAACTCTTATTTTATTTATGGCAACAAGGCATTGAATGCTATTAAAGGATTTTCTGATTCATTCAATTTTGAAGGGCTTAATGATCACGAACTTCCTTGGGATGGTGCTGAATTTGCAAAGGAATATATTCTTCATGACCAAAAGGTAATGCAAGAAGAAAAATCATATACTTCACTCGAAACCCATATTTGGGGAGAAACAAAAGCATTATCATCTTATTTTTGCGAAAAATCACCTATTTATCATGAAAATGGTGAATGTATAGGGATCATATATCACTTATGGAAAGCACAGGATTATTCACTGACCCGGCTATACCATGGTAAACTCCCTGCTTCCATTATGTTTCAACCACCTACTGAATTATTCACCCAACGAGAATGGGATATCATTTTCCTCTCTCTGCACAAATATACCAGCAAGCAAATGGGTAGAATATTAAATATTTCCTATCGTACTGTCGAAAATTATACAGCACAAATATATAAAAAAGTTGGTGTTAATTCTGCTCAACAATTAGAAGAATACTGTCGCTTTAATAATTTCGATCTCTATGTACCAGAAAGATTTCTACGCCCTGAAAGCCGTATATTGGTTTGAGTC
>NZ_LFCV01000226.1 GCF_001037465.1 Xenorhabdus khoisanae
ATATACACCAAAATCGATGACAGTTAAATATCGTATTTGGCAGGCATCGGATGAAGTCAAGGCAGCAGTGCATAAATAATCTATTGACTTAGTAAATCAACAACCTGAGTTTTCGTTATATTAAACTCAGGTTGTTCGATTTATAACATTATCTTCTGTTTTTAAATTATTTTACTTTTAATAAGCAAGATGTTTCTACGACATTATTTGTTACCAAGTTAACAATAGAGCATCCATAAGAAACTAAACCTTAAATTCACCTTGATGATATTTGTCTCTCATTTTTTCTGCCTATGATTCCTTGCCCATATTTAAAAATACTAACTAAACTGTTTTTGGATTCTTTTGCATTCATGCAAATATCATTGAGGAATCGTAGAATGTTTAAAAAATTATCAGCAGAGTTTTTTGGTACTTTTTGGTTGGTGTTTGGTGGATGTGGCAGTGCTGTTTTAGCGGCAGCATTTCCGCAGCTGGGGATTGGTTTTGTGGGTGTATCTCTGGCTTTTGGTTTAACTGTGGTGACAATGGCCTATGCCGTGGGGCATATTTCAGGAGGGCATTTTAATCCTGCGGTAACATTGGGATTATTTGCAGGGGGGCGTATTTCTGCAAAAGATGTCATTCCTTATATCATTGCTCAAGTGATTGGCGGGATTGCGGCAGCAGCAGTACTTTATCTTATCGCCAGTGGTAAAAGTGGTTTTGATGCAACGGCGAGTGGTTTTGCCTCTAATGGTTACGGCGAACATTCTCCAGGTGGTTTTTCATTACAGGCTGCAATTATTATTGAATTAGTATTAACCGCGTTTTTCTTGATGATCATTCTTGGGACAACAGATAAAAATGCGCCGGCAGGCTTCGCACCATTAGCTATTGGTCTGTCTTTAACTCTTATTCATTTAATCAGTATTCCTGTGACCAATACGTCTGTTAACCCGGCAAGAAGTACAGCAGTTGCTATTTTCCAGGGGACTTGGGCCTTAGAGCAACTTTGGGTATTTTGGTTGATTCCATTAATTGGTGGTGCTATTGGCGGTTTGATATATCGGATGCTATTACAGAAAGAAGCTTGATTCATTAATTAATATTCCTCTCATTTTGAAAAGTCATGCCATAGCGTGGCTTTTTTCTTCTCATTTTTATGATAAGTTTTCTTCACAGTTCAATCTTTTCTTAAAAGGAAAAATGATGGAGCAAAATATAACATGGGAACGGGGTGAATACTGGATAACAACAGATAAGAGAAAAATTGATATTCGTTTCGTACATAGTGAATTATCGCAATTATTTTGGGCGCGCGGTATTGAGTTTGAAAGAGTCAAAACTGCGATAGAAAATAGTTTATGTTTTGGACTATTTCATCGCGATAAAGAAATTGGATTTGCCAGATTAATAACTGACTTTGCCATATTATCTTATATCTCAGATGTATTTATTATTGATGAGTATCAGAAAAAAGGATTAGGGCGTTGGCTGGTGGAATGTATTTTGCAACATCCGGTCATTCCTCATGTACAAAATGTGGCGTTGGTAACTTCTACTGCGGGAGGGCTTTATAAAAAATTTGGTTTTGAGCCTGTTACAGAGAAGGATTTTTTGTGGATGCTGGATAAAACGAAAATGCCCAATAACTTAGATAGATGATAAAGAAATCAGGCGGTTATTATTGATTTTGGATAATACCGCCTGTGTTGCCTGACAAAAAACAGCTCTCATTGGAATGATTGCAACTCATTCCAATGGCTAATAATCTGTCCGACGATACCATAATTTTGGGCTTCTTCGGGTTCCATCCAGTAATTACGATCGGTGTCTTTTGCTACTTTGTCGAGGGGATGGCTGGTTGCTTCACTGATCAGCCTATTTATGCGGTTGCGGATTTTTAATATTTCTCTGGCTTCGATTTCTATATCTGAAGCGCGTCCCTGAACGCCACCTAAAGGCTGGTGGATCATAAAACGGGTATTTGGCAGTGAGTAACGATTTTCTTTGTTGGCAGCAAGGAAGATGGTGATACCAGCGCTTGCAACCCAACCCGTACCAATCATCATGACTTCTGGTTTGATGAATTTAATCATGTCATGCAGGGTATCTCCTGCTTCAACATGGCCACCTTGGCTATTGATAAATATTTTTATTGGTTCATGACTGATTTCCTGCAAAATTAGCAGTTGGGTCATGACTTTTTCAGCGAGTTGCTGATTAATTTCCCCAGAAATGATAACAGATCGTGATTTGATGAGTTGATTATGAACATATGACATTGTGTTCATACTTTTCTCAAATTGATTGGTAAATTCATTATTCACGGTTTTTTGTTCCTATAATAAATAATATTAGATATATAAATAATATAGCTTAGAG
>NZ_LFCV01000227.1 GCF_001037465.1 Xenorhabdus khoisanae
GGGTTACAGTTAATGAATATCATATTAATTGCCACAAACCCAGATGTAGCAAGGCTTTCAGGGAATTGTGCAGAGGGTGCATAACTGAGAGGGGGAAAAAGATTTATAGGAGATATTTCTGGTAGGAAGACTAAATTTCCTAATTTTAAGTGAGCATTGTTATTGTTTAGGAGAATAATTAGCACATAAAAATACTTTTATGTATTGATATACATCAACACATAATTAAAATTATCAGCTTAAATAACTTCTTAAGAACTATCTGAAAAGATATTATTTCATATGATAATTATTAAAAATACTCAATGTAATATATTATTCTTGTTAAATGATGGTGTTTTTTATTTCTAATTTATATTTTTTATCATTGTCATTTGGATTTATAGTAAATTATGAATATGGCTATTGACAAGCAAGAAAATAGTTATATATTTCGTGTTAAGTAAATAACAAACACAAGGAAAGGAAATGGCTAACATTATTTACATGACCTTAAACGGCAAAAAGCAAGGGCTGATATCAGCAGGTTGTTCAACCTATGATTCAATAGGTAATAAATATCAAGAAGAAAATAAAGATAAAATATTGGTTTATTCTGTAGATCACGATATCAGTAGAGAACAGAATGTAAATCATCAACCTATAATAATAACAAAGCCAATAGATAAATCATCTCCATTATTAGGGGTTTCAATATCAAATAATGAGCATTTAGATTGTCTGCTTGATATATATAGGAATAGCTCAGCTGGGGGGTTAGAAAAATTTTACTCTATCAAATTAACGAATGCCACTATAAAAAACATCTCCAGTCACTATCCTAATTCACTAAGCCACAATGATATGCAACCATATGAAAGTATAACAATTTCATATGATAGCATAACATGGACACATCACATCGCTGGCACATCAGGTTACAGCATAAGAGAAGAGAATGTATTTTAATTCTTCTCCACTAAAAACAAAATGGTACGCTCAGTACCATTTTGTTTTATACTTATAATGGTATTATCTTTCCGCCAGCGTTCATCTTTCCAATACTTATCATAGTATTTTATAAAGCCCATATTTTCGGTGTATTTTATTAATTCTGTCAGACGCTTCAATTCTACATTTGAAAATATAATTTCGTTTGTCATGGTATTATTACCATCAGGGGAGTCATAGTATATAATATAATCATTTGAAATTAAAGGTACACTTTTAATCTCATCCAAGGTAAATGCGTAATAATAAATAAAATTTCTTTTTGTATATGATAAGTTAACATTCGCTAATGATGCAAAAAAAAGAATAACACCAATAGCTAAAATAAATATAACAATACATATACG
>NZ_LFCV01000228.1 GCF_001037465.1 Xenorhabdus khoisanae
AACTTAATGCGCCAAGATAATATAAGTATTTTTAATGAGTTAAGATTTTTACAAAATAACCTAAAAATGTTATGGGTAAAAACTCAAAAAAATTATCAAACTATCATGTGAGAAAAACCTAAATTAACTTTAGGAAAGCCAAAGATAAATTATAAGAATACATTATACAAATCTTCTTACTTTTATTGACAATTCGAGATTTCCTAACCAGATTGACTAAAAGAACCATTGTCGAAATGTCATCCGCTGTACTCTTAGGCAACTAAAAACACACTATTATTCAGAATATAGATTCATATTAACATCAAAACATAGAATAAAATACCAATAAAAACGACAATTTTAGATAGCAGGCTTATTCATTTATTATTAAAACAACCGTTTTAACCAAAGATATCAGAGGCTCTTCAAAAGATAGACTGAGAAGAGTACATTGAATATCACACTTTTTATGCCGGGTAGTATCCATTTCGCCAAAGAGGTTAGGGCATCCTATGTTTTCCATTAATAAATCCAGCAAATTAGATAATGTCTGCTATGACATCAGGGGGAAGACCCTCAAAGAAGCCAAGCGACTCGAAGAAGAAGGCAATAAGGTACTGAAATTAAATATTGGCAATCCGGCACCATTTGGCTTTGAAGCACCCGATGAAATTTTAGTCGATGTCATCCGTAACCTGCCGACTGCCCAAGGTTATTCCGACTCAAAAGGGTTATATTCTGCGCGCAAGGCGATCATGCAGCATTATCAGGCAAGAAATATGCTGGATATTACTGTTGAAGATATTTTCATCGGCAATGGTGTTTCTGAACTTATTGTTCAATCCATGCAGGCCCTGTTGAATACAGGCGACGAAATGCTGGTCCCTGCACCTGACTACCCTCTTTGGACAGCGGCGGTATCACTCTCCAGCGGTAATGCCGTACATTATCTGTGTGATGAGCAACAAGGCTGGTTTCCTGATTTAGATGATATCCGCCGTAAAATTACCCCGCGTACCCGTGGTATCGTGATTATTAACCCGAATAACCCAACCGGGGCGGTATATAGTAAAGAGCTGTTATTGGAAATCGTGGAGATAGCCCGCCAGCATAATCTGATTATTTTCGCTGATGAAATTTACGACAAGATCCTGTACGACGATGCCCAGCACCACTCCATTGCCGCATTAGCGCCTGACCTTTTTACTGTCACCTTTAATGGTTTGTCCAAAACCTATCGCGTTGCGGGTTTCCGTCAGGGCTGGATGGTATTGAATGGCCCGAAAAAACAGGCTAGAGACTATATTGAAGGCTTAGAAATGCTGGCATCAATGCGCCTTTGTGCCAACGTGCCAATGCAGCACGCGATTCAAACGGCATTGGGCGGCTACCAGAGTATCAGTGAATTTATTTTTCCGGGTGGCAGACTTTATGAACAGCGCAATCGCGCATGGGAATTGATAAACCAAATTCCGGGGGTTTCCTGTGTGAAACCAATGGGTGCACTATATATGTTCCCCAAAATAGATACCAAACGTTTCAATATTTATGATGACCAAAAAATGGTATTAGATCTTTTACTACAGGAAAAAGTTCTGCTGGTTCAAGGTACCGCATTTAACTGGCCAGAACCAGACCATTTCCGTATTGTCACATTACCGCATGTTACTGACTTGCAAATGGCTATTGAAAAATTTGCCCGCTTTATCGGTAACTATCGCCAATAAATATAATATTTATCATTTAGAGCTTACTCTTATAACTGTTAATAACATAATGAGGTAAGCTCTTATTTGAAATAAGAAAGCTTATTTCTTACTGATAACCATTTCTCCATAAATAATTTTCTCAGAAATGAATATTCCTATTGTTTCTTAAGTCCCTATTTAAAAGATAAAAGAGATATATTGGTGAAAATTGATACTGAATAGGTTTACTTCCCCTTCCTATCCGCTCACAATTAATCGTATCATTTCGTTGAAGGAGAAAATAATGAGCCATTTTTTCGCCCAATTATCACGCTTGAAATTAATCAACAGTTGGCCCCTGATGCGAAATGTGCGCACAGAAAAAGTTTCAGAGAACAGCTTGCAGGTTGATTTTGTAGAACATGCAC
>NZ_LFCV01000229.1 GCF_001037465.1 Xenorhabdus khoisanae
GTGTCATGGCTGCCATAACCGTAAGACCGTGCAGACAGACCCGGCAACCAAACAGCGGCGTAAGAATGGTGAGTATCGGGAACGGGAAGCAGAGGCGGCAAGGCGTCGTGATTGGTTGATTGAATGATAATAACGCAATGAGATAACGAGGTGGGGGGATCAAAAATGACAAACGCCCCGCTAAAAAGAACCGCCGCGTCCTCAAATTTTTATGCACGGCACTTTTTTTAATAGCAGTAATCTTCATAGGAAACATAAAGTTATGGCAAGAGCACCGAAACCCCCTGAGTATTTAAACAATATCGCCGCGCAACAATGGAAATCGAAAGCCAAAATCCTTAACGAGCGTGACGACCTCAGCCCGGCGGACTGGAACAACCTAGAACTGTATTGCGTCAACTATGCCATCTACCGTAAGGCCGTGGCAGACATTGAGTTACGCGGGTTCGCCGTGGAAGGCTCACGCGGCGCGGCAACCAGTAACCCGTCATTGAAAGCGAAAGCCGATGCCGAGAAAATCATGATAAAAATGTCGTCACTGCTGGGCTTTGATCCGGTATCCCGCCGTCGAAATCCGGTGGAAAGCGACGAGCCTGATGATTTAGACGCACTGATTGCCTGATGAGATTACCGATGAACGCATGGGAGCAGTACGCTTTTGATGTCGAAAATGGCACTATTCCGGCCTGTAAGCGTCTGAAACAGGCCGTGAAACGCTATTATAA
>NZ_LFCV01000230.1 GCF_001037465.1 Xenorhabdus khoisanae
TGTTTGAATCTTTCATTAGGGAAATTATATCCATTATCTAAATATCTCTTTGCGAAATACAAAGAAGCTTTATCATTAATTCCTATATTTTTCAATGCGTTAATTTGATCATCGGGAATTTTAAAATCAATACTATTTATATAATCAATCAATGTATTTTTGACACCACTTCCATCTGGCATTCTGATTTTAGGTCTGTCAACAATATAGTTCGGTAAAATATCTCTAAATGCTTCTCTAAGTATATATTTTTCAACTCCATCTTTTATCTTCAATGATTCATCAAGGCTTAATGCATAGTTTACCAGTTTATAATTCATAAAAGGTACTCTTGCTTCTACAGAATGACGCATACTTGCGCGATCAACGCGTTGTAAATCTGTACGATGTAAATTATTTAGCCGATAAAGTGATAATTCATCAATAGAAGGATATGTCTTGAATAGATCATAACCACAAAAAATTTCATCGCTACCTTCTCCACATAAAGCGACTTTAAAGCCAAGCTTACTAGCGATAAAATAACCAAAGCCTGCTATAACAGAGTCTATAGAATCTATTTTTTCGAAAAACTCGCCATAATACACAGCCTTTTCAATTTCGTTGATCAGATCTTGCTCTGTAAACGTATATATTATTTGACGTATTTTATTTTCTTTGCAAAAACGCTGCGATATTTTTATGTCATTTGAATCAGGTAAACCAAATGTAATGGCTGTAATATTAGAATGATATTTCTTAGCAAGAGCTAATACAATAGCGCTATCTATTCCACCACTAAACATTATGGCAATTGGTAAATCAGTATCAACTTGAGATTTAACAGCCGATTCCATTAGATTACGAACTTTTTGTTTTGCGATAAAGTAGCTATCCTTACTTTTCTCTATTTTTTTGTCATAGCTAATATATTTATACAATCTATTACCATCGTAAAGATTCCCGGGTTCAAGCGTTTTAACTTCAACAGAAAGCCCCAGAAAGGCCTTCATTTCTGAAGCTACATACCACACATTATCTTTGAAGGCATAGTAAAGTGGTTTAATGCCCACATGGTCTCTGCCAAGTAAAAATGTTGAATTTTTATTATCAAATATAACAAATGAAAACATTCCATCCAGCATTTTTACAAATTCTTTACCATATTTAATATATAATTTTAATATTACTTCGGTATCACCACGCTTTTCAAAAACACATCCTTCTTTTATAAGATTTTCTCTTAGTTCCTTATAATTAAAGATTTGTCCATTAAGAATGATATGAATATCTCTTTCTGCGTCTGAAACAGGTTGTCTGGCATTATCTCTTTCCAGAATAGCCAAACGGTTAGTTGCCAGCCCGAAATTTTCTCTGACCAGGTTTTCATTAAAAAGAGGTAAATCTCCCCGATGTTTAATCATATCAGCCATGGAAATTAATTTTTCATTTATTTGTTCAACTGACTTTTTTGTTGTTGTAAATATTGCAGAAATACCACACATAAAGTTATCTCCTTTACATAATAATTAATTATATTTAGTCAGTTATTTAATATTTGCCCCTAAGGAGCTAATTTCAGAAAAATATTCTGGGTAAGTTTGTCCAACATGATAAGGTTCTTTTATAACAACAGGTTCATTACAATGAAGCCCTATTGTTGTAAGCCCCATTATTAAACCATGATCATAATGTCCGTCTAAAACAACGCCGCCTTTATATCCTTTGGGATTTCCATGAATAATAAGTTGATCTTGTTTTTCATCTGATTTTACACCCAGCTTTGATAATTCTTTTCTAAAATCTGATATTCGGTCGGACTCTTTATATCGTATGTGCTCAATATTATAAAAAATACTTGTACCAGAGGCAAATGCGGCTCTGGCTGCTAAAGCAGGAACAGCATCTGGAGCCAGCGAACCATCAAAGTCAAGAGGCAGGATATCTGTAGTTCCACGTATTTTTATTGTTTCATCTTCAATAAATGTTATATCTGTACCAGTATCTATTAAATATTGAATTACGGCTCCATTTCCTAGTTCTTCTTCAAAAAATCCATTTAATTGGACATCTGATTCCAAAGAACTACAAAGTGCTAGAATTGCAGCTGTACTTGCTGGATCTGCTCCTACTACAAAATCACTAGGCTGTAGTTGGCTCTTACCAGATATGAAAAATTTGCGAAAATCATTATCGTATTCGACTTTAACACCCGCTCTTTTCAAATTATTTATTGTCGTGTGAACCATTGATTTAGCTGTAATATCATCAATGACTTTTATGGTTAAATCATTGTCCATTATTGAACCAAGGTATAATAATCCACTTAGGAATTGTGAACTTTTCTTACAAGATACTTCGGTATAGTTATTTAATCTCTTATTCGACTTTATTGTGATGGGAAGTCGATGCTCTTGACCTGATGCTTCGCATTGAACATTCAGCATCTTAAGAGCATTAATCATCTCAGTTTGTGAACGAACGCCAAGAGAAGAGTGATAGTCTGTTATGAATTTGGTCTCTGGTAAAAAACCCGCTACACCCATTAATAAACGAAGAACTACCCCCGAGTTACCAGGATTAATTTCTAATGGGTGATTGATAGAACGTACGTCAATTCCATTCACGATCAATTTGTTTCCATTCTCTTTAAAGGTAGCACCCAATCTCTCACAATTTGATTTCATTGCTAATGTATTAAATCCAGTAGCCATATTCTTGATACTACTTTCCCCAGAAGTAACAGAAGAAGTCAGAAGGGCCCGAGTTGAAGAGCTTTTAGACGCAGGTAAATTAAGTGTTCCATGCAAAGTTTTAGAGAAAATAATTTCGACAGATTGTGTATTATGATCAATTCTTTTAGTCATTTTATATTATCCTATAGATATCCCAACTATTTAACTATAACACCCAAGTCTTTGAGTATTTCTATATATCCAGGGAAACCATCGTTTAATTTATGAATATCATATATTGTAGTTTCTTTCTCTGCGCCAAGAGATGCTATAATATTAGCAGCACAAACTCTATGATCTTCATAACTTTTAAGTTCAACACCTCCTTTTGTGGGACCTTTTCCTTCAATACATATTGAATCAAACATACCTTTTTTATCGAAGATTAAAGAGCTATTTGCTCCCATGGTTCTTATATTTTCATTAACAATAAAAGCTCGTTGGCTCTTATGGTTATTGATGGTATTTAATCCACTGAAAAATTTTCTTCCTTTTAGATTTGAAGTTGCTGCAATTATGTTTACTGCTACTGAGGGGAGTTCTTTTAAGGAAAACTCTCCATCATAGGGTTCAAGTAAGCTTTTATTTATCCTTAATTGCCCAATATCCAATTTATAGTGAATTTTCAAACCTATTTTTTCATAAAATTTAAATAGATAATGCTCATTTATTGTGTCACCAAAATAATAATTTCTTATAAGTACATCACTTTTTCCATTTGAACTTAATACAGAAGAAGCAATGTAACTTAACGATGTAAAATCAGATGGTATTTTTATTTCAATGTCTCCAGAGTTATACTCGGTGACTTTAATATGATTTTTATCACGTATTACGGTACTTCCTAAAAGTGCCATTGATTTAACGGTCATGTCAATATAACCTATCTTACTGTCATCCATGATTACGGGAACTTGTTTTTGTTGACTGAAAGGGGCAACAAATAAAGAAAAAGTAATGAACTGAGTACTATTAGTAACAGTTAATGGTTTTTTTATGTTGCTTTTATTCTTGGTGATGATAACCTTTTCACCTGCTATTCTTTCAATGTCAATATCTAAATAATTGCAAAAATCTTCATCAAATACACTTTCTCTACTGAATAAAGATTCATTGCACTGTATGGTTACTTTACAATTTTCAATCAATGACGCCAAAGCTGCACACATCCTGAATAACATTCCAGAACCGCCGGCATATATTTCTCCATGGCATGATAAATCTCTTCCTACACCACGAAGCAATAGTGTTGTTTTGTCTTCATATAATATCTCTAATCCAAATTTTTGCAGAGCATTAAGCTGATTTTTTGTCTCCGCATTCCAGGATACATTAACAATCTTAGTTTTACTTTTATTCAGTAAAGCTAATAATAGTGCACGTTGTAAATGAGGCTTAGATGATGGAATAGTAATTTCGCCGGTCAAACCAAGGCTTGGAAAAACAGTAATTCTTCTCATTTATTTCCTTTTGAAAATTTTCAAATATATACTATCTTATAATAATAAGAATGTTTTTAGTTTGTTAGGAAAGTATACGATAATTAATCAATAGGTTAATTTGTTAATGATATTCAAGGTATAAAAACAAATTAATATTAGATTAACACGAATTATTAGGCGAATGTGTATGAAAGATAAATAGCCCGATATTCACAACTATTATGACAGTTTGGTCATTAATCGCTTTTTGTTACATGAAAATATAGTTAATATGTTTTATATTAACTGTTTAACATGTTGTTTAATATAGTTATGAAAATAATTCACTCCATATGAAATAGTTTGGTTTATTTATTAGGAAGCTATTCTTATTATAATTTTTCCATGAGTTTTTGACTAAATATCAAGCTATTTTGGGTATCATAAGTAGTAAACAGATATAATGAAATTTTCGCCTAAAATTGGCTTTTTTTCTGAAAATATTATAGACCCACGTGTCACAACACTTATGAAA
>NZ_LFCV01000231.1 GCF_001037465.1 Xenorhabdus khoisanae
CTATTACAGTGAGTATCAGGGCAAGGCCGAAGAATACCGTAGTTTAAAACGACAGTATGACGAACAAGTCGCCATCAATGCCAACGCCTACCACTCTATCAGGTTATTCAATGACATCTCACGAATTAATAGCGAAAACCGGCAGCGGTCAGCCGTGGATTCTGAGAAAACGCAGGCTGCCATCAAAACGATTGTTGTCAGTCATGATTGCGCCGCTCGCACTGTGCCTGATGGGGCTGTTAACCGGTTGCAGCAGCACGCGAACCGAATACGTTCAGATTCCCCCGATACCGATTCCGGCGCATCTGCTCACTGACTGTTTACCTCCTACCATTCCTGACAAAATGACATGGAGTGACAGCCTCATTTTGAATGAGCAGCTACTGATGGTCATCGAACAGTGCAATCTGGATAAATGGGCGATACGGGAAATAGAAGACACCTCAGCACCTCAGGAC
>NZ_LFCV01000232.1 GCF_001037465.1 Xenorhabdus khoisanae
GTTCGGGATTGAATACAGGATTTGTCTGGCGGCAATAGCGCGGTGGTCCCACCTGACCCCATGCCGAACTCAGCAGTGAAACGCCGTAGCGCCGATGGTAGTGTGGGGTCTCCCCATGTGAGAGTAGGGCACTGCCAGACATTAATTAAAAGCCGGTTGCCGGTACAAAAGGCAGCCGGAGACAGAAATTCGGTGGTGCGGTAGTTCAGTTGGTTAGAATACCGGCCTGTCACGCCGGGGGTCGCGGGTTCGAGTCCCGTCCGCACCGCCACCTTATTTCAAGAAAAACCCTGAGAGAAATCTCAGGGTTTTTTCTTATCTGCAATAATTATCTGTAATAAATTGCTTTGATTGCTAAACGTTTTCAATGGCTATATTCTGATAAATCTTGTGTATGAAAACTGACTGATTTTACTAAACTGAATCAGCAACCTCATTGTCCTTCTGATAAACCACATGGGGATAAACAGCCCCATTCAGGCCCCCCACCATCTACTTCACGACCAGCTTTGTTGCCGGAGAGAGTGTGAGGTACTGCACCAGCCAGCAAGATTTCGGTACCGAAAGAAGCAAGAGAAATTTCTGCAATTACTTCTGATTTTTTGTTTTTAATTTGTTCAATATGTTTCATTTTACTTCCCCTTTGATCAACAGGATTGTAAAGACTTCTCACTTATTTGGATAAGATAGTCTTGATTTTCTCTTTTACTCTTGTTCTGACATAACTACTTTTATCATCATTTATTAATCCAATGAGATCACTAATATCGTCCTTGTTGTATGAACGTTCAGCTGCGTCTAATATAGCCTCAAAGGCAATAGCACGTATTTCATCTTTACTGTGATTACGGGCTACTTGTAAAGCGAGCTGACGACTTTTTTCGTTACCTAATTTTAATAATCCGTGGAATAGTGACTCTTGGGCGTGATAGCGTTCTTTCCTCCCTTTTTTTATATGTGCAATAACTTGTTGGTTTTCTGTTGGTTTTTCTTCACTATCTAAAATTAGTTTATTTTGGCTTACTTTTTTTTCTGGTTGCACTATCAAATTTAACGATACGCAAAAATCTTTTGGTGGGTATTGAATATGTATGTCTTTGTTTCGTTTATAAAACATGACATTGCCCGCAGATAACATTCGATCACCGGAAAAATTCAATGTTACTGATTCACCCTCTGTGCCGTTTATGTCATTGTAGCTGTAGTCATATAGGCTGGTTTTATAGCCATTACCAAAGAAATTAACAGTCCAGAAATCAAAATCATGATCATGTGCTTTTCCATAAGGAAGTGGTACAAAATCAAATTGATTTCTCAACGGTAGCCAAGCAACCATCCTGATAGAGATTTTCTTATCTTTGTAAATCAAGTAAGTAGGTGCCTGCATATCATTTGCTTTCTGAAACTGTGTTGGATCACGAAGATCTGAACAAATAAAAGAAATGATTTCCTCTTTATTGGCGGCATAAGAATACAACCATTCAGATACTTGATTAATTTCCTCTTCTATATAAATCCTTTTATTTATATGAGAGATAACATCTGAACTTTTTAACAATGTAAGAAATTCTTTAAGATCCAGTACATTTTTAACTGTTGGGGTGCTATCTATCGTCATATTCTGTTTCTCCTGAAGCAGCAATGACATTTTTTAACAATTTTTTGCCATTGTCATTTCTAGGCTTTGTATAGCAGCTTGTTTAAGTATTGGATCTTGGTCGTTCTCTGCCAGTATTTTAAGAACTTTTAGACAATTGGATGGCGCTATTTTAGAAAGGCTCTGCACAGCTTCCCAACGTACAAAGTTTGCGTAATTGGATATTGCTAAATTTTCAATGCATTGAATCGCCTGGGATGCCTTCATCTCCCCCAATAGCCTGACATATAATAGAACTCTGGATGCCTGTAAATCTGTACAGATACTTTGTATTGGCTCTAATGTCTCTCTGCTATAAACCCATGTAATCCACCCTTTCGGATCAGAATGTACAATCAATACGAAATTATTAGGAGAAGATTCAAAATCAAAATCTAAGATATATTTATAAGCTTCAAAATAATAAACTTTATTTGGTTTAAAGTGACAATCTTCAACTCTTTTTATGGGTTTTGGTTTTTGGAATATGTTTTGTTCTGAATCAAACTCATAGCAAGGGACGATTATTTCTGTGTTTGTCGGATTGATGACGAAAATATCAAATTAATTTGTATAAAGAGTATTTTGCTCATTATAAACAATA
>NZ_LFCV01000233.1 GCF_001037465.1 Xenorhabdus khoisanae
TGTTTGCGACTACTTTTGTCAGAAAAATACGTTACCTACTTGAATTAAGTCGGTGTCCATATAGGATCTTAAGAATTAAGCCTTTCAAAACACGCATCCAATGTTTTGTTTTTACATGATTTTCTTTGTGGTGTTTTGAAAGCGTTCTGGCATAAATACGCTTGGGCCTTTTCCAGCCAAAAACAGGTTTCCGACCACGCCCTTTGGAGCAGGTTTTCTATTATTGCCCATAGCCAGATCTCGGTATTTTGGGCCGCTTTGAGCAACAGTTCTATTTGCCAACGACAACGATAAATATCCATGATGTTATTGGCCGTAAACGCCTCCACAGGCAAATTGGTCAGCCAGATACAGAAGCATTTTTCTTCGGCAACCCAGCGACGAATAAGGCGAAACTCATAGCCATTATGCCAACAAATCAGATCCAGAACTTCTGAGCGGTTAGTTCTGCGGGTGACGGATTTCAAGGGCTTATCCAACAATTTGGGCAATAATTTCCCCTGACCGTTGCGTGCCATCATTATTTGCGGATTGAGCGATTTGCTTCCCCGGACAACAAATGAACCGCCTGAACGTGACACTTGCTCAAAATAATCAAAATCGGGATAACCGGCATCGGCCAGTAATAATTGGTCGCGCAACATTTCCGGCTCAGGCAGGTAAGCCCGTTCAGATGCCGTATCTGCGCTCACGCTCATCTTTACCGGAGACTAGGTGAACAATGAGAGGGTCATATGACATTCCACCACGGCTGTCGTGGTTGCCCTGAACCGGGAGGGAAAAACGCTAGCCAGTGCAGAATGCACTTTGAACGAGCTGCCATCCTGTAAAATAACCTGGTTAAATTTCATGAGTTTTTTGGGTGGCGAGACCTGTTTCTCTACCCATTGCGCCATGGCAAATCTCACCAATATTTTGACAAATTCGACAAAAGCGGCTTTACGGAGCTGATTATACAAGGGGCGGTAGCTGACTTGGTGTTTTTTATCGGGGCACAGGCCATTAAATTTTTGGTGTAACTGGGCAATAGAGGTCACTTTACTGGTACTGAGTGCCGCGATAAGGCTGAAGATCAACACGCGGGGCTCAATATTTCTGATGCGTTTCATAAACCCGCACCGGAAAGCGATATTTTGCAAAGAAACGTCACTGAAGAATTGCATTAACTGGTGTTTTATAGCGATAATCGTCACAGGCTTCATCCGTGTTTCTGATATTGAGTTTGGCGACGATTATCAGATCGTAAATGAAGCCTTTTTTCTATCTAAAATAAACGGTTTTTGTTTAAGATCCTTATATGGACACCGACTTAATTCAAGTAGGTAACGTATTTTTCTGACAAAAGTAGTCGCAAACA
>NZ_LFCV01000234.1 GCF_001037465.1 Xenorhabdus khoisanae
GCGTTTGGTTAACATCTCTGTCCATTGTGATGGAATGCCCCGCGCCTTTTGGATAGTGTCATGTAAAGCGGTACTGTCTACGGATACATTGAGATTGGGATTCGCTTTTATCCAGAGCGTTTCATCATCAATTTCTTTCTCGTCGTCCAACTCATAAATCAGGGCAAACAACGATTCATTTTGCTCTTCGCCTGCCAGTATCTGGCAACAATAATCATAATGCTGCTTACAGGCCGATATCACGTTACTGCCTGCCGTGGTAATGGCAAACAGAATACCTTCTGGACGTGCGCCCATGCCTAATTCAAGGGCAGAGTAAACCGCGTTATCCGGGTGTAAATGGTACTCATCGACAATAGCCAGACTGGGGTTAGTGCCCTCAATCGTTGAGGCTTTGGCTGCCAGTGGCTTTAGCAGGCTGTTACTCTTTGCATAAGTCACT
>NZ_LFCV01000235.1 GCF_001037465.1 Xenorhabdus khoisanae
AACCCTCCTTGAGGGGTACCTGCTTGCACAGTCTCTTGAGCTAGAGATGTGATCAAGAGACAGTGCCAAGCTGGGGGTTTTCTATATACAAGAAAAAAGCCACCGTAAAGGTGGCTCTTTCTAACCCTAACTCACTGTTTTATCAGTGAATTTTTATGGTACCAGGGCAGGACTTGAACCCGCACAGCCTAAAGGCCGAGGGATTTTAAAATCGTTGTCATTTCCAATAAAATCAATAAATTAAAGTACTTATTCCTAATATAAACCCTTATTAACACCCTTAAAAACTAATCGGTTACAAGTATTTTCCCTTCGTAATTAGGAATAAAGAGAACATAAAATAAACAGCAATTATTTGCTTACTGCTAATCATTTCTATGCATTTTCTAATTGAAAGAGAAAGGCTGCTCTTCTGCAATGCAACCGTTCGCTGACTACATTGATAGAACTGCGTAGCTGTACCTGTTGGAATGAGCCAGGTTCTGGAAGAATCAAAAGGCTACACGGATATTGATCCTGATCATGTGTGGTAAGAGTGGCAGGAGTATTTACAGCAATAATTTGATTAATATAGTTTTCCATCTGTTGATCTATTCCCAATTTTCTGAGTGCTTAACTGGGGAGATTTTCGCCCTTTACGTTAAGTCCCATCTTGAACTCTCACTCAAAATTTTCCTTCTCTGGGGGGCGAATATTCAAGTACAACCTTCGAAAATAGCACACAGCTCACCATTAGCTTAATTAACCCACTATTTAGCAAATTTCTCCCAGTTGAGATCCTTAAAACAAGGTCCTTGGGTTGCTTCTGAAAATTTAATGTCATTATGTCCTGCATTCCACTCCATGATTTGTACATCATTATTATTGTCAACAATCAAATCCCAACCAATACATCGAACAAATGGATACCTCAAATGTAACTGAACAGCAATATCACAACATTTTTTAAAGCTGGGTAATATTCCCCCAAACTTAACAAGAGTATCCGGATGTTTATTAATCGTATTCCAATTAGTAAGAAATCCATCACAAGATAATTCCCCACTATTAATATCTACTGGGATTCGTACATGACTTGATGACTTAACATGCGTGTCACTATTTCTTCCTACTCGTAAATAGGCAGCTCTGACATTACATATTCCACCGTCATTGATGACCGTTGTTAACCGTAAAGTTGCAACAGACTTATCACAGATAGCATTAAAAAAATCATGTTGAACTATTATTCTTTGATAGACACCATTTAAAAAATTTAATTCTTTATTAAATTCTTTTTTCGAAATAAATTTAATGCCTGATCCCTGTTGAGATTCATCTGGTTTAAAAATAATCTTTTCACCGCTAAAGAATAAATTTTCTTTAGCCTGTTCAAAATTAACTACTTTTTTCTCTACTGGCTCAATTAACAATCCATTTGTTGAATATAGTAAATCAGGAATATTATCTGTTTTTAACATCACTCTGCTTAATGATTTCAAATCCGATATATTTGCATAACTTCCTGATATTTCATTAATAACAATACCGCCATAATAATTATCAGGCATCCATCCCTCTTTAAACCCATTAGCTATTGCACTATATACATATAGCCAAGGCGCATAACCAATCCACTTCAAAGCATCTACTGCATATTCATCACATTTTTTCTTTATGCTTGGATTTAATTTTCCTTTTTGTTTTTCAATTTCAGATAAAATAGACAAGGCTTGTATACGATGAGATTCATGGTATTCATTAAAGATAATACGATTATAATATCTTTTTATTTTCCTTCTTATAGTGCCTTTTATCATGATAAATTATGAATCATAAAAAAATAGGGTGTTATAATTTACCATAAAAAAAATACATTAAAAAGTCTTATCAAGAGAACCCCTTAGTTTGTAAGAGGTTCCTAGCTTTACTAGCCTACTTAATCCATCATATATACGCCAGAAGCACTTCCGTATTCACTGCCCACTATACTTAATTTTCTGCCATCAGAAGATACAATAAAGTCCCAATAACCACTGCGCCCCATAGGTACACAAAAACGAAGTCCAGAAACAGGTGGAACGAGAAAACCGGTCACGGTATTATTTCCCGTATTATAACGCTGAACAAAAAGATACTGACCCAAACAATTCTCACTAAGTATTGCTTCCGCAACAGCAGCCGCTCCACCAAAATCACCAATTTTTCGCCACCTCTGATGAATCCCTTTTACTTGATACCGACTATCGGACTCCTGTTTAGTGTAGCTCTCCCCTCGTAAAGCATAATTTCCTGCATGTTGATAGTTTCCAACAGGCTGGTAGTTTCCTTTGGATTGATACTTAGCATCAGATTCCGGCTTAGTGTAGCTTTCACCTTTCAGTGCGTAGTTCCTAGCAGGAGCATAGTTACCCTTCTGTTGATAACGGTTGTCACTCTCATTCTTTGAATAGCTGTATCCAGCAGTCAAATAATTCCCCAGTGGTTGATATTTATTGTCAGATTCAGTTTTGGTATAACTATCTCCTTTCAGAGCATAATTCCCGACAGGCTGATAATTGCCCTTCGGTTGAAAGCGCTGATCGGATTCTTCCTTGCTATAGGCTCCCGCATCATCGGCGGTTAGATCGGCTTTTAATTCTACCCAAGCACTACCTATCGTTGGCTCTTCCTTGTTGTTCTCAATACGTGATTGCCAGACTTTCTGTTTGTGATAGACCAACGCCCGCAGAGGGTAAGGCTGTGCATCATTGCTCCACTGAGCTGCACCAAAGGCCTGCATTTCTCCCACAGCTTCGGTGATATCGTGAAAAATACCATTCATCTTTTCACGTTCAATATCCCTTGCTGTGGGATCTTCGTTTTGGTCACGTCCGTATTCAGCGCCGTAGCCCTGAGCATATGAGACAGCACCATTTGGTTGAACTTCATCAGGAATAGCAACCCTATCCCCTTGCGCTGCAAAGGGAACTTTAAATGTTTTTGTCATGATATTAGGCTCCGAAGTGACTGTTAAAGAAGTTGGCATGTTGGTAGCCAAAGCCAAAGATGTTACCCCCGCTATTATCGGTTTTATTCAGCGTGGCTGTCTGTTTGTCCCTAATTGTGACATCAAGGTACACATCATTTTTTTTCGTCGTCTTATCAGATTTATTATTTTGAGTATTCATATCTAACCCTCATTTAATCAACAAAGTACATTGCTAAGTAATATGAAGGCGGTAGGTCATCTCCGCCTATAAACATCAACATTGGGTTTATCAATACGGAAGAGTCTGTTTGGGCGTATTTCAATGAATAGCTTAGGGATTCATTACATTACATCTTATATCGTAAGAATAATACTTAATGCCAGAGGGAAGATTTATAAAATTTATATCATGATTAATAATTAATAAAAACATCACTTGGATTCACATATTAAGCGCAACATCGTTATAAACATAGTCAGTGTGGAAACAATACAAAAATTGATTTTATTTAAAGCAAATTAACACATACCATGATTAGGATAGCTTAAATTACATTCACTCTGTTTTTTATTTGATCACTCATGCGGTTACCCTGGGTGGTGTACCTGCTAATGCTAAGGGTAATTAAATATTTTTATTGAGTTATTATTTATTTTGTAATAATTCAGATTCTGAGTTGCTATGCTTCGGATCGTATCAACTCAGAATCTGTGATAACATAAATTACCGTCACTACCGTTGTGGAGGCTGAAAAAAAAATAGA
>NZ_LFCV01000236.1 GCF_001037465.1 Xenorhabdus khoisanae
GGTTAAAAATTGTCAATTGATGTTAATCAATTTTAGTAAGATTGAGTAGCATTAATATTTAAAAATTATTACATATCCAAAATTTAATTCCACTTAGTCACAATATTATAGATTATAAATCTAAACTAGACAGTTTGGTATAAAATGTTTTGTTTTTTAATAAAATTTTATTGATTTGGCTTACATAAATAGATTTGAACATTTTGGTGTATAACTATTGTCAAATTAGTATATTTTCATTAAAAAATATCACTTAATATTACTTTTTCCACTAAATAAACTTAAAATTTATTAAAAAGTGGGTTTCACTCGCACTTGTGATTACTTAGAGAAAAAAGATTTTTCTGGCTTAATGTTGAAACTTTTTAATAAAAACAACTGGATGAAAATTTGTGCCCAACGGCGTTTTTTTTACCAACTTGTATTATTTTTTTCTTTGGTAATCGAGCTATGAAGAACCACGATATTGAGGTTTTTTAGCGGGAAACAACAGGTGGAAACGTGTTTCTGATTGATGCTAAATTAAGCGAAAATCTCACCTAATAAGGCGCTATTTGGGTTGGAAAGGGAGAAAGGAAAATATGTTTGCTCTTGAAAAGATCATGATGAATGTAGTCAAGTAATGAGAGGGATACCCATCGTCAGTGCGCTGATAAAAAGCAGAAAATGATAAACGTTTGAGTAATCTTTGACTATTCCTGAATCTAAAACACAACTTTTGACTTGCCCATCAGAGGTGCTCCAACCTTCGCAGCCCATAATCAATAAGATTGGGAATATAAGCATAAGGGTAAGAATTGAGGTATATCTGTGCACTTTTGGAAGTCGGTATCGTCAATGAATACACTGATATGGTTTGGAGAGGGGAAGGTGGGAGCTTTTATAATAATTCCCCCCATGAATTATTAGATAATTCTATAGCGATTTGATGAGCTATGATAAGGATTGAACTCATTATATATAATAAATTTAATTGGTTAGCATTTATCTAAAAATAATATTTTTAAATTTAGATTAAATTTATTTAGAATATCCGAAGATAATTTTTGGTTACGTATTCAATTCATTGATTGGCATTGAATATTTTGATTTTGTCACTACAAAATAGTGTTTCATGGAATAATGTTTATTTTTTTAAAACTTTATGCTAATTATTTTAAAAATTGCCTGCTTGATATTTAAATCATTAGTTATTACAATAATGTATTGCATCCTTATATTTAACAAGTGTATTATGTTATTTGAACGGCTTTGTAACATCGTGATTGTTATGAATGTAAATATTTATTCCAAAATTTTTTATTGGATTAGAAATAATAAATCAGATATTCAGAAGATAGAGTAGCAATATAGAGTGGTGGATTCGACTAATAAGTACAATTTTTCAGAAGAGCGGTCAGTTGTGGCACATAATAACGTGTTTATTCTTGGTACTTAATAGGTACCACGGTTTGGAGTTCGCAGAGCATGAAATCATGGGTAAAAGGTTAGAGACAGCGTTTTATTTTCTCACCCTTACTTTCCTTGGGAAAGAGGTATCAACAAGAATACCTGTGGATTAATCCGATAATACTTTCCAAAGGACACTGATTTTAATGAAATCACTGATCAGAAAATAAATTTTGTTGTAAATTGATCAAATAATCGCCCCAGAAAAACGCGAGGTAGTAAAACACCAAATGAATTATTTAAGGGAGTGTGGGTATGTTTACTTCCAGATTAACCATGTTGCACTTATTATATGAATGCAAGTGGTATTAACATTCAAATTGTTTTAGTGATTTAATTTTTTAATTTAATTGTCTGTGTTTTTACTATTAAATTTTTTATAAAAATAATTTTATATTCTGATGCTAGCTAACCTAGATTATTAGTCTTTTCACCTCAATAACACAAAAATTGGTATCGATACCTATATTTTATAAGCAAAATAAAACAGAGGAAAAATTATTTTAATTATTACAGTTGGATATCACTTGGTATATTTTTGTCACAAAGAGTCAGTAGTTTTATTTCTAATTTTTTGTAATGTATAAAAAGATTTAAATTAATTTAAGGACAGAAAATGGAAATTATAAAAACTTCATATGTTGATCGTGTTTACCTCAAAATCAAAAATAAGATCACTAATAATGAGTTTAAACCAAATGAACAACTATGTATTTCTAAACTGACAGATCAATTAAATGTCAGTTCTACACCAATTCGAGAAGCGCTCAATAGACTTTTGCAGGAACAATTTGTTATTAAAGGTGATAATAGGGGGTTCTATACACGAAGTTTGGACTATAAAGAGCAATTAGAACTAGTTGCTTTACGCGAAATACTCTTGCTATCTATAATTAAAATATATTTTAATAAAAAATCTCAAGGGAGTTTAAATGATTTTCCAAAAAAAATTGAGATCTTGATAAATAAAGAAAACAATTGTGATGCTGAAAAGGTAAAAAATGTTGACAGTGAATTTACTGTTTTAATACTCGATGCTATAAATAATAATGAACTAAGTAGATTGTATACTAATTGTATAGAGAGAAATAGTTATCCATGGCATACTTTTATAAAACAAAATGCAGTGTATTTTTTAGATATGTATGAGAAATTAATTTATTTTATAAAAAAACGGGATTTATCGAGTTGCGAAGAAATAATAAAGGAAGTTTTTTGTAAATTTAAGAATAGTAACCATATAGAGTTGTTATGTTTGGTTATTGATTGAATGTTTTTAAACCAAACATACTAAAAACAAGTTGCATATTAGATTGTTATATCATTCATCAGAAATAATGTTCACGTTCAATGAAAATATCTATATATTATTTTTCAGGAGCGTAATCATAAAACTGACTAATTATCCGTATAGTAAAACAGAATATTAGAAGGTGATAAGAGTGTAAGAAGTTTGTCCAACATTTTTCTGCTGTGATCACCAAAAACATGCGTCACATAATATCAATTGTGCAGGTTTAAAGTCATTTTTTCAGTGCCACACAGCCGGGCATCTGCGAATACCATTTTTCGAACCGCACGTATAATCTCCTGATGGTCAGTTACCGGGGCAATCCTCCTCACTGCGTCCCGCAATTAACCCTGTAGTCTCTTCCACAGGGTCGGTATAGCTGCTGCCTCTGTCAGCGTTTTCTCTTTACGGATCAGTTCGCGCTTAAGTTGCTTCGTTTCTTTCTGTCTCTGCTTCAACTTCAGAATCGTTTTATCTTCGCCGGAAGACATCTGTAAAAAGACATGTTGCGATTGGGCAATTTGCTTGCAATGCTCCCTCAATGTTCCATTTAGTATCTTTGTTGATATGACGTTTATCCTGACAGAGAGGGAATATACGAGCCCCGTACATATGAATCTATGAGAGGAATGAGACGGTAACGTCTCATCCTACTTGATCCATGAAATGAATACTTATTAAGAGCAAGAACAGCTACTTAAAAATTATCCATATATAATGATTTTAATTTTTGCAACACATATATTAATCCTTCTTGGATTCACATATTAAGCGCAACATCGTTATAAACGAAGTAAATGAGTTTTTGTCCCT
>NZ_LFCV01000237.1 GCF_001037465.1 Xenorhabdus khoisanae
CTTCGCTATTGCTTTTCCATCCGCCTTAATGCTGTGTTTATCAACATTAATTTCGGGGATCAGCACCGCATCAAACTGTACTGAAGGTGCAACAGCAACCTCTTCATCCACGGAAACACGTACCGCATGCAGCCCCTGCTGACGGCTGCGCAGCACGACCGATGCCTGCCCCTGCGCATCCGTGTTCTGCCGGGTTTGGGACAATTCTCCCTTGTCGCTTGACCAGATAACAGCCTGATTCGAGATGGGAGTCCCTTCTTGATCGATGACAAGGACGGTATAGAGCACACTGTCATGACCATCGGCTTTGGCCTGCGTTTTATTCGCTGTCACCTGCCATCGCTTCTCGGTCGGTAAACTCACCATCATGATTTTTGCCCGGTTGGAGCGATTACCCCGGCTGTCGATGGCTATTCCCGAAAGCCGGACGGGGTTTTTCGTGGTTTTCGGCAACCGCAACGTCACTTTCTCCGGCCGTTGAACAAGTACTTTCCCGCCTGCCTGCTGTAATTCAGCCGTATCCAGCTCTAAACGCGCCAGCGGATATTTGGATTGGATAATCGGTACAAAGGTCACGTCTTTGCCTTCATATCCGTTGATTGATGCAGGGAAAGCCAGTGTCAGCAACGTTTGCTTCTGATAATCCAGCACCATATCGTTGCGGCGGTTCACAAAATCCAACTGACTAGCTCTCAGGCTGCGCAGTGGCGCGACCGCGTTTGGATCAAACTGTTGGCTGAGCGGAACACCCAAGCGATAATTGAGGTTCAGGGTAAAACGATTTTCACTGACACCTTGTTTACCCTGCCGAAAATCG
>NZ_LFCV01000238.1 GCF_001037465.1 Xenorhabdus khoisanae
CCCTGCGCGGGTTGGCGAAGCCCTGCGGGTATGACTGCCTCGGAGATGATGGCCCTTCGCCGGCCAGTGGGTGGATGAGGAGAGCGGGCTGGTCTACAATCGGTTCAGGTATTACTCGCCTGTGGCCAGTTGTTATCTGACACCAGATCCCATCGGGCTGCTGGGTGGGGAGAATCCCTATGCTTACGTTCATAATCCTACAAGGCAGATTGATCCTTTAGGATGGGCTGAATGGGACTATGGTAAGTTTAATGAGTGGTTTAATAACGCTTCAGTTAAAGACATTATCGATGATAAAAAATCTGTTTCTGCCGCTTTGAGAGGGGATGGAGGAAAGCATGAAATGTTTCCTGTTTCTTTAGCTGCTAAAGCAAAAGACTTAGGTTTTACAGCAGAAGAACTAAAAAAATATGTTGTAGATACAGATAAAATTACGTTCACCAATGTAACAGATGCCAAAGGAAATCCTGTACCAGATGGCGGGCATCATGGAAGTAGAGCTGGTAGGCATTTTCATAATAAATTAATTGCAGACCTGAAAAACGCTAAAAGTAAATTTGATGCCAAGAAAATCATGGTCAGGCATCATCGTAAGTACATGATATATACTGGGAAATGCGGAAAATGACAACTGAAAATAGAGTGCATTTATGGATTGGAAATAATTTTTCCTCTGAAGACGAATATATAAAATATTTTGAGCTAGATTATTCTGTTGAAGGCAATTTTGATGATCCTAACTATAAACTTTGTCAGTTTTGTAAGGACGTTGGTCTTCAATGGTACGATGAGGATTTTATAGGAATAATTCCACGCCACGATGAAAGTGTCTCTATAGATGAAATTTTAGTTGATGCTGCTGTTGATCAAGATGAATTTCAATCAATAAAAGACATATGTGAGAAGTTAGGAATAAAAGAAGCAAATGCCATATTTTGGTATCAGGATTCAGAGTTACACATAAACCCTCCATATAAAGAACAATACAATGGTCTGAAATATATAGGATTATTTGAGGGTGATTAATTTATTTGTGATAGATTAATACCTTATATCTAAAAATTAAGCCGGAAAGATCCAAGATCTTCCGGCTTTCTTCTTTTTTAGAGCCGCTTAATCCTTGCTCTTAGCTGCTTTTATAATCGCTAATCAGTTCGCGCATTCTCAGCTTAATATAGCAGAATCAACATAACCTGACACATTCGATGTGCTCGGTGAACAACTCATCAACTGAA
>NZ_LFCV01000239.1 GCF_001037465.1 Xenorhabdus khoisanae
CGGCCTGTTGTCTTACGGGGCGTGGCTGCTGCTGCCCGCGGCGGGGTTTATTGTCGCCGGTGGTCTGTGCCTTGGCTGGTCGTATCTGGTCTCACGCGTGCTCAGCCATAAACCCGGTAAGGAGGCCTGATGTTCTTTCCCGGCCTGTTTCGAAAATCCGCTGAACCGATGACTTCCCGTGACCTGAGTGAACTAATCGGCCTCTCGTATGATACCTACACCGGACGGCAGGTCAGCCCGCAGTTAGCCATGCAGCTTACGGCGGTCTTTAGCTGTGTGCGGGTACTGGCGGAATCGGTCGGCATGCTGCCCTGTTCACTGTACGAACAACGGGGGCGGGGGAATCAGCGTGCTGTCGAAGAGCGGCTGCATAAACTGCTGTCGGTCAAACCCAACAACTACATGACCCCGCAGGAGTTCTGGGAATTACTGGTGGCCTGCCTGTGCCTGCGGGGGAACTTCTATGCCTATAAGGTGAAGGCACTGGGGGAGGTGGTGGAATTATTACCGCTCGACCCGGGCAGTGTGGTCCCCAAACTCAATAACGACTGGCTGCCGGAATATCAGGTGACTTTCCCGAACGGTGACACCGCCACCCTGACGCAGGCTGACATCTGGCATGTGCGTATCTTTACGCTCAATGGCCTGACCGGGTTAAGCCCGGTGGCCTATGCCCGGCAGGCGATCGGGTTAGGGCTGGCGACCGAAGAGCACGGCTCCCGG
>NZ_LFCV01000240.1 GCF_001037465.1 Xenorhabdus khoisanae
AATATATTTCGCTATGCGCGCTTTACTGCCCATGTATTTCACCGTTCCTGCCCCTCTGTTGGTGCAACCAGAAAATAAAAAGGCCGCCGTAGCGACCTTGGTTGTTCATATTGCCAATATGACGTATCAGTCATTTTAGAATGAACCCAAACACGCAACCAAAACTGAACATTGATATGCACAGTGAAATTAATGTAATGGTGGATATTTCCATGGGAATGCCTCATGAAAAGAAAAAGGCCACGCAATGCGCAGCCTTGAATTCAGTGTGTAGATTTGGGGATTATTTCCAGTTGATATACAGACGCTTGGTTACACCTGTTTGTTTCAGCATAGCTCCTAATCTTTGTGCTTCGGTTTTGTGATATCTAAAAACTATGTCACTACCATTACCACCTGTGAGTTGTTGTTAATTGGTTTATAGAGTTGATAGTTAGGTGCAGGTAAGATGGTCAATCAAAAATCAACCAACCTAGATAAAGAAATATGAGTGAAAAAATATTCAATGACGTTGGAGCGTATGCACTAATCGGACGTGCTGTCTGTCAGTTACTAGAGAAAAATTCACCAGTATGCGAGACCGACATCGCGTCAATCATGTCCGATATTTTTCTGGCAGAATATCAAGGCAGCCATGACTCGCGGTGCGAGGCGTTCAATGGCGCTGTGAAATTATTGACGGATATTAAAAAACAGCCGTAAATTCAAAATAAGTCACCCAGCGTCTGAACTGAAATTTGTTCCGATGCCGGAATTCCGGTATCGGATATATTTCAATTGGTTGGGTTACCAGCCGCAATAGGAGATACTGGGGTTCTATGAGTGATTGCGGTGGCAGAAATGAAAAACCCGCCCCGGCGGGTTGTGATGCTGATAAAGCGCCAAGGGCTGGGTTACTCTTTATTCATCTCATCATCTTGTTCTGTTTCTAAAATTAATTTCGGATGAACAGTGTCAACTAAGTCATAAAATTGCTCAGGGGTTTTTGATATTTTAAGCAAAGTGACAATAGATGCCAAGTGCTCTCTGAGTTTTGGATGCCCAATATCATCAGTTAGCCACTGGTGTAATTTTGCTTTTCTCTCTGATTGAGAAGCCGCTTTTTTTAATTCAGGTAATAAATCGGGGGCTAGTCGGCTATAAACAACGTTGTTTGTGACGGTGCCAATGAAGCTTGGTCTCCAGTTCTTCTTTCCCGCAGGGGGGTAATCAAGACCGTAAATTTTGAAAAGCCCTTCGTAATAATCTACTGGGAAAGTGCTTACCCAAGGTTTCAGTTCCTTAGCTACAAATGCTTCTAAAATTTTAGCCAAAGCATCACGTTCTCGATCTCTTTGATAACCAGTAGCCTCATCAACAAGTGCTATTGCTCCAACTCTTGCAAGCGCTTTGTAAAGTGCATTGGCTTTTATAGCTGTATTAATATGATTTTTTTGTTTTAATACACCCGCTTTATCCGCCTCTATCCATACCTCGCATATCGCAGGTAAAAGTGTGACATCAACACCGTAAGCAGCACCACCTCCTGTTCTATAAACAATTGGCTCTGCTAATTCTCTCCTTAAATCATCTGGAATGAACTCATCTAATTCGCCAGCTTGAAGAACGTAAGGAAGTTGTCCGGGTCTTCCATTTGGAATCCATCTAGGCATTTTAGAGCCAATAGAAACACCAAACGTTTCAGCAAGTCCCCCAGTACCCTGCATAGAAATAACCCTTTTACCATCGGGCAGTACGGCACATTGAACACCATTTGCTGCCATTACCCCAGTATGAGTGGCTTTTGGTGCTCCACGGATAATAGCGGACATAGCTGATGCTTTACGTGCTCTTTCTTTTGTGTTCATAAAGTGGCCTCTTTTTATTAGTTGAGGTCATCTTAGCTTAATGAAAAATAAACATCAAATTATAGCTAAAAATAAAATTAGCTATAAACAATATAATTTTACAAAAAAATAATTAAATCATATGGTTAACCGACATTTAAATCATAAAAAAAATATATTTTAGCTAAAAAATGCGCTAATATTTTATTTAGCTATATGATTGGATC
>NZ_LFCV01000241.1 GCF_001037465.1 Xenorhabdus khoisanae
CGGATCGCCGTTGTGACGAATGACCTTGCGGTTAACGAACACCTCAGCGGATTTTGCCACCGGGCTAAAGCGCATATAGGTTTGCGGGAATGGTTCAACATCCAAGCCTGCGCCTTGTAATTGGGTGCGTAAGTGTGTGGCGTTCCATGTATCAAAGCCCACCAATTTGATATCAAAATTCTGGCTGTCTTTGAGAATATCATCACGGATACGGTCATAATCAATGCAATCGCCTGCTGTGGTGCGCATCCAGCCCATTTGCGCCCACTGACGATAAACAGCACGGTTCTTATTGGCCGGATTCTGTAACTGCGCTTCCGGTAAATAATGGCGGGTCAGGAGTAACAGCTCATTGTCCACGGGAAACGTGTAACAGAGGCTGGTGATATCGCCGGTTGAGGACAAATCTAACCCAGCGTAACACTCCAGCCCCTTAAGATCGTTTTCATCGTATTCTGTCTGGCAGGCTTTCCAAGCGCCATCACCCATCCACGGCGTTTCGCCCTGGCACCAGATATTAAAGCGTTTGGTTAACATCTCTGTCCATTGTGATGGAATGCCCCGCGCCTTTTGGATAGTGTCATGTAAAGCGGTACTGTCTACGGATACATTGAGATTGGGATTCGCTTTTATCCAGAGCGTTTCATCATCAATTTCTTTCTCGTCGTCCAACTCATAAATCAGGGCAAACAACGATTCATTTTGCTCTTCGCCTGCCAGTATCTGGCAACAATAATCATAATGCTGCTTAC
>NZ_LFCV01000242.1 GCF_001037465.1 Xenorhabdus khoisanae
GTGTACTGATAAATTCTGAACCGTTATGGAAAAAATCAGGCATGTTAATTTTAAATCATTATGGTGTTCCAATCACTTATGATGAAATGATGAGTATGGTCGGTATACCTGTATCGTGTATGATAGACAGAGCCTGCCAGCTTTATAATAAAAATGATTTAGATAAATCTAAAATTGAAAAAGATCTATTCAATAGAGGTGTTGAATTAATTCTTACAGAAAAACCCCTTATGGATGGGGTGATTGAATGCTTAGATTTATTAGTAAGTAAAAATATTAAGATTGGAATTGCTTCTGCTTCTCCATTATCATTTTTATTAAAAATTGTAGAACAATGTGGTATTGCTAACTATTTTGACCATATATCTTCTGCGGAGGATATGCCATATAACAAACCACACCCAATGGTTTATCTCAATGCCGCTGAAAAATTGAATGTATCATCTAAAGAATGCATAGGAATAGAAGATTCTAAAACCGGTATGATTGCAGTGAAAGCAGCCTCAATGAAATGTGTAGTTATGCCAAGTTATAATGAATATAATGATACCTATTGGGATGCTGCTGACTGGAAAATAAAAAGCCTTCAGGAGTGTTGTGCTTTAATAAATTCGGACACTTTAATAAAGACCAAAAACTGACTCTTATCTATAATTTTTTTATTTCAGTGAACATCAAGCTGAAGGGATAGCTAAAGCGAAATAACATTTATCATTTTGACAAACTATTTAGCATCAAGAAAATCAGCCCACCACTGGAGTGAATTGCCACAGACTGTGTAAAAACCGTGATTTCATCCAACAAACATCGATTTGGGTTGCATTTAAGCATCCGATTAGCGCTCATCACATTCACAATGTTCTGATGCAGATTGGTGGCTTGTAATATGAAGTCATTTAAAAGCAGCGTGCCTTGAGCGTTTGGGGCAGGTTTTTGGTGAAACTAAGCTTACTTTATCACTTAGCTCAGACTGATGGCCGCCATCAAACCGACAGTTCCCAGTATGGTTATCATACGTTTCAGGTTGTAAGCAAGAACACTGAGGCTGATTTTAGTGCTCACATTTTTGAGGCGTTTAGTCAAAAAGTGAGTCGCTCCCATCCACATTTTTATAGTGCCAAACGGATGCTCAACACTCTGTTTCCTTATCACCGGGAATTCCGGATTCTCGTCCAACCGTTTTTGCATGTCATCAATAATCGATTCATGTATCCATCGTCTTATGCGACGGGGATCTTTCTGTAGTGGCATAGTCATTCCGGACACCTTAGAAGCCTGTTAATCTAATCACAGTCAAGAAAGG
>NZ_LFCV01000243.1 GCF_001037465.1 Xenorhabdus khoisanae
TTTTTTTTTAATTATGTTAAATATTGGTTTTAAATAGCTGGATTTATATTCTATTTCATGTTTATATGACTTTCATCAATACTTATATTTTGGATAACTTAAAAGTAATAAATATTATTAAAAACAAATAGGAACAAGCCTTATCAAATTAAAACATCCTTATTTATTAACTTCGACACAACCAAAATTGAATCAATTATTTTTTAAAAGAAAAGATCAATATAAGAGTCATCCATTACCTTGACATATAAATCAGATTCCTTATTCTAACCCATCATTACCTCAATAAACATAAGGAAGATATCTATTATGTCTAAAGCTGAACTAACCAATGGTGCTATATTTTATACCCAAAAGAATTACACTGGGAGTTCTTATCAATATCCAGAAAATAGTACAGTAGTAAATTTAGTAGGTACTCCATTAAATGATAAGTTTCTTTCTGTTGAAATTGGTCTGGATTCAATAGTTTTTGCCTGGCGACATGGCAGTAATAGTCAAGCTGGACAAACTTATCGTGAATGGGATACAAGCCAGGCTGATATTAGTGATATTCAAGGTTTATCAAAGTTTGTTATATCACCGTCAAACCGTGACTTGTTAACAGTGAAATTGATTAACGCGTCAGGAGACTCTCAAGTATTTAGGGCGAATATCCGAACCTATACAATCCCTGATCCAGTGGATTGTTATTCAGATGGTGGCTATGAAGTAGTTGGCCTCGTACCCAAAGATGGGCAAGAATATGTCACTTCCGTCGCGGTATTTAATGATCAAAATATCCCGGTAACTCATGGAGCCGTTTATTTTAAATATAATGGCACAGATCTTGACATTATTACTTATAATGAAACAAAACCGCCTCACATGCGGTTTGAGAAAGTAAGCAAATATCACTTTAATTTTTATTTGGAAGAGCTTCCTGATAATAAGTGAAATAAAAAATTATCTGCATAATGGGTAATTTTTAGATAGCCTCCTAAAAAGGGGGCTTATTGATGGCTGATTCATTTCAAGCTGATATTACTCTTCTGATAGTTATCTTTAGACAGTGTTATAATTTCCAACTGAATTTTTTATAGCTACATGTTCTTTGTTTAAGAAGAGCCAGTTCAGAACCCCGTAAATTCAGGCTCGGTTTCTTCGGTTGAAAAGTGTAAGCAATTAATCCTGATACGACCTCTAATAAAAAGCAGTCTTAACATCAGCCTGTCCCAAAGCGATAACACTTTGACTTTCATATTATTACGAATATTTGTGGCCGTATTACCGGGTGTCAGTTTGACCGCTAAAAGTTCTCCACAATCAACTATAAGCACTCACTCACTAATGGGAATCCTCCATCTGAGTCATGAAGTGCGAAGGTGGGGAAGGATGGCAAGGGATTCTCTGTATCTCACTTAATGATAGTTTTTTCTTTCACTGTTAGTCCGTTCATTTACCGGACTAACAGTGAAATGTGTGGCAAAAATATTGCTTAAGTCATTTTACTATTGTGTGAAAGATGAATTACCTAAAACAAAAGCGTCAGCATCTTTCAGGAATGGAAAACGTTCCCGTACTTCCTGCACATGAGAAAGAGAGATTGGCACGGTTTTCACGACTTCATCATTTATTTCGTGCAACAGGATGTCACCCACGGGATCAATCAGCATCGTGTGGCCGTCATATTCCAATTGATTGCCATCTTGCCCCACCCGGTTCACGCCTATCACATAACTTTGGTTTTCGATGGCACGAGCCTGAAGCAAACTACGCCAGTGAGCCGAACGTCTGGCAGGCCAGCTGGCAATGTAGATCGCCGCGTCATAGTGACCGCTGACATTACGTGACCAAACAGGGAAACGCAGGTCATAACAAATGAACGTTGCTATTTTCCATCCCTTAAAATCGACAACTAACGGCACATTGCCTGCTGTATATTCGTGATCTTCCTGCGCGTAGGAAAAAAGATGTTTTTTGTCATAATGCACGATGGAGCCATCAGCATTCACCCACAGCAATCGGTTATAAAAACGCTGATTCTCTGTGATGATCATGCTGCCGACAATTGCACAGGATTTTTTGGCCGCCATCGCTTTCATCCACTGGATACTTGGCCCGTCCATCGTCTCAGCAAGGTTCTGCGGCTTCATACTGAAACCCGTAGTAAACATCTCCGGCAGAACGATCAGATCACTGTCCGTTGTATAATTTCATGTTCTCATGCTTCCTTGAGATATAAATTTTTCATTTAAAATCAAATCATTATCAAAAAATAAACCTGTATATTGTTCCAGTGTTTATTGACGTTTACTCACTCTTACGCCACACTATGTATAAACATTTGTATAAATATTTTGAGTGATCATGGCTACCGAACTAAACAAGCTCAGTGACAAAAAACTTAAGATCTTGCAAGGAAAGGAAAGCGACAAAATTGAATTTTTTGCCGATGGTGCTGGATTGAGTGCAAAAGCATCTAGAGCTGGTGGTATTAGTTGGGTCTTTACATACCGACTTGATGGCAAGAAGTTAAACCGCCTTACCATTGGGCGTTATCCCGATATGAGTCTTAAACAGGCTCGGGAAACGAGGGACAAGTGTCGGAGGTGGTTAGCCTCTGGCAAAGATCCGAAGTTACAATTTAACTTGGATATGCAAGAGTCATTAAAACCCGTAACAGTAAGAGAAGCCATTGAGTATTGGATCGAAAATTATGGAAGAGACAACCGTGCAGGCATTGATAAACTTATAGCCCAACTAAATAAATATATTTATCCAAATATTGGGAATATGGCATTATCAGACTGCGAGACGCGCTATTGGCTTAAATGTTTTGATAATATAAAGAAGAAATCCCCCGTTTCTGCTGGATATATATTTCAACTCTGCAAGCAAGCTTTAAAATTTTGCCGGGTAAGGAAATTTGCTATTAGTAATGCGCTAGATGATTTAACGATTCCAGATGTAGGTAAATTGCAAAATAAAGGGGACAGGG
>NZ_LFCV01000244.1 GCF_001037465.1 Xenorhabdus khoisanae
TTGCAAGAGTGTTTTTTTGAAATTTATTATGAAGATATGGTCAAAAATTCAATGCTTCTAACTTCTTCTTATAAATATCATTCAAATATTGTTGGTTATCCGTCTAGCTTTTTATTTAAGGATTCTGGAGGTGCTGTCTTTATAAGTAAGTGGCCAATTGTCAATCAATGGGAACATGTTTTTACCAATAATACATTTGATGACGGTCTTGGTCGACAACAAAAAGGTATTATTGCCATTGAAATAAATAAAAATGGTCAACACTATTATATGGCAACTACTCACACTTCACCTTATGAAAAGCATGCCGATATCAGGAAGACGCAGTTAAGTGAGATTAGAACGTTCATTAAAAATAATCTTACCGCTGATTACCCTTTAATATTCATGGGAGACCTAAATATTATAAGTGGGTCATCAGAAGAAGATAGTATATATAGTATTATACCAGAACTTATGCGTGTGGTAGATAACGGTTATTATCAGTATTCATGGGATGCCCAGCTTAATGAGATGGTGGATGATAATGAGCAAAACACACTTGATTATATCTTTTTCTGGAATGATAAGGTTCATAAAATTCCTAGCCAAGCCAGTGCTCAAATTGTGCGCCCTGTTGAGAACGGTAATATAGATCTATCAGACCATTTTGCTGTACAAGGAGTATTTGACTTCGAATAACTCTTTATATTATGCAGGCATAGTTACTTTCTGAAAAATCAACTTATTTAAGATGGGTAAACATATATGACATAGCATTCAACCAAATGAAAATCGATTTCACTTCTAATAATATTACGTAATTCAGTATTTTTTAAATCATTCATAACACGTTAAAATAGGGTAATTTAAATGGCCGATTCTTTAAATGATGCTAGCCGCGTTGAACTGAAAATTGAAGCAGCCTCGGGGACACAAACCCCTTCCATTTACGCTAATGGAAATAATCAGCTTGCTGTCGTTGTTACTGCAAAAGCGTATAAAGGTATTACGGATGAGATTCTGGATATTACAGATCGAGAGTGGCAAGAAAGTTTGTCGCTCTGTCATGCCGAAACTAATGAACAATTAACTAATGGGTGGACTTATAGCACAAAAGCAAATGAATATACTAGAGAGATCCCCTCAGTTTCCTTAAAGAAACTTGATATGTCTGAATATACACGTAATACTAGAAATTTAATATTATTTTATGTATCCACAAAAGATGTAAATATTAAACGTATTGCTGTGCGTTGCGATGTCAATAACAAGATGATTGCCACCACAGCGGATAATGCAAGCG
>NZ_LFCV01000245.1 GCF_001037465.1 Xenorhabdus khoisanae
GTATTTCTAATACCTATATTCATGATTGTGTTTTATCGAATTATATATAATGTTTTTTTATTTTTTAAGTCAATGATTCCTTCTACCACAGTGAGTAATACATTATGCTAAAACGTAAATATTTAACTCAATCCGAAATTGAGCAGTTGCTGGCTGAATTAGAAAAAGGCGCAAATGCAGAGCGTAATATCTGTATGCTTTTTATGGGGTTTCTCCATGGCTTTCGCGTTTCTGAGCTGCTTGGGTTACGTCTGTCTGACGTGGATCTGCGTGACCGGAGTTTGAGTGTTAATCGTCTGAAAAATGGTTTTTCCACAATCCATCCCATGATCCCGCGTGAAATCCAATTGTTGCGTAAGTGGCTGACTATACGCAAGAAATATGAAAAATTCGGCAAGAGTGAATGGCTGTTTATTTCCCGCACTGGCGAGTCTTTATCGCGGCAGCAGTTCTATAAAATCATCAGGAACACAAGTATCAAGGCAGAAATTGCGATTTGCGCGAATCCGCACATGTTGCGTCATTCGTGTGGTTATGCGTTAGCGGATAACGGCGTCGATACTCGATTGATTCAAGACTATTTAGGTCATCGTAATATTCGCCATACCGTCAGGTATACCGCGAGTAATGCGGGTCGCTTTGATGGAATTTGGAGGCAGAGAGGGAAAAGAAAAAGGGTTACATTTAGTACCAAACTGTTAACT
>NZ_LFCV01000246.1 GCF_001037465.1 Xenorhabdus khoisanae
ACCGGAAGGCGACTGGTCAGGGGCAGGGGGATTTGCTGACCTGACGCTGCAATTTACCACCTGTGCCGTGCGGCTGGCGAAAGGGCACCTGTTACCGCCGGGGGCTGCCCCGGAAACACAGGCGGCACAGAGTGTGTTATGGCAGGCCGTCGTGTTCTGGGCGGCATTGTTTTACCACCTGCCGTTGTTGCGGCAACTGGAAGGGGAACTGGATGACGGGCATTTTTGGCAGCCGGGTGTCTGTATCCCCGGTAACCCTTTTCGTTTCCGCTTTCGTACACCGGAAAATGCCCTGACGGTGCCACAGGAAGCCTTGCTGGCCGCCAGTTTGTTACCGGAAAAAGCCATCATGTGGCTGGTTTCCGTACCGGAAGCCTGGCATTGCCTGATGTTGCACCTCAATGGTCGCCTATATGAACGCATCCCGTTTGCAAGACAAAAATCATGTTGACATCGACGGTAGG
>NZ_LFCV01000247.1 GCF_001037465.1 Xenorhabdus khoisanae
TGGCTTATGTCCAGCTGTCCCTGACCGGCATTCCGGCAGCGGTCACTATCGGCAATGCGCTGGATGATGGTGGCCGCAAACGGACACGTTATACGTCGGCCCATTATCTGGGTAACTGGTCGGGCCGTTTACGGGAGTATCAACAGCCACAGGCAGCCTGAATTTTTTCAGCCTCTATCCTATTACTCTAATGCGCCTTTCGGGGCGCTTTTTATTTTTAAATCATATTAATAGATTGATTTATAGTGGAAATTAAGCTGACTGAGTAAGCGCGTCAATGGATGAATCGTGCCAGTTTAATTTTCATTTCCGCATAAAGAGTTTTTCCTTGTTTCAGACTGGGATTCACCGACACTGGGCCCAATTTGAACCGAAGGAGAAAAGCCATGTTTCAGCGTCTTAAATCCCATTTTATCCGTCAGTCTGCTGCACAGAAAAAATCATCAGCACCACCGCCGGAGACCATTCGTGATTGTCGGGGTTATTTCCAGCCGCAATCGGCGGATGAGTTGTTGGCCACCCCGCAGCGCCGTCAGTACCTGCAACAATTATGGCAAAACAGTGCCTTGCCCGAAGGGCTGTATCAGCGTTTTTATCTTGCGCCGGTGAAGCAATTGCTGGGCAGTGTCCAGCAGGTGCCCGCTACACCGGAAGGCGACTGG
>NZ_LFCV01000248.1 GCF_001037465.1 Xenorhabdus khoisanae
TTTTTGGCAGCGTTAGATTTGTATAAGAGACAGATATAATATATTGGATCTTAAGTGAAAAAGGTTAAATTTTAATCAAATTTTGTATATAAAAAAAGCATAAATTTCACTAATTATCAGTTTAAATTGATAGTTGATCATTTTTAATTAACATTTTATTGTCTAATTACCCTAAGGGGTACACGTTATCTTTATAATAAACTGAGGTAATAGATTATGAAAATTGTTGTATCTACAAAATATAAATCGTTTACAGATAAAGGTGTTTTTATGGGCTCGGCTGGTGGTGGTAGTTCAGTTGCTAAATAAGTCTTAAGTCCTAGATTCAGTGGGCAGAAATCGCCCACTGAATCACTGAATGAAGGATTATGAGAATATGACAAAAAATATTAATTTTTTTAAAGCATGGCCTGAATCACCTGACCCTATAAAAGCTAATATAGCCATAACTGGTGAGATACCATCTAGGGCTCATCAATTTTGTGAACCATTTTTAGTAGCCAATAGTATGGGTTTTTTAATTTACCCTCCTATGAATTTCGATTTAATGTGGGATGGCTATAAAATATATTTCCAGCCAGAGGGTATGGATGAATGGATAATAATAGACAAACTATATCTTCCGGACAGTGTTGATATCTGGCAAAAGGTCATGCCAGAAAGCCACAGTAAATATCTCCCCGCATTTATTGAGGCATTCCCGGAAAAAGGAGTTATTCAGGTATGGACAGGTTATTTTGTTAGTACATCTTGTGGAGAAAGCTTATGGATACGAGCACCTATAAACCGTCCCTCAAACATAAATTATAGAGTGATGGAAGGAATCATAGAATCCGACTGGTGGGCGGGACCGCTATTTACTAATTTCGAAATGATGCGTTCTGATGTTCCGATAAGTTTTAAAAAAACAGAACCAATATTACAAGTATTCACAATACCAAAAGAATACCATCGGAATTTTAAAAGGAATAATTTTTCCGTGTCTCAACTAGACAAAGATACATCCAGTGAGTTTCTAGAGAGAATACTCAGTACTAGCACACGGAGAAATACAGAAAAACCAGGTTCTTACAGGCGATTAGCAAGGAAAAATAATGAAGCATAAAAAATTCAATCTAGAAACTATTCTTAACGATAGTCTTGACTGTCTAATAGCTGGAAAAAAAGCAAAAGTAAAAAATGCCACTGTAGAATATGTGGCTGAAATAATTCCAGATCTTATCGCTCATCATGTGGAAGGGATTGTCTTTTCCTCAATGCCTGGTTTTGAGAATATGGAGGATTTTTTCGACAATACTTATAAAAGACAAAAGTTAAATGTAATTACGAAACTAGAATCAGCATTGATTAACAATAATGCTGTTTTTATACAAGGTTTTTCAAGATATGAAATGTATTCCAAATACTATACTCAGGGAATAAGAGGGGATATAGATATATTCATACCAAAGGAAAATATAAAATCTTTTAATGAAGAGGCGAAGTTAAATGGTTTTTTAAAATATGGATTTGATGAGCAAAAAATATTTTTACCACATGATGAATTAGTTTCTAAGGTAGAAAGTACATATTGGGTGAATAAGGAGTTCACTCTTAAATGGGTAGAAGATTCAGTCTTACCAAAAGACTTTCCTATTGATATAAATGGCTCTTATTTTCCATATTTATTTAGGGATGGAAGGTGGAAAATGATGACTACAATTGAAGTCCATCATTATTATATAAACGAGTTGGATAGTTCTTACATTAATAGTAATAGGATTGCTTGGGATAATGGAGGATTTGAAAGACTTAATATTACCGCAACTATTTTTTTTAGTCTGATAAGATTATACCATGGTGTTCTACATTCTGAGAAAAGAATGAGGATAATTATTGATATTGCCTGCGCACTAGTTCATTCAGAAGAATGTATAAATTATAACCTTTTGGCGGAAATGATGGATAATTACCCAAGGGAAGAGAGGGGTAATATTTTATCTGTATGTGCTGGTTTAGGTAAAATACATAGTATTTTCTTTCCATTAGAGAAAATTACTTCAAGATATAAGGAAATGGAAAAAAGTGATGTTTGGCTGAAGATGTTTATGAAAACACTGGAGAGCCAAATATGGATAATATAAAAGTAAGTACGTCATCTCCTGTTATATACATATATTTTTCTTACGCTTTAGAGATATTTAGCACAAGGCTTATATTTATTGCATTACCCATTTTCATTGTTATGGCCGAAAACAAAGACATATTAGGAACTTTTTATAGCTCACTATCTTACCTTGGCCCTGTATGTTTTGGCTATATAGCTGGCAGTATAGTAGATAAATCAAATAAGAGAATGGTAGGCTATATTGCATCTCTTAGTATATCCTTTATGACAATAATATATTGCTTGGCTGACTTATTTAACTCTGAAGCTGGCACAGTATTTTATTTATCATGTTTATCTATTTGTTCATATTTCATTGGGAACATGAGAGTGTCAGTAATTCCATTAATCGTAAAAAAAGATGATCTTGTAAATGCCAACTCAATTATGTCATTGATTGATAATCTATCTTTTTTTATAGTACCTGCGATTACATCTGCGGTTTTAGTTTTTAACGATATAAGAATAGTGTTTTATATTCTGGCAATCTGTTTTTTTTCATCTGGTATTATATACTTATTTTCCCTTAAAGATTTCAAGGAAAATAACAGTAAAAGAAGTAATTTGAATTTTATGAGCTCTTTTAAATTATTGATTAGTTATAAGGATTTTATG
>NZ_LFCV01000249.1 GCF_001037465.1 Xenorhabdus khoisanae
TTATTATTACATAAAAACCAATTAAAAGAAGAATAGATATTTTGAATAGGAAAAATTAATTTAGATCTGAAAACAAATATTAAAAAGAAATTTATCCTACTTAACTTTAAATAAAAATTACAATGAATAATTTAAATTGGCGTTTCAAATAAATAAATTAACAGGTAAATATAACTCTATTACTTCATTAAATTCATTTCTATTGTGATAGGAGGTTCATATTCAAAGAATAACATCAATACCTATTCTAAATATTTGCAGAAATTTTGTTATGATGATAGTTTTAATGACATACTTTTAGTATGGATTTTTTATAGTCCATACAGAATAAGATAGTAATCAATGAGAATTATTCACAACCATCCACCAAATCGATGAATGTAAGATCATTGAATCTTTTGAACAATGATACAGTAGCTAATTAGTATCCCAATTAGCCATAGAAAATATTTCTATGGCAGCAGTGATAACCCCATTAAGGTATCAACAGAAAAAAACAGAATGTAAATACCCAATACCATTATTAGTGTCATTAATAAAACAGGTAAAACAACTGTACTTTGCACAAAATGAATTTTTCATGCGTACAAATATTGTACAATATGTGTGCAGTTAATACTTGTGGCAATCTCTTTCCCACGACTATCCATGATTGACCCATGATTGAAATAAGACTTGATGCTCTATACTGTTCGCTGCAAACACATACCACATCGCGTATGCCGTGATGTCAAAGATGGAAGAAGCAGGGACGCCCGGAACATAAAACGTCTATGTCCTTTATAGCAGATTTATAGGGCTTTTTCAGAAACTCTTTATCCATTTTGCTCTACGGTAAAAACAGTTGTGAAATATCGTACATTAGGTTTTGTACAAGAAAATGAATGGCTAACATCGGTAAAAGTGGAATAAATGCACTGACAATCAATACAGAAAATACGTTTCTGAAATTTGCACTAGCCGACATATTTAAATACTCGGCGATATTACCAAACGTTTCCCTTCCCTTTATTACTCCCTCCTCTAATACATTCAGATTTTTTTCAAACAGAATGATTCTGCTGCTACTCTTGTGATACGCGCCCTGTATCAACTAAAATTCCAACATTAGCATAGCGCAATACCAGTGCATCATTTATTCCATTACCAAGAAAACCAATCAAATGATTATTATTTTACAAGGATTTTAAAATGTATGATTTTTGTTAGGGTTAACTGACAAAAGATTGATTTTAATTCCACTTCTTTTGAAAGGTTTTCATCACTCATTAGTTCAATATCAGGGACAATAAGAATATTTCCAGAATCTAAATCCACATTGTGACAAACTTTAGCCGTAATGACAGGATTATCTCCGGTAATCACCTTAACCTAAATGACATTTTTTCTTAATACCACAATAGCCATTGCCATGCTCTCTTTTGGTGAATATAAAAATGTTAATAAACCTTGTAATACCCCCTCTCTTTTATCAGCAGCAGAAGGCTAATGTTTCACTTCATCAACACTTAACTCCAGTGTCGCTAAGATTAACACCCTGAAACCTTGCTAGTGATAGCTACTAACCAGTTCTATTACATTGTTACGACTTTCTTCAGTGAGAGGAATAATTTTCTCCTTTATCCCTATATAGGAGCAAACTAATAGCTTTTCCTCAGAGGTATCTTCGCAGACTAATTGATGGTTTTTATCCAAATTTTGTACAGAAATTGATAACCTGAATCTGGCAAAATCAAACGGTAACTCATCAATTTTTCTGTAGCTGCTGAGAAAATCAATGCCTGAATTCCCGTTTCCATACCTGACCAACGCTTGATCCATTAAGTTTCTGCCATCACTTTGGTAAAAGTAGTTTAGCCAAACCGAATAAGTATCCCTGCCCTCTGTGCTTCAAAAATGTTGGAGAATAATTTTATCTTAAATCAATATTTTCGTTTTATCGGTAAATAGTGCCTCTATGGTTACTTTTCTGCTGCTACGATGAGCATCATCGCTATACCATCAGTTACATTTGTAGCCATTAAAAATGTGCAGGTAACGTTGTTTCAGATACACCTTAGAACAAGAGCTCTAGCCTTCACATGAGCCATCACATCGTATTTTGGAATCACTTCCTCAGAATCACCTGATTTGTTTGATATCCCAACCAAAACTGAAAAAACATACTTAATGTGATTATAAATAAAGTAATAATAACTTAAGTTAATTCAATTTCATCTCCATTCAATAATGACAATAAATAATCAGTACAATAACTGTCATATTTTTTTGTAAGAGGTAATTTTCATATAAGGATTTTCTGCGTTATCGATACGAGAAACAAAATTATCCATAGGAAGCGTCAGGGGGATGAAGAGCATCTCCCCTGTTC
>NZ_LFCV01000250.1 GCF_001037465.1 Xenorhabdus khoisanae
TGCAGGCGGCGATGGAGGGGAAACTGGATAAGAGCCAGAACGGCGCGGATATTCCGAATAAAGACGGATTTATCCATAATCTGGGGTTAGGTTCAGCGGCAAAGAAGGATATTGTCAGCGGCCCTCTCTTTAATGGCGGTCAGCCTGTCGCAGTGCAGTCAAACGCTGATTTTAGAAGCATTGTGAGCTGGGCGATACCCGAGCAATACCCCTTGGGTATCAGTGCCGGTATTGCAACAGGGAAGCAAGTCGGAAAACCCCAATACGGTTATGTCAGCTTATTGAATATCAGAGGTTGGCCTGATAAAACCGGCGTGTCTGCATGCTCTCGGTGGTTTATTACGCCTGACGGCAATGCAGGTATTAGCTATGCGTATTATTATAGTCAAGGTGATACACATTATTATGGTAATGTTGACCTGTGGGGGACAAAAAACACCACCGTAGACAACAACGGCTTCCTAAAAAAAGCCTC
>NZ_LFCV01000251.1 GCF_001037465.1 Xenorhabdus khoisanae
TTGCATTAATAGAAAAATTAGTCCTAAAATCTTTATTTTAGGTTAATTTATAACTCAAGACTTTATTAGTAATAGGATTATTTATTGGTATAGAATTCTTAACAACATCATCAATTATGATATCTGGCGTATCAAACTTCACATTAATAGTCTCAATTCCAGTTTTTAGCGGCTCAATAAAAAGGAAACATTGGCACGTTCCATCTGCAACACCATAAGAACTATAAGTATATTTAATTTCTTCACTTGAGGATAATAACCAAACCGAAAAATTTAAACAAACTTTATAAGCATTAACAGGATCTAGATAGTTAAGAGTTAGAACACTATTTTTAGTAATATCTTCACTATAAATATTCAGATACCCCACTCCATTGTCATTTATTTTATCCAGATGGATTCTTTTAGAACCATCATTAAATGAAGCATTGGATACTTGGGCAACAATTTGCTTGCTATTTGTTCCTGTATACACTACGGCTGTTAAAAACGGTTTTACATGAAGAGAACCACTACTAGTACCAATATTTTGAGTCAATTGAACTTTGACATTAACATTATCTAAATCGTTATAAATAGAAATTTGAGCTAAAGATGATGTTATATTTTTATCAGTATTATAAAAGCTAGCCATAATAGATTTAGCCTCTACAAAATTCACCCCATCTGTACTTATTGTATAATCAGCATAGCCTTGACCTGCCTGTTCTTTGAGCAAAATTTTGTCAAATTTCAAAGTATTTATTGGGCTATTCCCTTCATCTAAAATTTTTAATGTAATAGTGATGGTATTCCCAGCCGTAAAATCTTTAAAATTTACACGAACCCGTATTCCTCTTTCACGGGAAATACTGCTTAAATATAATTTACGATTTTTAATATCAGTAAACGTTATTTCATTACCTGAAGCATTCATAGAATCGCCCTCTATAATATTAACATTTGAAATTGGTGAAGTATATTTATTATCATTTGAACTTGTCACTGTATATACTGCTTCGTATAATCCATATGTATGAAAATCACTTACATTAAAAATTACAGTATAATAATCATAGTCGTTATCGAGAACATCTGGCGTTACACAGTAGGTAATGCTTTTTATTTTAGCCGTTGAATTATTTTTTAGATAGAGTTCACCATCTATACTATCCAATAGCTCTACCCCATCATATTTCTTCACTTTCATGACTAAATATTTAATTCCCATCGCTTTAACTTCAAGGATATTAATGACGTTATGCGAATTACCTTGAGGGAATTCAGGTTTAGATAAAACGATGTTATTTTTTATATTCATGCATCACCATTTTAAACATACTTTTAATGTGATTTAAATTATATATATGCCTGATGACTTATTCTAACCTGTAACGATATGACCAGACCAAATACCACCATACGTTACATCCCTATCATTATCATCACCAACCTGATAATCAAAATAGATCTCTCCGTCATGGAAAGGAAATGCCAAATTACCATTTAATAAATTATAAGGTATATTAAATTTCAATACCGCCGTTTTCCCACCTTCATTATCTGGATGATATGGCATTATGCAATTAAAAGATTGTGTGACTGTGTTGTTGCTAGAATTAATATATAAATTTAAAGTAACTTCTGATCCAAGTTTTACTTTAGTATTATCACTATTATCATTGGTTCCTGTTATTGTAACGAACAAGCCAGCATCATCTGGATTTTTTGCATGGTTAGATATTTTTTGATTGTTTATACCACCATCCTGCTCTATAACGTCATTAAAGCTAGTGTAAACCTTACAGGATTCATATATTCTATCAACATCTGTCCATGGTTTATTTGGCCTTCCTCTGTAAGTGATATTCGCAGGATAGGATTTAGCTAAAATATCTCCATTCCCTCTTATTACAAGATAAGAAAGAAGCGATAATTTATTTTTCTCAAGAATAAAGTAAGGTAATTTAATTAAGCATTTATTTTCTTCACTTAAATCAAATGCTCTGACGTAATACTTGTATTCACCATTAACATTGAATAATAAAAAATCATCAACATCATAAGCTGTACATGGTATTGTGTCTAGCCAAAATTTGCTTTCTCCTTTCGATGTTAAATCACCATCAATAGCAGTAACTGCTTCAGGTGATTGTCGATTATATTTGCCATCATCAAAAATGATGATAACAGTACTATGAGAAACAGCGAAATCGGCTGAAATTTTTATAGTTGATGACAAGTCAATAACTAATGGTAGTGGTTTAATAGGAGAGATATAAAATTCCACCTTACCGTTATCACCTGAATTTATAGAAAAACCAGAATAAAGAGAAAGATTTTGAATATTTATTTTCTTTCTTACATCATTAGCATAAATGTATACTTCTTCTAGCTGATTAAATACTCTACTCTTTATAAAGATCGGAACTCCTGATAATGGACTCCCATCTTTATCTTTGATAATGGTATGTACTTTAGTTGATACAGTACCTATTTGAGTATGATCATATGACGCTGGCACTGATAAAAAAGCATTATCAACAATTAACCTCAATGATTCAGGGTAAACTTCTTTTGCAATATACTGAAATTTTTTTTGCTGAACACCACTCAATGATGTTTTTACACTAAAATGAATCTCCTCATTTTCTGCTATCGAATTAGTTACGGTAAGCGTCACTGTTACCGTAGCTTTTTTATTATCATTTTCCAAATTTACGGTAATATCCCCAGGTGGTATAGAAATATTTTTATTATTAAAAAATGAAATTGTTGAACTTCTATCTATAGCTTCATCAGAGGATAATATTACTGTAAATAAAAAATCTTGCCCTATGATTAAATTACCCGTTTCTGGCAGTGAAAAAGTCATAATATTAGACATATGTTTATTCCTACTATAGGTTTTATATTTTTAATTATCTATGCTACCGGAAAGAAATTTCCTTACTATAGCAATTTAATCCAATATCCAATGTATATATAAACCAAAAGATATAATTAAATTTATAAAAACACCAAATTCTCCCTTACTCCTAGGAACATGAGGAGCAAGGGACTGTCTTATTTTTATTAGCTTAATATAATAAAATGAAATTTTTTCTAATTGTTTTAGAAAATTATATCACGCATGCTTTTCCTTTCGACTAACTAGAACTTTCAAGTGGTTCAGTACCAATATACCCATTCCAAACAGCACTATACTGAATAACTTCATCTTTAAAGAATTGATAATCAAAACTGATATTCCCCCTCCACTTAACACCAACAATATCATCGTGAGGAATATTAAAAAAAATAGAATTTTTATTACCCTTGCCACCTATGCTTGCCAAACTAATCTGTTTGGTATAAGATTTAGGAAAACCTTTATTATCTGAATTAATATACATATTTAGAGTAATATCTTCTATATCTAATGGAACTGGACTTAATTTTCCATCAGCAGTTTTAGTGTCAGAGCGTACTATTTCAATAAATAATCCATCATATTTATGATTGGGGTATTTCTTGATGTTTTCATAACCAATATCATTATCAGCTGGTATAAAAACATCAGGATCAACACCAGTACTAGGATGAACTATGCAAAGCTCATAGCTTCTCTTAACTCCTTCTTCAGGTACATAAGGTGTCCCTCCTAAATAAGTTACTGGTAATGTGTCAGAATATAACGCTGCTCCATCCGGCTTAACAACAGTATAAGAAAATTCCGATGGTATAAACTGTTCAAAAATCGTATAAGGAAGTTTCATATTATATTGATCTAACTGTGTTTCAGGATCACTAATCAACTCCGTATAGCCCGTAAAGTTAGGAGGTTTCGTAGAATTTAATTTATTAACAAAAAATAAAACTGTATCATTTCTTTCTATTCTAGAGTCACTACTTACAAGTGCCATAAAATATGGCAAACCCGAATTTGCATATATACCATCGGTTTTATAATCAGAAATATCGGGTATGCCTATAGAATCAAAAAAAGTAGGCTTAATATAGTTCACTGCATAGATTACCTGCTTAGCTCTACGTCTAATATCAAACTTAGTACTTATAATATAACTCCATAAATTAACAATACTTACTAGTGCTGTTTGAGGATAGAGATAGAACT
>NZ_LFCV01000252.1 GCF_001037465.1 Xenorhabdus khoisanae
CACCAGTGATTTTTTTCAGAATAACACTGGCTAGTGATGTCATTCATTTGTTTTCATTTTAGGTGGTGCCAATTCGTCACCATCGTTTTTTTGGTTAATCTATTTCGGTACTTTATTTTATTTATAAATTGCAAACAATCAAGATAACTTACATCTTATTTTTAACAAAAAATTAACCAAGAAAGTGATAATGGCGAATTTTCCAGAAAATTAACAGGAGGTATCACCACTAAGTATTATTCTTAATTAAATAATTGGCTATGTTAACAAATAATATAAATAAAATTCTTATTATTGCGATATTATCAATACCTAAAATGGGATTTTCTTCAGTAGATGAAAATCTGAATTATTGTGCTACAACGGAATCATGGGTGGCACAAAAAGTCATACAACATGCTGTTGAAGCAAATAAACAACTTGATCCCCAAAATGTGGTATCCACAGTTATTGCCAGACATTTACTGGCAAAAGACAAGTTACCGATAACACTTTCAGATTGGGGGCAACTCTATAATCAGACAATTAAAATATCCATTCCTTTTATTGATAAACAGAAATCTCCTGTGACTTTTATCGCCACCTCAATTATTTCAACGGAAGAGTGCTCATTAACCGAACCTTCTTATATTGATATCACGTCTGAAATTTGGACTATCCCCACTTCTCTGGCCGATGATAAATAAATCAAAACCTGTGAAGCCATCCTCATAATCAGGAGATTGTTGATAAATAAATTGCGGAGAAAAAATGGTGAACGTTTAATCATAAAAAAAACCAAAAATGAGGTTGTTATGACAAACGATATTCTGCAAGCTCTCGCTTTATTGAAATCAAAAAAATGGGTTGATCTGACACACAGTTTTGACAAAGATTCTCCCCATTTTTTTATGTTTGATCCTGCTGAATTTAAAACTCTGTTTGATTATAAAGATGGATTTTTTGCGCAACAATTCACCTTCACAGGACAATACGGTACCCACATTGATGCTCCTTGCCATTTCATTCCTGACGCCCGTTCTCTTGATGAACTGGAATTGAAAGAGCTGGTATTACCCTTGATTGTTATTGACCAGTCAGCAAGAGCCAAGCAAAATCCTAACTTTTCATTGTCTAAAGACGACATTCTTACATTTGAAGCCGAACATGGCATCATTGAAGCAGGCACTTTCGTCGCCTTAAGAACGGACTGGAGTCAACGCTGGCCATCTCAGGAAAAAATGGATAATAAAGACAAACAGGGAAATAATCAAATCCCCGGATGGGGAATAGATGCCTTGAAATTTTTATTTGAAGAGCGGAAAATCAAAGCGATCGGGCATGAAACTTTCGATACAGATTCGGCCGAAGACTTCAGGCGTAATAATGCCTTATTGAGTGAATATTATGTATTGGAACAAGACAGCTACCAAATAGAACTTTTGGCTAACTTAGACCAAGTGCCTGCACGTGGAGCAGTCATATTCAACATCGCGGTCAAACCTAAAAATGCCACTGGCTTTCCGATACGTTCGTTCGCGATATTACCCTGATTAATATCATTGCCCTGATTTTGTAAAAATATAACCATCTAAAGGTGGTTATATAAACTCAACTTATTATTCATAATAAATTCATCAATTAATCTTTTGTCTTATGTTATCTATATCATTATCTATGATTAATGGAAAACATCAATTTTCACCAAGGTAAAAGCCATGTCCATTCAAATGATTTTAAAAGATACAATAGCATTCTCTCGAAGTAGATTTGGTTTAAAATCAACTAATAAACGTTACATGGAACCAGAGTATTTACCACAAAGCAAACAAAATTTACACTCCAGAGAGAACTATATTGAAAGAATGATTAAGTCACGCTACTTGCGGGATGCATTAAACATCCTTTCACCAGAGAAAAAATATAAAGCCATTTTGCAGAAAGAACCCAATCAACTTCTTGGAAATTGCGAAGAATATTCATTAATGGCTTTCTTCTATTTAATGGAAGAAAAGTCTAAAGATATTCTGATAAATCTTGGCTCATCTTATTTCATTGAATACATAGTAACCTTAAACTCATACCATCACTGTTTTATTGCAATTGAACCTATGAAAGATCCTTTATATCGCCAAGAAAGGGAGTCACTTAGTCCGGGAAAACCATTAGCACCTAATTCGTGGATATGTGATCCATGGGCAAATATAGCTTGTCCAGCGGTGTATTATCCTCTTGAGTGGAAGCTAAAAATGCAAAAATGGAACGATAGGAAAAAATATATTAGAAGATTTACAGATCAGTTCATCCCTCCTACCGACAATTGTACATATTTTCTTATCGAAAATAGTGTTCAAACAATTATTCTATTAGCGCAGATTACACTGAAAAAAGAACCTGAGACTCCAAAAGAAAATCTAAGTAGTGTGTTCTCTTCTCTTTCTAAAAATGGGTTATGGCCATAATTAAATTTTTGCATCTGAGCCATGGATAGAAATCCAAAGGTACACATAGTTTAATTTGTTACAGATGACTGGTTATGTTAGTCATCTGTAACAAGATTGCATTTTTCACTTTCTAAGCGGCATACGGATCACCGCTGTAACTATCGACTTCGCCGTGAACATCAAAATAGTTTCAGTTGTTTTATTTTAATAAAATAACAT
>NZ_LFCV01000253.1 GCF_001037465.1 Xenorhabdus khoisanae
TCTTCTGACAATGTTTATCAGCGTAACCAATAATCCCCAATCGACTGTTATTAAAAGATAAAAATAAAATGGCAATTCCCAATATTAAAGTAAATACGATAATCTTATTTTTGTTGACGACATGGAAAAACATCATTCCCCCCTTCATAATCAAATCTGATATGAGAAAACGGCTATGGAATTTTAACCTTGAAAATCAACTAATTAAAATTGAACTTGCTACTTTGGTTTTATCGTTACTCTCTTCTGTCATGACATTAGATAAACACTATCAGAAAAAAACAGCCCCCTGCCTTTCAAAAGCGGCCTGATATTTTCTAGAGTTTACAATATGTCATGAAGGTCTATCTTGAATTGTGGAGACAACTCCACTCCGTTTGTAAGCGACTGTTTTACGATGGCTATTTAATCTCTTAAGTGCGGTTTTCACAAGATAAAAATTGACACTTATGTCTGTTTTTCACCTACAAGAGTGCAATGAAAAGAGACTCTGAACAGTGAAAAAGTATACTAAGTGTACTAGCGATTTTTTTGATTTCAAATAGAAAAATATGGTTAGCAAATAATAAATGAAGAAAATGATTGCTAACGTGATTTACTGATAGTTTTGACGGGATCAAGTATGTAGGATTTTTAAGTCAAACACTGGAAAGACATACAAACCAGGTGGTTATTGAGGTGTTTTTACAGCCAATATCACAATATTATGTACATTTATATACTATGTACATGTACATTTATATATATATCGGTTTTTGATTGTTGTGCTTTAATAAATTCGGACACTTTGATAAAGGAATAGAATGACTTTAACTTACAACCTGTTCAGAGTCTTTTTAATAACACCACTAAGAAAGCTAAATTGATCATTTGCAGACTGGTATTCAGTTTTCGTTCGCAATTTTTCCAAAGCCGTCTGCATTTTTCCAACCAACTGAACGAGCGTTCAACAACCCAACGTTTAGGAATGACTATAAATCTATGCAGGGCGAGAGCGTGAGTGCTTAAATTAAAAACAACACGAACTGTAGTGGTCAAGAAATACTGGATGCCTTTTTAACCAAGAAGCAGTTACAGGCACTGGCAAGGTAAAATAACCTGTTGATTTAACGCGGGGTTAAAGTGCTACCAACACGTTAACCCCGCTGACCACAACCAACTGATTAGGAGTTGAATGATGGCTAAGGCGCATTCTAAGCAAAACCGGGCGGTAAATAAAGCCGCCAGAACCGAACGTTATTACACCGTGGGATACGTGCCGCAAAATAACAAGGCCACCGCCCCGCCTGC
>NZ_LFCV01000254.1 GCF_001037465.1 Xenorhabdus khoisanae
TATGTTATTTGTGTAAACAGAAATTAAAAAGACAGGTTGACTATAATATAAAGTATTTCCTATTGGGATAGTCTGTTGCTTTAATTAATAATTATGTAAAAAACAACATGATAAAAATTGATGAAGGGATGTTTAATTTGTAAATTAAATAATGAAAGTCATCAAAATCTGATTGTTGTTTAAAAAAAATAGATTTAAATAGATATTTTTATTTTGGTTATCAATATATAGTGTGTCAAAAAGAATTAGGGAGCCAAAGCTCCCTAATTGTGCATGATGGAAAACCAACAAAATATTACAGCCACTTAGAAACTCCGCCGTGACGAGAGCAGGCTCCTTTACGAGATTTACTCTTGCTATAAGTCCCGTCTTTACAAAGAGCCGTATTGGTATTGGCACCTTTTTTCACAGCTTTATTTTTCTTCTTAGACGCTTTTTGGCTTTTTGCTTTTTTGGTTACTTTCTTTTCTGGTGAGTTAACTTTATTTTTGGCTGCTTTCACATTATGTTCTACTGCCGTTGCTGTTTTTGACGCAGTTTCGGCCGAGGTTGATACTGCAGGCGCTGCAAGTGCGGCACTTGAAAACAACACCAGTAATGCTGCAACTGATAACTTCAAGCTTTTCATCATATATGTCCTCTGATTAGAGTACTTACAACCCGAAATCTACTCTTGCAGTTTGGAGTATAGTTTTGAATGTTATGATTGCAAATTTAACATAGAGAATATTTATGTTTTTATATATGTGTAATATTGGGTTTATATGTTTATTTTTAATTAATTCATCTCTTTTATAGATAATTAACGGTATTTAATCTTCAAGGGCTTGATGTGAAAAAAATAACACGAAAAATGGGGAGAATGGCGGTGAATGGCATTGAGCAAAAGGTGACGATCATTACAGGGGGTTCCCGTGGCATTGGTAAGGCCACGGCATGTTGTCTGGCAAAGCTAGGGCACCATATCTGCGTTGGATATCGTAGCCGTGAAGACGAAGCCTATGAAGTTGTAGATATGATCCGTTCCTTGGGGCAGTCAGCAATTGCGGTTCAGGTGGATATCGCGGATGAAAAACAAGTAATAGCCTTGTTCCAGCGGACAGAAAAAGAGCTGGGTTATATTTCTGGATTAGTGAACAATGCCGGAGTCTTAAAATCTCAAGCTACCATTGAACAGTTGACGGCAGAACGGCTAAGTGAAATCTTCGCAATCAATGTCACAGGGGCTTTTCTCTGTGCCCGTGAAGCGGTCAAGAGAATGGCTTTTCGTCATGGTGGGAAAGGCGGCGTTATTGTTAATGTTTCATCCGCCGCTGCCAGACTGGGTTCTCCTCATGAATATGTTGATTATGCGGCATCGAAAGGTGCCGTTGATACGATGACAATTGGCTTGGCGCAAGAAGTGGCTGCACAAGGAATTAGGGTAAATGCCGTGCGTCCTGGGTTCATTTATACCGAAATGCATGCTGATGGTGGGGAAGCGGATAGGGTAAATCGAATCAAAGATTCTTTGCCCATGAAACGGGGTGGGCAGCCGGAAGAAGTTGCTCAGGCCATTGCATGGTTGCTGTCTGATGAATCATCGTATGTAACGGGTAATTTCATTGATTTGGCTGGTGGAAAATAGGCTGATGAAGTGTGAAATGCCATTCTGAGTAAGGTGATCCTAAATATTAGGAAATATTAAAAGCCGGAACTCTTCTTCATATTTCCGGCTAATTGATAGAAGGTAATTTTTTTAGTGACAATGGTCTTAAGCCAGCATTTCCATCAACTTAGGTTTAAGAATAATTTTGCCGGGTTCCATCTCAATATTAATGGGTTGTTCTACTAAGTTACTGATTGTCAGCCAATCCCCCGCAATATAAAGTTCACCATTATCACGGATATTGTCGATCCCTTCATATGGATTCGTTTCCACTTCGTTGATCAAACTATCCAGATCTGCATTGGGATCAACGAGAGAGATGATGATTCCATTGGAAAATTGGGAGATATGAAATAACTCATTCGCGGTAAATCCAGCATCGCTGAGTGCACTGCCATTCAGGATTAATTCTGGAATATCAATGTCAGTATGGCGAAATGAAACATGAAGGCTCATTTGTACGTTCCTTGTGTTATTGGGATATACTACGATACTTTATCAGCACTTCGCCCGCACTGCACCGCGAATTCATACGTGTTTTCATTTGTATCGCATTCTTGGTTAATGATTGATATCTACCCTAGCGTTTAGTTGGCTAATATGCTATCGACAATGTTGCTCTTTGCGAAGCGACTCGCAAAAAATCACTGGATATTTATCCATTTTGAAATGCTTTGTTAGAATTCAACCACGCAATCATTCTGATATGATTGTCATATTTATGACATAAATTTTTCATATAATTGTCATTTGCAATTTTTCTCCTGTTACATTTTTTACATGTTAATATGAACGAAGGTCGGGAATAGGAGGTTATCTCTTCAAATCGTGGTCTGGAAATCAGCTCTTATTGAGATAGCTCCTTAGTGGCGAATAATAAAAAAAGATAAATTATCTTTATAATATATTTATT
>NZ_LFCV01000255.1 GCF_001037465.1 Xenorhabdus khoisanae
CTCTCATGATGTCCTTACAAATAATCTTGCAATCTTTCAACACTCATCCTCATGAAAGATAGTTATTGTTTAATAGTTATTTTTTTTACAAAAATACCAGAATATATTTTTTATGTAGAAATGATTATTTTGATTTTATTATTACTCATGGACATCACTCTTTATAGTGTAATAGTGGTTGTAATTTTAAATAGTGTCTATTTTGTTTTTTATTATTCTTGTTTTTTTATTGTTTGTAAGGAAATTTAGTTATTGATATATATTTTTTATTATTGGTGATGTGTTGAAATTACAGGGTGAGAGCGTGAACTTTTTTTTAAAAAATTTCAGGTTTGACGAATAAGAAAAAATATAATTTCATACTTCTTTTTTCGGGAAGTATTCTTATGAGTATCGATGCTTTTTCTTAGTCTTTCAGTACATTAACAGCTCCCCGCCAGTCGTCTAAGATCAGTTATCCTTTGTTTGATGTCCTTTTTCTGTCGATTACAGCCATCATCGCCGGTGCAGAAGGATGGGAAGATATTGAAGATTTCGGCGAAACGTACCTGGACTGGTATCAAGAAAAAACCCTTTTTCCGAATGGAATACCGGGACATGATGCTATCGCTCGCCTGATTTCTCGGCTCAATCCCGTTGCGTTTCAGCACTGTTTTATTCATTGGGCTCAACGGGTTAACGAACGCTCAGAAGGGGAAATTATCGCCATTGACGGAAAAACGTTGCGGGGAACTTATGATGGCAAGAATCGGCAGTCGATGCTCCACATGGTGAGTGCGTTTGCCACCCAGAACGGCGTAGTGATGGGACAACTGAAGACAGATAAAAAGTCCAATGAAATCACTGCGATCCCAAAATTACTCCGCTTGCTGGATATCACAGGTTGCCTGATAACAATTGATGCGATGGGATG
>NZ_LFCV01000256.1 GCF_001037465.1 Xenorhabdus khoisanae
ACAAAAACTCATTTACTTCGTTTATAACGATGTTGCGCTTAATATGTGAATCCAAGATGATTAGATGGAATGGGCTAGTCCAAATAATTTATATTTATTGCACTAGTCCCTTGACGTTAAATATGTTAGCGTAAATTTCTTTGGATTACGTAAGAAACAATATCACTTATACTAAACTAAGATGGAACTCTGTATGTCATACATGATCTACTTAACTTTAAACGGAAAGAAGCAAGGTCTAATCTCCGCAGGGTGTTCAACTCTTGATTCGATAGGAAATCGATATCAAAAGGGACACGAAGATCAAATACAGGTGCTTAGCCTGAATCATGCAATTTCACGCCAGCAGAACGTGAGTCACCAACCAATATAGTTCATCAAACCAATCGACAAGTCTTCACCACTACTAGCAATGGCAATAGACTCAAATGAGTCACTGAATGGTGGTTTTATCTTTTATAGAACAAGCCAAACAGGACAATTAGAATTATTCTACGAAGTAAAAATTACAGAGGCCACTATCACAGATATTTCCTGTGTATACCCACACTCTATAAATAATCATGATATAATGCCATATGAAAGGGTCACACTAAACTATAAATTTATATCATGGAATCATGTGACTGCTGGAACATCAGCTTATAGCATCTGGGAAGATAGAACATTATAAAATAAAACTAAACATATATTATATGCTTAGTCACATAGATTTTTATTTTTTACATATTTGTTTGGAGCGTTTAACGATTTTTTATGGCAATTTATATATCCATTTTCTTTTAATTTTGAATCAGCATACCAAGATACAGGAAAACTAATTACAAAACCTAAAATGCCAATAAATGTAAGAAACTTTAAAATTGAATTATTGTTTTTTGGCATCTTTGAGAGAGATAAATAATAAAATATAGCAATGCAAAAATAAAATACCACGGGATAAAAAAACAATCCTGCAAACACTCTC
>NZ_LFCV01000257.1 GCF_001037465.1 Xenorhabdus khoisanae
TCAAGTTGCCTCTTTGTTGGCTGCACTCACTCACCCCGGTCACATAGTTATCTATGCTCCCGGAGATTCGTTCCCTTGCCGCCGCGATGCAACTTGAAATCCATTGAGTATATATTTATTGTTATACATATCATAATTATTCTTATCTAAATCTATCGCAGTTATTTATTATAATGAATAAAACTGTATTTAATATAAGTGTATTTATCCATTTTAGTTAACTCATTATTGTTATATATAAAATATATTAATATAATGAAGTTGTTATTATTTCTATATATTAAAAGCGCTAAACCCAGATAACTCAATTACACATGCGTTATTTGTGGGTAAATGAAATGATTTATCAGTGTATCTAATTAATCGCTGTAATAAAGCCAGTTTTAATTAGGTTACTGTAGTATCATGACTTTGATCTGACTGTTAGATGAATACCTGTCTCTTATACACATCT
>NZ_LFCV01000258.1 GCF_001037465.1 Xenorhabdus khoisanae
AACAACAGGTAATAAAAAATGCGCATGGATTCAGCTTTACAATGGATTTATCTAATCATTTCATTGAAAAACTGACCATCCAGTACATTTCTGAATGGTCTTAATGCGTTAATAATATTATAAATTATTAAACTGTAGCCATTTCCCTACATCAAGTGCCGCCATGCACCCTGAACCTGCTGATGTTATTGCCTGACGATATTTGTCATCAGCAACATCCCCTGCTGCAAATACCCCGGGGATTGATGTCATTGTTTCAAAATGATGAGATCTACCATTAACAATAATATATCCATTATTCAGATTTAATTTATTTTGCAAAAAACCTGTATTCGGATTATGGCCTATAGCCATAAAACAGCCGCTGATAGGAAGATCAAATAAGATATTATCAAATGTATTTATTAAAGCTAGCCCTTTAAAGTCATCCTGATATTCTATATACCCTTTCACTTCTGTATTCCAGAGTATATCGATCTTACCTTCACTGACTTTAGCCATCAGTCTGTCCTGTAGGATTTTTTCAGCTCTTAGTTCAGCCCGCCTATGAATCAGAAAAACTCGCCTTGCTATATTAGCAAGATATAACGCTTCTTCAACGGCAGTATTGCCACCACCTATTACTGCAACATCCTGACCTTTAAAGAAAAAACCATCACAAGTCGCACAAGAGGAGAGCCCCTTACCATGTAATTTGTTTTCATTAGGCAGATTCAAATAACGTGCAGTTGATCCTGTTGCAATAATGATACTTTCTGCTTGGTATTCATTTTTCTCCCCTGAAACCAAGAAGGGCTTAGAATCAAAATTAATTGAAACTATCTGATCATTAATTATTTCCGGAATAAACTCTTTCGCATGCTTATCCATTCTTAACATAAGGTCAGGGCCTGTTGTCCCTCCCGGCTCTCCCGGCCAATTCTCAACATCAGTAGTATTCATTAATTGCCCACCCAGTTCCAAACCGGAGACAACAATAGGAGAAAAACCTGCCCTAGCCGCATATATCGCCGCAGTATACCCAGCAGGGCCAGTTCCTATAATTAATACTTTCGTATAAACAGACATTAAATGCTCCTTGTTTTACCAATTAAAAGCAGATGATGATATTGGTTTGGACTGTTAGGTAAGGCAGGCCCCTAAAACCCTCAAATTTAACTCAACCTGAACTACAAATTTTGAGAAACCATATTCTTGAATTGTGTCAATGAAGCGACGCCAACAAGAGAATCTACAGGTTGTCCATCTTTATATACTATTGTCATTGGTATGCTGCGAATGCCATATTTCATACCGATATTATTGGCATTATCAATATTGATTTCCCCGAAAGTGGCACTATCTTTCATATCGATTGATAACTGATTAAACGTTGGTGCTACCGCACGACACGGGCCACACCATGGTGCCCAGAATCTGACAACACAGATCCCTTTAGTACCGACTACACTATCAAAATTATCTTCGGTTAATTCAATTAATGTACTCATATTCATCCTCAACAAAATTTTCAAGTTACTTAAACACAGCTTATAAAGAAAATGTGGGGTATGCGAATGTAAATTTGTTAACTTAATATTGGAACATTCGTTTTATGAATCCATGTACAAGATAATCGCTAACTCAGAATACTCGACACCCGTAATTCAATTATTATATTGAATATTATAGTTAGATCAATAGATCTTTCCCTATCAGAAAGATAGGGATAGGCTATCAATTAATGACGGTTAGTTATTAAAATCCTTAAAATAAATGACACAAAAATTATCTAAGTAGTATCGGATAAATACAATTATCAAAAAAAATCAACCACATAAATTATTATTGGAGTTTGAGTCACGCTCTTCTCCACGCGTTTTAGTCCTCAAGGAAAACAACCATTGACCACAATCAGGTATTCAATAAAATAATTTAATGAAAATTCAAAGAGTTAATTGCCATCACAATCGCAATAGCTTCAGCTTCTGATGAATCACTCAGAAATCACATTCGTTCTGGTATAGAAAGTGGATTAACACGAGAAGAGTTAATTGAAGGAATTGGCGTGGTAATATTAATGAAAGGTGAAAATGCTTTTATTTATAGTGCAAAAGCATTAACTATATATGATTCTGATAAAAACAGTTATAAACGCTGATGATTGAGCTGGCTAAAAATCTCAAAATCCCGGCAGATCTTAGCCAGTTCCCCAACTAACCATGTCCATCAACACGATTCGGTCAAGCCATCAAAGGCTCATCCGTGTGATCAACGTATACCCAATGGATTTCAAGATGCAGCGCGGCGGCAAGGGAATGAATCCCCGGGAGCATAGAT
>NZ_LFCV01000259.1 GCF_001037465.1 Xenorhabdus khoisanae
AACTCATATTAAGCAGCAATGTAAAATTAATAGTTTATTATTGTGATAATTACAATAATAAACAAGTTCCATTTACTACCTTTGATGTATGCTCCTGTTTAGAGTGAGTTTATATTAAAAATACGTTGCCTATTAAAAAGTGAATTTTGGATTTACTAATCTATTATGTAATTATATTATCTATACTCTATAGAAATTTATTGTTTGGTGTCAGGTAACAAAACAGTAACTTTCTACTAAAACGTTTCTATAGGCAGTCAATTAATGATTTTGCGTACTATCATATATCTAAAAAATTATAGCGCACTTAACTAAATAACAGGAGTTATAATGACTAAAAGATCTGATATAGAAAATGGACGATTGGTCTATACAGAAAAATTAGGATGGTTAGATTTAGGGCATGCTAATGGTGATGATGCAAGAAAGTTGATGCTCTCTCTTGCTTTGGGGGATGAAACTACTAATAAATCTCATTTTATCGTTAGATATGTCCAATATATGGGTAGGGGACGTAGCCTAGGAACATCTATAAAAACAAGATGGAGAGTTAGAAGAGGTTTATCTTTACATGATAAAAAAAGAGTTGCTCTTACTATTATGATGTATACAACTCATTCATTTGAATCATATCAAGATTCCTTTCCTTTTACTTTAATTTCAGATAGTGGCTATAGTGGTGAAGATTTGATTTCTAACTTATTCGGTTTTTATCAGGCTATCAATGGTATTAATTATTTACCTCAAGTAGGGGTAGTAAGTAAAGAAAAAGCATATAAACGATGGGATTACTACGGGGCTATAGGAAAATATAAAAATAAATCTTTTAAGCCATTATTATTCCCTGACCCTGAAAAGTATCCAAATAATACAATTCCTTATAATGTTCCCTTGCCTAATTTTTTAAATACAATAACTCCTATAAGCGATATAAAAACTGGTCAGGACGTAATTCTTATTGAAGATGCAAGCTGGATTAATATAGGTAAAGAATATGCTGGGATTGCGGTTGAATAACTTCATACGTATATGTATTGTTATATTTATTTTAGCTATTGGTGTTATTC
>NZ_LFCV01000260.1 GCF_001037465.1 Xenorhabdus khoisanae
ACATGCCTTTGCTTTTTAAGTGTGTAAAAAAATGGATAAAAGACGATTACAGATAATAAATTTTAAATTATTAGAAAATAAGTTCATAAAATTGTAAATAAAATTTATGATTATGTTTTTTATTCTGGAGATGAATTATCACGTTTAATTTTATCAATGCTTGTCAAATAATGCGGATAATATTGTTTTTCTAGTTTATTTGTTGATTTGCATGGCTATTTTTTGTTTTGAAGGGCGTGAAAAGAAAGGGGATATTTTAGTTAATTTGATATTTTAAATTATTGGCTTTTTGTATGATACAAAAGTGATTTATTGAGGTTACTTAATGTATTTGTTTATTCTTTATCTATCTGTATATAGGGAATGTGCCACATTTGTGTCTATTTGGTTATTTTTACAACCATGTGCTCAATAAATAAGCATTCAAATGAAGTTTCCTTGCTATTTCATGATGTATGAAAGATAATGTTGACCGCTTCGCAATTGGAAGCGAATATCAATGAGGGCTCTGTTGGTTCTCCCGCAACGCTAACTTGTTAACTTGGTCAGGTCTGGAAAGAAGCAGCCATAGCAGGGGATGTGTGTGCCGGGATGTCGCTGGCAGGGCCCTCACCAGTTTTAAGCTCATCATTGACTTTAATGCCGTCAGCCGATAATCGCTACCGGCTTTGGTCACTTCCTATCTGATCACTTCAGTTTAGCGGACAAATTTCCAAACAGACGATGGGATCTTATCATAGAGTTTATTCATGGTAAGTTCGGCTAAACGGTGGTCAGCAGCGGAGTAGAACAGTTCAAGTTCATCATCCGAGAGCTCATATTTATTTTTTTCAATTACGCGTTCCAGTGTTTCAATAGAAGTGCATTTTCTCAAACGCATCAGATAGTCAGTTTTAGTCATAGTTGCCTTATCTTATTTGGTATAAAAAATAGTTAGAAATATATTTATTAGGTTTTGCTTAAAGAAGCATTCAAATCATGTAACAGAATGTTAGTTAAGTGTTCGTTTGTTCTTTGCCATTTTGTAAGTTCAAGAAAGCTTATCTTATCACTTCCAAATAAATTATATGTTTCATCCAGATACTCATCAATTAAGGTACTAAGATCGTAGTTATCTGCGTATTTAATTTTAAAGCTCCAGACGAAAGCTGCAATGTGTTCGATCAATTCGTTTAATTTTAAGCTTTTTTCGGAACTTAGATCATGAATCCAATGATTGTCAGTGCGATTCAGGACTGAAAGTGCCTCGTGAATTAAATTTTCACATAAATATTTTAATTCAGCAATATCGTGTCTTCTTGGTGAATATTCATCCATAATCACCTCCGTAAACAAGGCGCAGCTTATTTGAACTAAGGCTTATACATGCTATTTATTATAGTCATTCTTTTAGAATAGAGCCTATCAAAACATGATTATTATTTATTAATATTAAAGCCCTATATTGCGTATCTGACCAACTAGGATTTTTAAAGAAGACTAATTTACGCTTAATTATGACAAAAATACTTAGTTCTAGCAAAGCCTGATTTCTGGCTATAGCTTAACAGTCTACTATAAAGGATAGTCATATCTGCATATGCTGTTAAATATATTGAAATAAACTAATACAGTAGATGCTGTAACAATAGCACAGACGTCATTATAGGCGATTGTGTTGCGACTTTCAAAATCAATATAGTGCTATTATTACATATGTCACCATCGAGATGGAACACTTTTTACCGTTAAAGGTGTTATCAGAAGAAAAACAAGCAAGGTTACCAATTTATCTTCTATTTATTATAAAAAACAAAAAGATGCCGATTTTAAACATAACCCGGATTTCATAAGTGTTTATTTTGATTAGGTTATGGGGGTGTTTTAACGTAAATATTGTAAGGTTGATGGTTTGTTGTGTGAACTGATTCAGCTTCATTTAAAAAGGCCACATAAGTGCTGTCTCTTGATCACATCTCTAGCTCAAGAGACTGTGCAAGCAGGTACCCCTCAAGGAGGGT
>NZ_LFCV01000261.1 GCF_001037465.1 Xenorhabdus khoisanae
CATAAAAGTTGAATTAATAACCAATCAAAAAGATTTATTAAGTGATATGTTTAAGAATTTCATCATAAGGAGAACAGTATGAAAATGATGAATATGATATCTGGCACAATCTTAGCGGTTTTATCTTGTTTATGGACTTCCACTGCTTTGGCAGAGGAAAAAAGTGTTAATACCAAAGAACATTCAGAATTATCTGCTGAATATAATATGGAGTTTATCCATCTTCCCTCCTCTCAATTGAATCTTGTAGTAGATAAAAAAGACTCCCAGTGTATGTACGAGAGTGGTGATGATCAGTTTAATCTTCCGATTGGTAAGCAACATAGCATCTATTTAGAAGATAGTAATAATCTTTTTAGTGGTTGCGCATTTAAAACAAAAAGTGTCGAATGGAAAATTTCCAGTGGCCCTATAAGTTGTCATTTGATATTTGAACATGGGTATGATAACGATTGGTATACAGAGATTAAAGGGTGTGAAAATATAGTTGATAAGGCTATTTGCAAAGGAGAGGATTGCAATCAGAAGAAGGTTTATGGCGGAGATTCAAAGATTGATATAAAGTTAGAAATTTCGGCGAATTAAATTTAAATATTTATTTTTTTATATACAAAAGGGAGGGTTTCCTCCCTTTATCTTGTTCAAGATAATATCCTGAAATCCTCTTTGTCACTCATGGCTTGGCTTTTTCTTAATAAGAAATTAACTATTTTAATTAAGTTGTTTTATTAAGGAAAGAATAACGTGATTCTATTTTAATATTGGTATAAAAATCACCGGGATTATCTTTATTCGAAAAAAATCAGAGATTGTTGTCTTATGCAATAATGCTCAATGCCCAAGCCTGCTATAGCAGAATCAACATAACCTGACACATTCGATGTGCTCGGTGAACAACTCATCAACTGAAC
>NZ_LFCV01000262.1 GCF_001037465.1 Xenorhabdus khoisanae
TGATATATTCAGCATGGCTCACTGAAGCCGATTTGGGGAGGAGTCCATTTCATTAGTATATGATTACTTAATAGCTAAATAGCTGCCGCGCTGCCACAGCCCCATACTCACTTTTCTTACATCTGGCAGCGCAAATATTAAGCTCTTGTTATCCACTGAATTGCTTCAGATAAATAAAGATTTTTCTTATTTACCCCCTATCATCCTTATGCAAAACCCTCTATACTGCCAACTGTACGTATACACAGCAATCAGCATAAATAATTAGTATAAATCGTTATGACAGCAGAAGGACATCTTCTTTTTTCCGTTGCCAGCCTTGTATTGGCTCACCAGCTAGAAATTACACCAGAAATAGCACATGGAGATTGGCTACATATGCTTCCTGGCGCACTTCTGGCTTCATTACTACCTGATATTGATCACCCAAGTTCAACTTTAGGTAGATTATTCCGTTTTATATCCATTCCAATTGCGCGCTTATGCGGGCATCGTGGGTTTACACACAGTTTATTAGCTCTCATTGCAGGTATTACTTTATTTCAGACTGAAATCCCCCCTGACTGGCCTATTCCAACTGATTTTATCCATGCCATGGTTGTGGGTTATATCAGCCATTTGATTGCTGATATGCTGACTCCTGCCGGTATTCCACTTTTATGGCCATTAAGAATACGTTTTTGTATTCCTATTGTTAGAGGTAAGGATAAACAACGCAAGAAAACTGAACGCTTCATCGCTGTGTTGCTAGTAGTAATTGCCATTATTCTTCCGCAACATATCGAATCTTCATTTGCTAGCTATTTAGAAAAATTTCAGTTGGATAAATTACAGTTAGATAAGTTGCAAATTGATAAATTACAGAATCTCTATAAGTAACCAATTGATTGTATTTTCAATAAATCAGCCCCCCATTTGAAAAAATGGGGTGTTCTAAAACATAAAAATTTCTTTTATATCCATTCTTATTCTTTTTTTGAGCAGCACTTATAACTCAATAAAATATCTCTTTCACCTGTCAAAATCGAAGAAAATAAAACATCAATAGATT
>NZ_LFCV01000263.1 GCF_001037465.1 Xenorhabdus khoisanae
ATTTTTCACAATTTAAAGTTGTGCCGGGAACAAACCATTATTGAAAGAAAAGCACCAGCACAAGGCGTTGGATTACCTGGTGGTCAAACACAAAAATATATCAGCGATTTAGATAAGTTAATAAAACAATGAATATAAATAAGGTAATAAAAAAAATAGATATAGCGATAGTAGAAATCGAGAAAGCTATTGCAACCTATGACAAATTCAGTCTTTTTACTACAATTAATCAATTGAATAATTTTAAGGAAAAATTAATAAATTTACGTAATATTATTGAGTCAGGCGATATTCCACAGAAAACACAAAGACACTTAGGCATGGCTAGAGTTATTACCGACCAATGGCCTTTTGATAATAAACTGGGCAACATTATTATTGATGCTGAATTAACATATAAAAATGCTTAGTTGACAACAGAAAATTCTCACATATCTATGTAAAAAAGCCGAAAGAAATCCCATGATCTTCCGGCTTTTCTCTTTTCAAGAGCCACTCAGCCCTTGCCCTTAGCGGCTTTTGTACTCCCCAATAAGTTCCCGCATTCGCAGCTTAATATCATTAAACTGATCCCGCTGGCGCTGGTACTGCTGCTTAATTGCGCAGGTATCATCGCTGTCAGGAATAAGCACCAGACAGCCGTCCAGTATCTTCGCGGTCAGGGTGCAACCCTTATCAAACCCGGCAACTTTAAGCCATTGCTCTTTAAGGTGAATTACAGGCGGGGCAGTGGCCTTATCATTTTGCGGCATGTATCCCACGGTGTAATAACGTTCTGTTTTCGCGGCTTTATTTACCGCACGGTTTTGCTTAGAATGCGCCTTAGCCATCATTCAACTCCTATTAGTTGCTTGTGGTGAGCGGCGTTGATGTGTTGCAACCACAACAGCGCCGCGTTAAATCAGGTCACCCAA
>NZ_LFCV01000264.1 GCF_001037465.1 Xenorhabdus khoisanae
GCGTAATGTTTGTATGTTTTAACATTCCGCTTAAATCACAATAAGATATTTTATATTCAAATGGTGCACTCTCCAATACTTTATTGATATAGGTGTCACTGGCACCCATTTTTTGTAAGTTCTCAGTGAGTAATAGGTTTGAATTTGATATATCAATATTGTTTTTAATCCTTTTCATCTCGGCGTTATTAATTACAGTATCTAATAAGAATAACTGGATTTTTTGTGCGCCAAGCTGTTCTAATTGATAGGCGATTTCCATCGCTAACTGACCGCCTAATGACCAGCCTAAGATACGGATAGATTGATCAATAGAGATTTCAGTCAGAATGAGCTCCATATAAATTTGAGCTAATCGTTGCAATGAATCTATTTGATTATCTGTGCTGAGATTGTAATTATCAATACCAATACAGTTATAGCTATCTGCTAACATATTTGCCAGAGGAGCATAGGATTCACTGCCGCCATTAGCTGGATGAATCATAAATAATTTATCCGTTGCCATTGATTCTGGTGTTAGGAAATTAAGTAAACTGATTTTTTTATTATCCGTTGCCAGCCACTGGGATAATAGAGTAATACTCTTGCAGCTAAATAAGATATTTAACGGAATATCAATGGCCATTTTATGGCGTATTGCCGAAGTGAGTTTAATCGCTAGTAGAGAATTTCCGCCAATATGGAAGAAGTTATCTTCAATACCCACCTGCTCCAGCTTTAAAACATCCTGCCAAATAGCACAAAGCTGGGTTTCCAGGGCATTACGGGGTGCGACATAATTTGCTCTGTTACCGAAAACCGGTTCTGGTAATGCCCGGCGATTGACCTTGCCGTTCAGTGTCAGTGGGATCGTCTCAATAAAAGTAAAGCTGGCGGGCAGCATATAGTCCGGCAGCCGCGCTGATACATGCACCATCAGCGTTTCATCGGAGAGCGCTCCCTCTGTCACCAGATAGGCGGCCAGGGCTTTATGCCCCTTGTGCTCCCGGGCAATGACCACCGCCTGTTTGACCTGAGGATGTGCTGTCAGGGCAGTTTCAATTTCCCCCAGTTCAATCCGGAAGCCGCGG
>NZ_LFCV01000265.1 GCF_001037465.1 Xenorhabdus khoisanae
GTATTCCCTGTATTTTCCAATCCCCATCTCTAATGGAAGATGTTTCCGAAATAAAATCTGGGAGCATTCCGTCATCTATTTTTTTCTGCCATTCAATGCGTTCTCCCAATAATTTTTCACGCCTGCCAGAAAATTCAACAATCAAATCTTCTAAGAAACCAATAGATTCAGGTGATAATACCTGATTCTCTGCCTCGCCAAAAGGCTTCATAAAGGTCAACTGGGTTGTTAACATCTGCTGCATACTCCCCTCTTTTCGTCTTTTAAATGCTCAACCCGATTAAGATTAATCAATTAAAAAAATAAATCAAAAACGATTTCCATTATTTTTTAAATTAAAAATTAACCAAATAAAATCAATAAATTAAGTGTATTTAAAGATAAGAAAAACAGGGAAATAAATTCCAAAAAAGAAAACAGAAAAGTGTTAAGTTTTTGTTATGTATAAGAAATAACTAATGTCTGGAAATCATCAATATGGAAAGAAAAATTAAAAAAATGAGAAATGGCTCGCTTCAGCCAATCCTCATTTTTCTGTTTCAAATGGAGATCAATCTAAGGAAGGATTCATAAAAGTGAGATCATATGGCGTAATTTGATAAACATAATAATTCAACCAATTTGAAAACAGTAAGTGACCATGACTGCGCCAAGCAGCAATGGGACTATTTTCAGGATCGTCATTCGGGAAATAATTGATCGGCAGTGCAGGATTCAAATCAGCAGCCCGATCACGCCAGTATTCTGCTGCTAGCGTACCCACATCATATTCAGGGTGACCTGTAACAAATACGAGTCTTCTATCCTTACTGGAAAATAAATAAGCGCCAGCCTCTTCTGAACTGGCTAAAATATCTAAGTCTGTATGCTCACGAATAACAGATTCAGGAAAATCAGCAAAACGAGAATGCGGTGCAAAAAAAGTTTCGTCAAATCCGCGCGTTAGTAACGCTAAAGGATCTAACGTTGAATGAGAATAGACACCAGATAGTTTGGTCGTTCGAGTGTATTTTGGAAGGCGATAAAGAATATTTAAGGCTGCCTGCACTGCCCAACAGACAAAAAGTGTCGAAGTAACATGACTCTTTGCCCAAGTAACAATTTTTTCAATTTCATCCCAATAAGTCACATCCTCAAATTCAACCAATCCCAAAGGAGCACCAGTGACAATCAATCCATCAAAATTTTGATCTTTTATTGAGTCAAAATCACAATAAAAGGTATCTAAATGTTCAACAGGCGTATTTTTACATTGCCGACTATCAATTCTCAGTAATTGAATATCAACCTGTAGCGGTGAATTTGACAGTAACCGAATAAACTGATTTTCAGCTTCAATCTTCTTGGGCATCAGGTTAAGTAGCAATACTTTCAATGGGCGAATATTTTGAATACTTGCCCGTGTTGAGGTCATGACAAAGATGTTTTCATTGCGGAGAATATTTACCGCAGGTAATTCATCTGGTACACGGATAGGCATTGCTCGAAACCTCTACTATTTCAGTTTGCATGTTTAGACTTCTAGATAGCTAAATTTAACAAAAAGATGAAAGCGATGTCGAGTTATTGTACTCAAATTGAAATTATTTCATTTTATTATATAGAAAATAGTAATCAGAATAAGGA
>NZ_LFCV01000266.1 GCF_001037465.1 Xenorhabdus khoisanae
AAACTGACAATTGAAAATGCTGAATAATTATTTGATAATGAAATTTCAGATATTGTTAGTAACTCTTTGTAAGAGGTTGGTATTTTACTTCCTGAAAATGATTAACTCAATATTAATACAATATCAATTTATGTTAAAAGAAGTAACCTGAAGATAACACTAAAATAAATAATAAAGGATTAAGGATAATCCTTTATTATATTTATAAATTAACATTATCAAATACAACAAAAACCTTTCTCATTAGTAGCGAATACCACCATTTAGATTAATACTTAATTAAGGATCCCAGGGATTAAAATAAACACAATATCTAAAAAGCGGGGTATTATTATGCGCAACCATCAAATTAAATTAAATAAAACTGGTATAATTCCACCTTCTCTATTGGAATACGTCGTAAAAATTTGTGGTCAAAGTGATAAAGCATATATATTAAAAACATTAAATCATGTTTATAATTTAATGAATAGCTCTGCTGAGTTGGATATTTTCACTCATGAATACCAGCCTGGAAATTATAATAAATTAGATAGAACGGTTTATGATGCTCAATATAATGATCAATATCCAGGAAAAATACTAATTTTAGATGAAATAACGGCTACAAGCGACGATATATCCGCTAATGAAGCTTATGAGTATCTGGGTAAGACTTATGAGTTCTATAAAAACGTTTTTGGCCGCAATTCGATTGATAACAAGGGCCTTAAGCTAGTTGCTAGCGTGCATTACCAGAAAAATTATATGAATGCATTTTGGGATAATAACCAAATGGTTTTTGGTGATGGTTATGCTCCCTATTTTAATCGCTTTACCTCCTGTATTGATATTACTGCTCATGAATTAACTCACGGCGTTATTGAAAGTGAAGCAAATCTTGATTATGCCTATCAATCTGGCGCACTAAATGAATCTATCGCAGATGTATTCGGCATTATGGTAAAGCAGTATACAAACAATCAACAGACAAGCGAATCTGATTGGTTAATAGGTCAAGGGATATTGGGTTATGCACTTAATCCAAACAATGATCCCAACATTGCTTTGCGCTCATTCAAAAACCCCGGAAGCGCGAATCCAAAAGACAACCAAGTTGGCCATATGGATCAATATCAAGATCTATCCGTTAGAGATGACCAGGGAGGAGTCCATAAATATTCTGGTATCCCCAATAAGGCATTCTATTTATTGGCGATCGAGTTAGGCGGCTATTCATGGGAATTGGCAGGAAAGATTTGGTACGAGACATTGTTGGATAAACGTTTATCTCATAAAGCAAGCTTTAATGATTTCGCGATATTAACCATCAACAATGCAGAAAAATTATTTGGTAAAAAAATTTCAGATATTGTAACTCATTCATGGAAGCAAGTAGGAACGTTGCTCTGATATTGACAATTTCTCTGTGAGAATAAATGGCTAAGGAAGGCCTTGATTATATATCATTTTTTATTCCTCCTGATATTTTCAGAATCAAAGAATTAATATTTCAAGTTTATCCCCCATCAATAAAACTTCATTTTTACCCTTCACCACTTCAAATATTTTACTTATTAATCTTACACCATAAAAAATTTACATTTTTAGTAGTGACTAACATGGTTAGTTTGGCTAATATTATGACTAGGCTAAATATACTCAGACATGAAAAACACATAGAATAGGGTATTATTATGAATAGCAATCAGATAAACAAGAAAAATATAATTCCTCCTTATTTATTGGAATGTATTGCGAAAAATTGTGATACTGAAGATAAAGAATTTATATTGAAAACTTTAGATCATGTAAATCAATTAATGAAACATTCACCCAGAGAAAATAAGCCTCACGCCAATGAAGATAATTCGTCATTATATAATGACAAAATATTACCCAAATAATAAAATAATTATTCACTATCGGGAAGTGTTTCTTTGACGTTAAGCACCAAAGCCAGCACGCAAGGCCGCGAGTGACTTAATTAAAGGATTGCTTTGACATTCATTATATTTATGAATTTTATTATAGAGTTGGGAATAAATAGATTATCTTTATCCTATAAAATATACAGAAAGCAGTTAAAACTGATATCTTTTATTTTGCAGAATAAAACACTAAAAAAATTTATTTCAGATTATGATTACGAATGGAAACACGCAATCCTTGATAATAAAGGGCTAAAAATAGCCCTTTATTT